>DASSQZ010000021.1:0-62607 GCA_035702105.1 Myxococcales bacterium | reverse complement strand
ACCGAAAGGAGGAACCGCAATGGCGAGCAATCATTCGCGATCGTCGTCGACCCCGCAGCACACGTTTGGAAAGGAAAGCCATATGAACCGCATCCGGAAGTACCTGGGGCCCGCGATCATGCTCATCGCCTGGATCACGGTCCTCTCCTACACGGTCTCGATGGTCGCGACCATCGAGCCGGCGCTCCGCCAGATCGGCCACAATGCCGACAGCGCGCGCGTGCCGCTCGGCGGAATCTGATCGGCAGGGTCGAGCGCAAGGAAAGCCGCGCCGCGCCGCGTTCGCCAACGACGCGGCCGCGGCGCGGCGCTACATGCCAGACGCCTCAGCCGGGAAAGGGCAAACCCGGAAGTCGCCGGTACCCATTCGCCCCGCTCCGGCCTGCGGCAAAATGTGTCGTCGCGCGCGCTTGACTTTCCACTTTCGCGGTCGCTGAAATCCGCCTCGCAATCGAGTGGAATGGGATTCGCATGATCCATTCTCTGAATCCATCGCCGAGCTGATTTTCCACAAGGAGGGGCCGATGGCCTCACTCCAACTGTTGTCCGAGCTCGATCGTGCGCCGCTCGCCGATCGAAATGAAATGATTCGTTTGATCAAGGCAAACCCGCCCACCACGGCGGAGGTGGGGGTCGCGTTCCGGCAGGCGTTCGCGCGCGACCGCGCCCATGCCGTGAGGTTGGCGGAGAGCTTCGCCGAGTCGCTGCCCGACGTGAAGACGCACCGCGCGTTCTTCCAGCACCTCGCGTCCACCGGGGACGACGAGAGGCGGGCCGGCATCCAGGGATACCGCAACGTGAACCAGGGCCAGGCGGTGGTGCACGCCGTCGGCTTCCTGCCCGCGGCGCAGGGGCGGGTGCTGATGAGCGACTTCCTCGGCCCCGATCGCAAGGACCGGCTCGCCTTCCGCGACGTCGCCCTCTGGTTCAGCCGCGCGGGCGCGGCGCTCGCCAAGGCCGAGGCCAAGGAGCCGCTGCCCGAGCCGGAGATGGATTCGGCCGTCGTCGAGTGGGTGGAGGGCGCGGTCGACACGCTGGTGGGCGCGGTGCAGGCCGTCGGAGAAGCGATCGTCCAGGCCGTCGGCGACGTGGTGGGCGCGATCGCCGGCGCGGTCCAGGACATCGCCAGCTGGACGGTGCAGGCGGTAGCCGACCTGGTGCGCGCCGTCATCACCGCGGGCAGGACCATCGCGCAGCTCGTCGAGGGCGCGGCCCAGGCCGGCTTCCAGGTGCTCAAGCAGATGATGCGCGGGCTCGAGGCGGCGGGAAAGGCGCTCGTCGAGGTGCTCTCCGCGATCGCGGACTTCACCGGGGCGGTGCTCCGCGACGCGCTCCGCGCCATCGACGAGATCGGCCGCACGCTCGGCGAGCTGCTCACCTGGATGGCCACCCAGGCGTACGAGGTGGTGCATCGCTTCGTCGAGGCGCTGATCGCCATCGGGAAGGAGGTCGGGAACATCCTCGCGCAGGCGGCGCGGTTCGCCGCCGGCGTGGTGGTGAACGTCGTCCGCGCGCTCATGGCCGTGGGCAAGGCGGTCGGCGAGATCCTGGTCGCGGTGGTGACGCGGCCCACCCACGTCCTCGACGCGGTGACGCGCGCGCTCCGCGACCTGGGCCAGACGGTGAGCGGCATCCTCACCTCCATCGCCAACCAGGCGGCCGACTTCGTCGACGAGGTTGCCGGCTCGCTCTCCCGCATCGCCGGGACCATCAACGACCTGGCCACCTATCTGGTCGCGACCACGGTGGAGATGGGGCGGCGCATCGTGAAGGGGCTCCTCGACGCCGGACGGACCCTCGCCGACCTGGTGGTGGCGACGGCCGCGCACGGCATCGCGGCGGTGCGCCGGATCGTCGACGCGGCGTTCACGCTGGGGCGGACGCTGATCGACGTGGTCAAGCAGACCATCCACATCGCCGCCACGCTCTTCAAGCAGGTGGTGCAGGCGCTCTTCGAGCTGGGGAAGACCGTCGCCGAGGTGGCAGGCACGCTGGTGCGGTTCACCTACCGCGTCGGCGCGCGCCTCGTCCGCGCCATGCTCGAGACGGGAGTCGCCGTCGCCCAGCTGCTGGAGACGGCCCTGGCGCAGAGCTACTACCTGTTCCGGCGCGCGGTCTTCGGGATCCTCGACACCCTGGGTCCGGTGGGCGACGTGCTCGAGTGGGTCTTCACCAAGGCGGAGACCGCGGGCGCGGCCCTCTGGCGGCAGGCGGTCCAGGCCATCCGCTACGCCAAGGACAGCATCATCGAGGTGATGGACTGGGCGCTCGCGAAGGGGACTGCCGCCTTCCAGGCGGTCCTCACCGCGGTGGAGGCCGCAGGCGAGAAGCTCACCGCCGTGTTCGAGTGGGCGGTTGCCGCCGGGGACGCCGCCATCGAGCAGCTGGTGATCGCCACCATCAAGGTGCAGAACTCGATCGACTACCTGCTCACGTGGGCCGCGGAGAACGCCTTGCCGGCGCTGGCGAAGATCGCGCATGCCGCGCTCGACGCGGGTCAGACGGTCGCCGATCTCGTCTCGCTGGTCGCTGCCCGCTCCGCGGAGGCGGTCCGGCAGGTGGTGAAGGCGATCATCGACTTCGGCGCGACCCTCGGGCAGCTCTTCGCCGAGACCCTGCGCCATCCTGGCAACCTGGTGAAGAACGTGGTCGCGGCGGTGAAGGCAGCAGGGAAGACCGTGGGCGACATCGTCTCGGCCGCGGTCTCGCTGGCCAGGGACGGCTGGGGCGCCTTCCTCGATGCGCTGCGCGATCTCGGGCACTCGGCGAAGGAGATCGTCCTCGCCGCCTATGACATCAGCGCCTCCGCCCTGGTCACCGTGTTCACCTACGTGCTCACCTGGTTCGGCGTGCACCGGCGGCTCACCGCGGAGGAGCGGACCGACGCGGAGCGCGTGTTCGGGACGTCGATCGATCTCGACCGCGTCCTCGTCGCGGTGCTGAGCCCGCCCGTCGACCTGATCGAGCTGGTCAACGGCGAGCGCCCGTTCACCACCATGTACGTGATCAACTTCGCGTCCTGGGACCAGGTGGACCGGCAGACCCTCATCCACGAGCTGGCCCACGTCTGGCAGGGCGTCGCGCACGGGCCCATCTACATGGTGCAGGCGCTCCATGCCCAGGCGGAGTTCGGAGCGGCGGCGTACGACTACGGCGGCGAGCCCAACCTCGTCGCCACGCGTGCGGCCGCGCCGTCCGACCAGGCGGCGTTCGAGTCGTTCAACCGCGAGGCGGAAGCGCACATCGTCGAGGACTACTGGGAGCACCGCTGGGGTGGGCCGGTGCCGGAGGACTTCACGGCATTCGTGCCCTATGCCAACGTCGTCCACGCCTGAGTGGGTCCTCGCAGCGCCCCGGAGCGCCCTCGAGGCGCTCCGGCCGCTCGTCGCCGCCCACGCCGCCCGCGGGCGCGTGCGCCTGTTGCTGCGCGACCGCCTCGATCCGCCCGCGCCTGCCGAGGTGGCGAGCGCCCTCGGCGGCGCGGCGGGCGTGCTGGTGGCGGGCGACCGCCGGCGATCGCCGCGTTCGGTCCTGCCCGGGCCGTTCCTCACCGCGCCGGACGGACGCAGCGTCCCGGCCGGATGGCTGCCGCTCGGCCGCGGCGGCGGGCAGCCCCGCTTCGTCGCGGCGGCAGCGGAGGTCGTCAGCCGCCGCCGGGAACGGGTTCCACTCGCGCTGCTCGGGCAGTGGGACGAGCAGGTGACGCGCATCGTCGAGAAGAGCCTGCGCATCTTCGGCAACGGCTCCGCCGCGAAGCCGCTCTGGTGGACCGCGGACCGGATGACGAGGCGCGATCTGCTCGGAGCCCTCAGGCTCGGCCTCGGCGCGGCTGTCTACTACGGCCACGGCCGGCCCTACGGCTGGGCGGGATATCACGGCCTCCACAACCGGCACCTGCAGTACGCGCGCGGCCGGCCCGCGGGGGCCATCCTGTCGCTCACCTGCCGCACCGCCGCCCGCAGCCGCGCGGGCATCTCCTTCTCGGAGGCGCTGGTGGTCGAGGGCGTCGCCGCGGCGGCGGTTGGCGCCGTGACCCCCACGCGCACCGTGGACAACTGGTGGTGGGGGACGCGGCTGTGCGAGGTGCTCGCCGAAGGCGCGGAGACCCTGGGCGACCTCCTCACCCGCGCGCGTCCGATGCGCCCCGAGGCGGTCGCCGCCTATCGCATCGTCGGAGACCCGCTCGCGCCGCTCGATGGCGCGCCCGGAGCGGCAGCGGCGTGCGCCCGGGTCTGGGCGCCGGCTCCCGGCGATCCGCCCGCCCCGCCGGACTACGAGGCCTTGCTCGCGAGAGCCGCCTCGACGTAGGCGCTGACCTCGCCCACCGTGCGCATCCGGTCCGCGGCGTCGTCGTCGACCCGGATGGCGAAGCGCTTCTCGATGCCGACCACCAGATCGACGCCGTCGAGGCTGTCGAGCTGGAGGTCCTCGCGCAGCCGCGCCGCCGGAGTCACCCTCTCCGGCGGCAGCTCGAACGATTCGGCGACGAGAGCAGCCACCGCTGCCGCGATTTCAGAGGAGGTCATCCCGGTGTTCCTTGCGCCTCACCCCGCGGCCTCGACGACGATGCAGGCGTTGGTGCCGCCGAACCCGAACGAATTCGACAGCGCGGTGCGCGGGCGGCGATCGCGCGTCTGGCGGGGCAGGTCGAGACCCTCGCAGGCGGGATCGGGCGTCGCCAGGTTGCGGGTGGCGGCGATGAACCCGTGCTCCATCATCAGCAGCGTGTAGGCCAGCTCGGAGGCGCCGGCCATCCAGCACTCGTGTCCGGTCAGGCTCTTGGTCGAGGAGACGGGCGGCCCCTGCGTGCCGAAGACGTCCCGGATCGCCGCGGCCTCGACGGCATCGCCCAGGGGGGTGCCGGTCGCGTGGGCATTGACGTAATCGATTTCGTCCGGCGCCATCTTCGCGAGCGCGAGCGCGCGGCGCATGCACCACCTCGCCCCGTCTCCACCCGGCGCGGTCACGTGAACGCCGTCGGAGCTGAAGGCATAGGCGCGGACGAGGCCGCGGATGCGTGCGCCGCGCGCCTCGGCGTGCGCGCGCCGCTCCAGCACCAGCACCGCGCCCCCGCCGCTGGGAACGAGCCCGTCGCGGTCGGCCGAGAAAGGCCGCGACGCCTCGGCGGGATCGCCGCCGCGGGTGGAGAACGCGCCCAGCCCGTCGAACGCGCACGAGCCTGCCCAGTTGATCTCCTGCACGCCCCCGGCGAGGACCACGTCCTGCTGGTTGGTGGCGGCGAGCGCCGCCGCCTGCCCCACTGCATGCGCTCCGGATGCGCAGGCGCCCGCCACGGTCCAGCACGCGCCGCGCGTGCCGAGGAGCACGGAGAGGTTGATGGTGGCGGACGAGGTCATCGCCTCGACCACGGCGCCGGAGCCGAGGCCCCGCGTGCCTCGGGCCGCGCGCGTCTCGTCCACCGCCCGGCGGGTGGCCTCGGCTGCAGAGTCGTTGCCGAGGACGACGCCCACCTCGGGTCGCGAGAGGGAATCTCGCGGCAGTCCCGCATCGGCGAGCGCCCGCAGGGCGGCGACGGCGCCGTAGAGCGCGGGCTCGCCCATGGACCGCCGCTCCTTGCGCGACAGGTATGCGGCCGGATCGAAGCCGCGGATGGCGCCGGTCAGCGGGGATCGGAACCCGAGCGCCTCCCGCTCCGGGTCGCGGACGATGCCGCTGCGTCCGTCGCGCAGCGCGCGGGCGACCTCGGTCAGCTCGTGCCCGAGGCAGGACACGAGACCGATCCCGGTGATCGCCACCTCTTCCATGCCCGATTCCCCTCGTGGGAGGTCAATCGCCGGCAATGACCCCGGGCGAGGCTGGAACGATTGCCGGCAATTGGCGACCGTACACCTTTTGCGCGAGGAGATCATCGGCCGCTGCCGCGGCGCAGTGACGCAGACCGGCAGCGGGAAGGTGCCGCCGCGGGACGACGGACGGGCCGCGCTCAGGCGGCGGCGGCCGTCCAGGGAGCGGCCTTCGCGGCCGCCCAGATCTCCTCGGCCAGCAGCGCCGCGGCGTCGGGCACGCCCTTGAATCCCGGGAACGCCTGCATGTCCACGACGTACGGCCGCCCGTCGCTCAGCACCACGTCCACCCCGAAGATCCGCACCCCGAACGCCGCGCCGCACGCCAGCGCGATCTCCTCCAGCTCCCGGCTCACCACGAAGGGCTGCCCCAGCTTGTCCTCGTAGGTCTTCGGCGGCCAGATGCGGCGCACCCCGAACACGCGCCCGCCCACGCAATACAACTTGCAGTCCGGCCCGTCGGGCGCGTGATGCCGCTGGGCGAAGAGCAGCGACTCCTGCGCGGGCAGGGCGAGCAGCTCCTCTGCGGTGCGCATCACGAACACGCCGCGTCCCTGCGAGCCGCGATACGGCTTCACCACCACCGCCCCGCCCGCAAGCAGCGGCACGAGCTCCGCAGCATCGCGCGCAAGCCAGGTGGCCGGCACCGGGACTCCCGCCGCCTGCAGCACCCGCGTCGCCACCACCTTGTCGCGCAGCGCCGACGCTGCCGGGTACGGGTTGAGCACCGACGCTCCCTGCGCGTGCAGCGCGCCGGCCAGGCTCAACGCGCGGTCGCTGCCCGACTTGAGCACGTAGAGGTCGTGCTCCACCCGCACCCGCGAGAGGTCGGTGAGCGACTCGTCGGGGTAGAGCACGTCCACCTCCGCCCCGCGCGCCCGCAGCCGCTCGATCACCTCGGGCATGATCGGGCTCTTCCGCTCGGGCGGGTGCTTCACCATCAGCAGGGCAATGCGCATGGGTCCCTCACCGGTTCGGGTTGCGGCGGCGGCACGGTGGTGCGGATCACCGCGAAGGCGTACAGCTCGCTCGCGGCCGCGAGCAGCACGCGCGTGCTCATCAGGGCGACGACGCCCCAGCCGTTCCAGAGGAAGCCCGCGAGCATGGGCCCGAGCACGCCGCCTGCGTCCTCGCCCATCGAGAGCCAGCTCATCACCCGCGCCCGCTTGCTGCGGTCGAGGTGCGAGACCTGGCTCATCAAGGCGCCCCACGCAGGGCGGAAGGCGGCGGTGCCCAGGTCGTCCGCGCAGCGCGCGAAGCCGACGCCGGCGAAGGAGGGAGAGACCACGTAGAGCAGGGAGGAGATGGTGTTGGCGGCGCCGCGGATGCCGAGCACCAGCTTGCGGCTCACGTTGTCGGAGAGCCAGCCGAACACGGGCCCCGCGCTCACCGCGACCACGGTGGAGGCGGCGTACACCAGCCCGGTCTGGGTCTTGGTCAGCCCCGCGTATTCGGTGGCCAGCACCGGGAAGAGCCCCGCCAGCATCTCGGCGCTGCTGGCGACGAGCACTCCGAGACCGGCAACCGCCAGCACCGGGCGCATGCCCGTTCCCGGCTCCGGCCGCGCGGGCTCTCCATCCTGCGCCGGCGCCCTCGCCGGCGCGCGGGGAGCCGGCGGCACTTCTTTCACGTAGCGGATCACCACCAGCAGCGGCAGCGCGGAGAGGGCGAATCCGGCGAGGAAGATGATGGGATAGCGCGTGCCGAGAAGCCCCATCAGGATTCCTGCGCACGCCTTGGAGGTGGAGCCCGCCACCGTCTTGCCGGTCTGGTACCAGGCGAACGCCGACGCCACCTTCTTGCTGCCGCCGCGGTCGGCCAGCAGCACGTTGGCGGCGGGATCGCGCAGCGCCATCGAGACGCCGTGCAGGGAGCGGATGGCGAAGAGCTGCCAGGGCGCGCTGGAGAAGACGAGCAGGAGCGACACCAGGCTGCGCAGCGTGGCCGCGACCACCAGCGTCCGCCGCGGGCCGAAGCGGTCGGCGGTCCATCCCAGCACCGGCTTGAGCCCGATGGCGACGGCGCTGTTGATCGACATGAGCACGCCCACCTCGGCGAGCGAGAGCCCGAGCGAGCGCGCGTACAGAGGCAGGGCGAAGCTGAGCACGCCGAAGGCGAGGCGCGAGAAGAGCCCTTCGCCGACGATGGCGAGCAGGGCCGGATCGGTGCGGCTCCCTCGTGCGGCGGCGGCCTCGCTCATCGCGCCGCTCCTGCCAGGGACGGCCCGGCGCTGCGCGGGGAGAGAACCGCAGCGCCGGGCGCGTCCACTGCCCCGGCGGCCAAGGCGACGTGGTCGGCGACTGCTTCCGCCGCGTCGGGCAAGCCCTTGTAGCCGGGGAAATAGTTCACATCGACGACGAACGGCCCTCGCGGCGTCTCGATCAGGTCGAGCCCGTAGAGCTGCAGCCCGAACGCCGCCCCGCAGCGGAGCGCGATCTCGCGCACCTCCTGGCTGACCGCCGCGGGCTGTCCCGGGACCGAGAAGCTGCTCGAGGAGAACGGCTTGCGGGTGGCAAAAACGCGGCTCCCGGCGACGTAGACGCGCAGGTCCACTCCCGTTCCCGGCAGGAACTCCTGCACCAGCACGGGCTCGCGCGGCGCGGGCAGCGCCAGCAGCTCGGCGGCTCCGCGCACGATGCGCACGCCTTCGCCGCGCCAGCCCATGTGCGGCTTCACCACCAGCGCCATCTCCTCCGCCACGGGCGCGAGCAGCGAGAGGTCGCCGGTGACCCAGCAGCGCGGCGCGGGAATCCCTGCTGCCGCCAGCACCTGGGCGGCGATGATCTTGTCCCGCGCCGCCAGGCAGGCGGGGTGGGGGTTCAGCACCCGCGCTCCGCCGTTCTGCAGCACCGCGGCCAGGCTGAGCGAGAGCGGCGTGTACGACTTGAGCAGGAAGAGATCGGCCTCGGCGCCCATGCGCTCGGGCCGCTGCACCGTCTCCTCGGCGATGGTGAAGGAGACGTCGAAGCCGCGCGACTTCAGGATCTCGCTCGACGCGGTCACGATCTCGCTGGGCCCGTCGGCCCTGCGCGCGACCAGGAAGCGCAGCCGCCTGCCGGCTCGAGAGGTCACGCGGTCCTCCGCAGCGGCAGCGGTTCCGCCTTCACCCGGTCGCGCGTCCAGCTCCAAACCAGCTCCTTCAGGCTCAGCAGCACGTTGTCCTTCTCGCGACCTTCCGCGAGCTTGTCGAAAGCCTCCAGCACGTCGCGTCCCAGGCCGCGGCCGGGATCGAGCCCGGCCATGCTGCGCACCGAGGCGTCCGGAGCGCCCGACGTCGCGGTCGAGCTCTCCGAGCAGAGGAAGCACATGGCCGCCGCCGCCACCAGCGCGAGCCTGCGCGGCTGCACCCCGGCCTCCGCCGCCAGCTTCGCCGCGCCCAGCAGCCGGTCTTCCGGTCCGAGCTTGCGCAGCGGGTCGCGGCCCACGCGCGAGACCGGGTCGTCCAGCTCCGCGTTCTCGAAGCGCGCCACGATCTCCTCGAGCTCGGCGCGGCCTCCCGCCAGCTCGGGCCCGTACCGCTGCAAGAGGCCGCGCTGCCCCTCCTCCATGGCGGCGAGAACGGCCGCGCGGATCTCCGGGTCGCGGATGGCGGAGTGCACGTAGTGGTAGCCCTTGAGCGCGCCCAGGTAGGCCGCCGAGGCGTGGCCGGCGCTGAACGTGTAGAGCTTCTTCATCAGCCAGGCGCCGTAGTCGGTCACCACCTGCATGCCCTCGATCCGCGGCAGCGGCGCGCACATCGAAGGCCCGTGGACGATGAACGAGGTGGGCGGGTCGCCGAGGAAGAGCAGCGGTTCGCCGGCCTCCGGCTTCCCGATGCGCCGGGTGACGATGCGGCTGACCAGCGCGCCGGTGAATCCGTGGCCCGCGGTCCGCAGCGCGGGCGCGTGCTGGAACACGGCCTCGCGCAGGCACCCGCCCGGATCGGCGCAGTTCTCGAAGGCGATCACGTTCACCGGCGCCGATCGCCGCAAGAGGCCCGCCGCCAGGATCGGCGCCACCGCGGCCAGGTTGCGCGGGCCCACCGAGACGGCCACGAGGTCGGCCTCGGCGATCGCCGTGGAGACTGCCTCGACGTCGGAGACGTCGAGCGCGCGCACGCCGGGGATCTCGACCTCGCGGTTGTGCCGGCCGTCGGTGAGCCGGACCCGGTAGCCGCCCGCGCGCGAGAGCGCCCCGACGACGGCGCCGCGGCCCACGAAGGTGAGCTCGTAGCCCGAGGCGCGCAGGACCTGTCCAGCGAATCCGCAGCCGATCCGTCCAGGCCCGATCACGATCGCTTTCATGCCGGCACCGCCTTCAGTTGTTTGGAGGGGGCTGCGAAGGTGACGTCGCCCGCCATCGCCCGCCGGGCGCTGGCGTAGACGTAGTCGGCCAGCCGCAGGGCGGCGTCGGGCACGCCCTTGAAGCCGGGGAAGCCGTGGATGTCCACGAGATAGAAGCGGCCTTCGCTGAGGATGACGTCGGCGCCGAACAACTCCACCCCGAAGGCCTCCGCGCAGCCGAGCGCGATGTCGCGCAGCTCCTTGGTGATGCTGAACGGCTCTCCGCACTTCTCGCGGAAGGTGCGGGCGGGCCAGCGGCGCAGCACGCCGAAGAGCTGGCCGCCGATGCAGTAGATCTTGCGGTCGATGCCCTCCGGCCCGTCGGGCCGGTGGTAGCGCTGGGCGATCACCGGTCCCTCGCCGGCGCCGGCGTCGTCCAGCTCGTCGGTGTCCCAGACGATGCGCGCGGCGCGGCCGCCCGAGCGCCTGCAGGGGCGGATCACCAGCGGCCCGTCCTCGAGCAGGCGCGCGAGGCGCTGCGGCGAGGAGATCACCCACGTCTCCGGCACCGGCACTCCCGCCGCCATCAGCCGGCGCATGGCGGCGATCTTGTCCTTCATCATCATCGCCGCCGGCCAGGGATTGATGATGGGGGCGCCCACCGCATGCAGGGCGCCGGCGACGCTCAGGCCCAGCTCGGTGTCGGTCTTGAGAACGTAGAGGTCGTGCTCCACCCGCAGGGAGCCCAGCTCCGTGCAGCGATCCTCGGCATAGATCACCTCCACCGTCGCTCCCCACTGGCGCAGGAGGGTGAGCACCTCCGGCATCAGCGGGCTGCGCCGCGTGCTCCAGTTCGGCGTCATCAGCATGCCGATCCTCATCGCCCTCTCTCCTCTTGTGCGCGCCGGGCGCGGAGGATTGCGTAGCGGGCCAGGCATTCGTCGGCGCCGGGGACGGCGGAGTAGTTGGGGAAGTCGTTCACCTCGATGACGAGCACGCCGTCGGGGGTCTCGATGCAGTCCACGCCGTAGAAGTCCAGGCCGAACACCGCGCCGCAGCGGAGCGCGAGCGTCGTCAGCTCCGGCGTCAGGGGCGCGGGCTGCGCCTGCAGGCCGGCCGTCGCGGAGAGGGGAGAAGGCTTGCGCGCAGCGTGCACCTCGTCGCCGGCGACGTAGAGCTTGAGATCGAAGCCGTCCGAGGCGACGAGCGGCTGCGCCAGCGCGGTGGCCTCGGACCACTGCAGCGCGGCGAGCTCGTCGCGGCTGCGCACGATCTTCACGTCGCGCGCGTTGTCGCCGTAGATCGGCTTCACCACCATGGGGAAGTCCTGGTCGCTGGAGTGGTCGAGGATCGCGGCGATGGTGTCGTGGCGGGTCTGCGGGATGGGGATGCCCGCCCTGGCCAGGGCGCGCCCCATGCGCGCCTTGTCCATCACCGAGAGGATGGCCTCGCGCTTGTTGATGGTGGCGATGCCGAGGCACTCGGCGCGGTCGAGCAGGTCGAGGAGCTCGGGGCTGCGCCCGCGCGCGATCAGCAGGTCGATTCCGGGCAGCGACAGCGTCCGCGGATCGAGCGGATCCAGCACGGTGGCAGGATGGCCGGCGCGGCAGAGCGCTCCCGCGAGCCCTGCGGGTTGCGGCTGGGTGAGATACCGGGGTTCTGCTGCGACGGCGATGCGCGGCCGCGCGAGGCGGCGCGGCGCTTTCTCGCACTCGACATCGCTGTGTTTGACCATCGGCATGTCGGCGGCTTTCGATCGCGGGCTTGTCCGGTCCGACACCGCGGCACAGCGCCCGGGAACAGAAATCTGGCGGCAGGGCGCAGATCGCTTTTCCTGTTCCGCGCGAGGCCGGTGGCGTGTCGAACGACGCGAACGCCGGCTCACCAACTTCCGGCACGAGGTCGCAGATGACGCGCAGTCTTTTCGTTCGCGCCGCAAGCCTTGCAGTCACCGCTCTCGCCTGCAGCCGCGCGCCCGCGGCGAGCTACGAGACCGAGCCCGTCACCCGCGGCCCCATCTCGCAGGTCGTTTCCGCCACCGGAGAAGTTTCCGCCGTCACCACCGTGAGCGTCGGTTCGCAGGTCTCGGGGATCATCTCCAGGCTGTACGCCGACTTCAACACGCCGGTGAAGCAGGGCCAGGTGCTCGCCGACCTGGACCCGCGCCTCTTCGAGGTGGCGCACGCCCGCGCGCTCGCCGGCCTCTCCGCGGCGGAAGCGGATCAGGAGAAGGCGAGAGTCGCGCTCGCCGATGCGACCCGCGCGGAAAAGAGGACGCGCGAGCTCTTCGAACGGGCGCTCGTGGCCCGCGCCGATCTCGACACCGCCGTCTCCGTCAGGGAGGGCGCGGCCGCCGCGCTGCGAGGCGCCGGGGCCCGCGTGCTGCAGGCGCGCGCCGACCGCGACGCCGCGGCCACCAGCGTGGCCCTCTGCAGGATCCGCAGCCCCATCGACGGCATCGTGATCTCGCGCAACGTGGACGTGGGGCAGACCGTGGCCGCCAGCCTGCAGGCGCCCACGCTCTTCGTCATCGCCAACGATCTCTCCCGCATGCAGGTGCTCGCCAACGTGGACGAGGCGGACGTGGGCAGGGTGAAGGAGGGCCTCGAGGCGCGCTTCACCGTGGATGCGTTTCCCGGCGAGACGTTCCACGGTCGCATCCGCGAGGTGCGGCAGGCGCCGGCCTCCATCCAGAACGTGGTCACGTACGCGGCGGTGGTGGACGCGCCCAATCCCGAGGGCAAGCTGCGCCAGGGCATGACCGCGTCGGTCACCATGGTCACGAGCCGGCGCGCCGGAGCGCTGCGGGTGTCGAACGCCGCGCTCCGCTACCGTCCGTCGGCGGAGGCTGGCTCGGGGGCGAAAGTCGCGAGCAAGGGCGTGGGGCTGGTGTCGGAGGCCTGGGCGGACACCGCCCCACCGCCCGAAGGAGAGGTGCGCCCGGGCACGCGCCGGCTCTTCGCCTGGCGCCTGCAGTCCGGGCGTCCGGTCCGGGTCGCGGTGGTGACGGGAATCTCCGACGGGCAGCGCACCGAGGTGCTCTCCGGCCTCGCCGAGGGAGATCAGGTGGTGCTGGCGGACTCGGTCTCCCGCGGAGGCAAGAATGGGCCCTTCTAGCGCGGCGCTCTCCATCGCTCCCGGCTACGCCCCTGCGCCGCTGCTCTCGGCAGCCGGCATCGAGAAGACCTACCGCAACGGCGACGTGCCGGTGAACGCCCTTCGCGGCGTCTCGCTGGATCTGGCCCGCGGCGACTTCGTCGCCATCATGGGCGCGTCCGGCTCCGGCAAGAGCAGCTTCATGAACATCATGGGCTGCCTCGACCGGCCCACCCGCGGCCGCTACCTGCTCGCGGGAGAGGACGTGAGCCGGCTCTCCCGCGACGCCCTCGCCGACGTGCGCGGCCGCCGCATCGGATTCGTCTTCCAGGGCTTCAACCTCCTGCCGCGGACCAGCGCGGTGGAGAACGTGGAGCTTCCCATGCTCTACCAGGGCGTCGGCGCGCACGAGCGCCGCAGGCGCGCCGCGGAGGCGCTGGACCGGGTGGGCCTGGGCGGACGGCTCGATCATACGCCGGGGCAGCTCTCCGGAGGCCAGCAGCAGAGGGTCGCCATCGCCAGGGCGCTGGTGAACCGGCCCTCGCTGCTGCTCGCCGACGAGCCCACCGGCAACCTCGACTCCGCCACCAGCATCGAGGTGATGGGCATCTTCCAGCGTCTCAACGACGAGGGCCTCACCATCCTGCTCGTCACCCACGAGCCCGACGTCGCCGAGCACGCCCGCCGCATCGTCACCTTCAAGGACGGCCTCATCCTCTCCGACGAGCAGGTGCAGCACCGGCGCGTGGCCGGCCCGCGCCTGGAGGTCGCGCCATGAACGCGGCCGCATCCGCGCGGACCGCGGTCCGGGCCGTCCGCCGCAACAAGCTCCGCTCCGGGCTGGCGGTGGTGGGCATCGTCATCGCGGTCGCGGCGGTCGTCGCCACCGTCGCCCTCGGGGCCGGCGCCAAGGTCAAGGTGGCGCAGGAGATGGCCTCGCTCGGGCTCAACATGCTCACCGTCTCGCCCGGCGCCGTGAGCAGCCACGGCGCGTCCTCCGGAGCGGGCGGAACCCAGACGCTGACGCTGGACGACGCCCAGGCCGTCGAGCGCGAGCTGGGCTCGGTGGTCGCGGCGGTCGCGCCGCTCAACAAGGGCGGGGCGCAGATCATCTCCGGCGCCAACAACTGGTTCGCGCCGGTGTTCGGCACGGTTCCCGCGTACCTCTCCATCCGCGACTGGCCGCTCTCCATGGGCGAGCCGTTCGGCGCCGAGGACGTGGCGATGGGCGCCAAGGTCTGCCTGCTCGGGCAGACGGTGCGCGAGAGGCTCTTCGGCGATGCCTCGCCGCTCGGGGCGGAGATCCGCGTCCAGCGGATGCCCTGCAGGGTGGTGGGCGTGCTCAGCCCCAAGGGCGCCGGCAACGGTCAGCAGGACCAGGACGACGTGGTGATCATGCCCTGGACCACGCTGGTGCGGCGCGTACAGGGCGTGCAGGGGCAGGTCCTCGGCCACCTGCTGGTCGGCGCCCGCTCGCCGCAGGTCATCGACCGCGCCGAGCGCGACCTGCGCCTGCTCCTCCGCCAGCGCCATCACCTCAGCGGCGACGACCCCGACGACTTTCGCATCCGCAACCTGGCCGATCTGCAGAAGTCGGCCAACTCGCAGACCCGCACGCTCTCGCTCCTGCTCAGCGCCATCGCGCTCATCTCGCTGATCGTCGGGGCGATCGGCATCGCCAACGTGATGCTGGTCTCGGTGACCGAGCGGACGCGCGAGATCGGCATCCGCATGGCGGTGGGGGCGAAGAGCCGCGACGTTCTGGTGCAGTTCCTCGCCGAGGCGGTGGCGCTCGCCGCGGCCGGAGGATTGCTGGGCCTCTTCGGAGGAGCCGCGGCGGCAGGACTGATGGCGGCGAAGGCCGGGTGGCCCACGCTGCTCTCGCCCGCGGTGATGGTCGGAGCGGTGCTGCTCGCCGGGCTCGCCGGGGTGGTGGCGGGGTTCTATCCGGCGCTGCGCGCGTCGCGGCTCGACCCCATCGACGCGCTCCGATTCGAGTGAAATCATCAGCAATGCAGGATGGTTGCACCGGACACTGAACGGATTGTCAGACCCCTCGCGTAGCCTCGCTCCCGTCGCTTGAAGGAGGAGGCCATGACGGCGGAGTCGGCGAGGATCTGGCGGTGCCCCACCTGCAACCGGCTGCTGGTCGAGCGCAGCCTGGACTATGCGCGGGCGCGGCACCAGGAACTGGTGGCCCGGACGCGGTGCGGTTCGGTGGAGTTCGTGCGCGAGGCGACCTGGCCCGCGTACCTGGCGTCGCTCAAGCGCTGCCGGTGCGGGAGCCGGCGCGAGCTGAAGCCGGTGCCGGGCGGAGCGGCGCGCGGGCAGCTTGACCTGCACATCGACGCGGTGGTGCTCCAATGAGCGCGGCGGTGCTGCTCGTCGCGGTGGCGATTCTGGCCTGGTCGGCGGCGCGCGAGTCGGCGCGGCGAAGGAGATGGCGCGAAGCGGAGCGGCTCTCGCGCTGCCTCTTCGCTGCCGCGGGCATGCGCCGCTATCGGTGACCGTATGGTGGGGTGGGGCAAAAAGTTGACGGAACGATCCGCCGTGCGAGCTTGCGCGTGTGCGCCCGCTCGCCCTCGCCATCGCTGTCGCACTGCTCCCCGGCGCTGGTCGGGCGGTGCCTGCGGCGGTGGCGCAGGCGCGAAAGATCGAAGCGGGCAAGTCCGCGCTCGAGAGGCTCCGGACTGACGCGCGGCGCAGGCGCTACCGCGACGGGTGGGAAGCCGTGCTGCGGCTCTTCGACGGAGCGGTGAAGGCCGCGCCCAACGGCCCCCGTGCCGCCGAGGCTGCGGCGGCTGCGGCGCGCGCCAGGGTGGAGCTCTGGGAGGTCTCGCGGTCGCCCGCCGACGCGCGCGCGGCCATCGCTGCCCTGCGCAAGGTCGACGAGGATTACCCGGGACCTGCAGGCGCCCAGGCGCTGGCGGCGGCCGTGGCGCTCGCGACCCGGACGCACGAGGCGAAAGACCGGGCTGCGGTCGCGCGCCGGCTGGCGGAGAAGTATCCGCAGGAGGCCAGGGCAGTGGGCGCAGCGGCTGCTGCGCCGCACGCGGCGGCGCCCCATCCTGCCGCAGTGACGGAGAAGGCTGCCGGCAGGGAGAAGGTCGCCGCCGTGGAGAAGCCCGCCCCTGCGGCTGGGCCACAGGTGCCGGTGGAGTCTGACGATGACGATGCGCCGGAGGCAGACCGGCAGGCCTCCAGCGCCATCGAGGAGGTCGTCAAGGCGGCCAAGGCGAGGGCCAGCGCCAGGGCTGCGGCAGCCGCCAGCGGCGCGGAGGCCGCCAGAAGCCCGGAGGCTCCGGGCGCCCCGGCCGCCGGCGCTTCCAGCGGCGACGACGATGCGGACGACGACGCAGAGCAGCCGCCCGAGGAGGAGGCCCCGGCGAATCCGCCCTCGCGCAGCACGCCCATCGTGCGCGCGGTCAAGAGCGCCGTCGCGGCGTTGACCGAGCCCGACGACGAGCCCGCCAGCGCCGCCAAGGCGCGGGAGATCCGCTCCACCGCGCTGGGCGCGGGCACGCCGCTCGCGACGCAGCTCGGGCTCAAGATCCGGCGCGTGGTGGTGGACGCCGGCCACGGCGGCAGGGACACGGGAGCCATCGGGCCCGGGGGCACGCGCGAGAAGGACGTGGCGCTCGCCATCGCGCGGAAGGTGGCGGCGCGGCTCAAGGGCCTGGGCTTCCAGGTGGTCATGACCCGCAACCGCGACGTCTACGTGCCTCTCGACGAGCGCACGCGCATCGCCAACGAGTCGCGCGCCGACCTGTTCATCTCCATTCACTGCAATGCTGCCCGCAAGCACAGCCTTCGTGGGGTGGAGACCTGGACGCTGAACGTCTCCAGCGACCGCTACGCCACGCGGCTCGCGGCCTTCGAGAACGCGGAGGCCGATCGCACCGTCAGCGATCTCCGCCTCATCCTCGCCGACCTCGCCACCAAGGCCAACGCCGGCGACGCGCGCGATCTGGCGCAGTCGGTGCAATCGTCGCTGGTGCGGACGCTGCGCAGCCGGGTGGGG
Source organism: Myxococcales bacterium (assembly GCA_035702105.1). Lineage (GTDB taxonomy): Bacteria > Myxococcota > Myxococcia > Myxococcales > 40CM-4-68-19 > 40CM-4-68-19. The sequence continues at coordinate 45,424 of DASSQZ010000021.1, read as the reverse complement.
CCGGTGCGCGACCACGGCGTGAAGCAGGCCCTCTTCTACGTGCTGCTGGGAACCCACATGCCGTCCATCCTGGTGGAGACGGGGTTCATCTCCAACCCGGCGGAGGAGGCTCGCCTGCGCAGCGCGCGCTTCCAGGGCGGCATCGCGGAGGCGGTGGCCCACGGCATGAAGGAATTCGTCGACTCCCGCCTCCGCATCGCCCGCGCCCCCTGACGTCTTCGGGCGAACCGCAGGGCGCGAAGGGCGCGCACGGCCATTGCCGCCTCGCGTACCCTGATCCCGTGCCGGAGAACGACCCGAAGCCGCCGCCCGCGCGGGACCCCAAGCCGCCCGAACCGCAGCGCAAGGATCCGCCGCCCTCCGAGCCGGAGCGCCGGGAACCTCCCAGGCCGTCGCCCGGGCAGCGCGATCCGCCGCCCCAGGACGGCGCTCCGCCAAAAATGTCTGCGCGCTTGGCGGTCGATCTGAAGCTGCTATCCTGACTGCATGGCCAATGAGGCGGCGGTGGCGGCGGCGCGGTCCGCCCTGGAGCAGGGACGCGCCGAGATCCTCAAACGCCACCGCGACGGAGCGGGCGGGCAGGAGGTGGTCCGCGCCATCTCCGCGCTCACCGACCGGGTCATCTCCGGCCTCTTCCAGGCCATCGCCGCCGGCACGCAAGGCGAAGGCGCGGTGCCGGTGTCGCTGGTGGCCACCGGCGGGTATGGCCGGCGCGAGCTCGCCCCGCGCTCCGACATCGACCTGCTCGCGCTCCTTCCCGGAAGCGGCGTCGACTCCGCGACGCGAGACCGCGCCAACCTGATCGCCGAGCACCTGCACCGCGCGCTCTGGGACGTGGGCCTGGAGGCCGGCTACGCCGCGCGCACGCTCGACCAGTGCGTGCAGCTCGCGCGCGAGGACCACACCATCCGCACCGCGCTGCTCGACTGCCGCCTGGTCTGCGGAGACGCGCAGCTCTTCCAGGGGCTCGAGCGCGCCACCGTCACCGAGCTGGAGCAGCGCCGGGTGGAGGAGTTCATCGCCGACAAGCTCGACGAGTTCAGCGAGCGCCGGCGCCGGTACGGCGGCTCGGTCTGGCTCCTCGAGCCGCACCTCAAGCAGGGCAAGGGCGGCCTGCGCGACCTGCAGGCCGCGCTGTGGATCGCCCGCGTGCGCCACAAGGTGGCGGGCTTGGGCGAGGCGGGCGAGCGCGGCCTTCTGCCCCACCGCGAGGTCACCGCTGCCCGCGCCGCCCGCGACCTGCTCTGGCGGCTGCGCAACGAGCTGCACTACGCCACCGGCAGGCGCGACGACCGCCTCACCTTCGACAACCAGCGCCGCCTCGCCCAGGCGCTCGGCTACGCCGACGTGTCCGGAGGCGAGCTGGGCGTCGAGAAGCTGATGCGCGAGACCTACATCGGCCTTCAGGAGCTCGCCCGCGCCTCGGAGGCGCTGATCGACCGCTGCGCGGTGGAGGACTCGCCCAGGAGCGCCCTCAAGCGCGTGCCGCGGCCGCAGCCCATCGACGCCGCCTTCAAGGTCTGGAACGGCCGCGTCACCGTGAACGACAAGGAGGTGTTCTCCCGGCGGCCCGCCGACATGGTGCGCCTGTACGCCGTGGCCGAGACCTGGGGACTTCCGGTGTACAGCTACGCCCGCGATCTCCTCGTCTCCGAGCTGCAGCGCATCGGGCCGCAGCTCGCCACCGATCGCGAGGCGCACTTCGAGCTCTGGCAGCTCCTGGTGCGCGAGGGGGGCGATGGCAGCGCGCTCCAGCCGCTGCACGAGCTGGGAGTGCTGGGCGCGCTCTTTCCCGAGATCGAGCGGCTGCGGGCGCACGCGCAGCACAGCCTGTACCACGTCTATACCGTCGATACGCACACGGTCTTCGCGCTGATGCGGGTGATGCGGCTGCGCTCGGGCGCGCTGGCCGACGAGGAGCCGCAGCTCACCCGCGTGGCCCGCGCGCAGCAGCGCCCGCTGGTCTTGATGCTCGGACTGCTCTTCCACGACCTCGGCAAGGGCCTGGGCTCGGACCATTCCGCCCGCGGGGCGGAGCTGGCGCGGGCCTACGCCCAGCGCATCGGCCTCGAGCCCGCCGATGCCCGCGACATCGAGTGGCTGGTCCTCGCGCACCTGCGCATGAGCCACCTCTCGCAGCGCCGCGACCTCGAGGACGCGGCGCTGATCGAGGCCTTCGCCCGCGAGGTGGAGACGCCCGAGCGGCTGGAGATGCTCTACCTGCTCACCTACGTGGACATGGCCAGCGTCTCGCCGGAGAACTGGACCAAGTGGAAGGCGCACCTGCTCGGGACGCTGTTCGAGAAGACCCACGCCACCATGCTGGCCGAGGGCCTGGGCGCTCCCCAGCACGCCCAGTCGGTGGAGGACCGCCGCGAGCGCCTGGCCGACCGCCTGCTCCCCCTCGCAGGCGAGCTCCGCGGCAGCGTCCAGGCCTTCGTCCGCGAGCTGCCCGAGCGCTATCTCGGCATTGCCCAGCCGGAAGCGGCCCTGCGCCACCTGGCGCTCTGGCTCGGTGCGCGCAAGACCGGCTTCGCGGGCGGGTTGCACCGTTCGGCCGCAGGCGAGGCCGACCTGACCCTGCTCGCCGTCGACCGTCCCGGCCTGCTCGCGCTCTTCACCGCGGCGCTCACCGCCAACGGCATCGACATCCTCGGCGCGGAGGTGAACTCGCTCTCCAGCGGCATGGCCCTCGACACCTTCGTGGTGCGCGAGAGCGGGGGCGGCGCGCCTTCCGACTCCCGATGGGAAGCGGCCCGGGCCGATCTGCTGCGCCTGCTCTCCGGCGCCGAGGACGCCCACCGGCTGGTGCAGAAGCGGCTGCGCCGCGCCGGCTGGGCCAGCTCGGCGGCGCCGCCGGTGGAAACCAAGGTGCGGGTGGACGACGTGAGCAGCGAGGCGATGACGATTCTCGACGTCTTTACCCAGGACCGTCCCGGACTTTTGCACACCATTGCCGACGCTTTGCACAGGGCAGGCGTGAGCATCGAGGTCGCCCGGATCGCCACGGAAGGGAACCGCGCTACCGACGCTTTCTACTTGCGCGACCTCTCCGCTCGCCTGCCTGCCAGCTCGGGAAAGATCACCGATCCCGCCCGCCGGGCCGAGGTCGTGGAGGCGGTGGAGGCGGCGATCGCCTCCCTCGCGGGCCGGGGCTGACCCAATTCCCCAGCGGTCACAGTCGGTTGGCAGCTTGCGGGGCGGCGCTCGCCGACCTAGCTTCCGTCTGTCAATGTGAGGTGCGCGACACCTCATGCAGGCGGATGTAGGTGCAGGTGGCAGCCTGCTTGCAGAGCGGAGGCCGTGACATGGCGACCAGGAAGACCGGCGGCAGGGCGAGCAGGCGGCCGGCATCCAAATTGACAATGTCCCGGCGCGCGGGGGGGATGACCGTCCGCGAGGCGGGACGGCTGGGGGGGCTCATCGGCGGCCGCAAGGGCGGCCTCACGGTGAAAGCGGAGCGGGGGGTCGAGTTCTACCAGGAGATCGGAAGGCTGGGCGGCCAGCGCGTCCGCGACCTGATCGCGGCAGGACGCAAGGCCACCCGGCGCTCGCGGCGGCGCCCGGGAGCACGGGCGGGCAGGTAGTCCAAATCGGCTCCGACAGGAGCCTGCAGGGGAGGGTGGGGGATGGCGGAAGAGAATGCGAGCAAGAAGAAGGGGTCGATGAGCGTGAGCGAGGCCGGCCGCAAGGGCGGTCAGACGGTGCGCGACAAGTACGGGCACTCCTTCTACGAGGAGATCGGCCGCAAGGGCGGAGAGACGGTCAAGGCGGAGCGCGGCCGGGCGTTCTACGAGCAGATCGGCAAGAAGGGCGGCGACACCGTGAAGGCCGAGCGCGGCGCCGGCTTCTACGAGACCATCGGCAAGAAGGGCGGCGAGGCGGTGAAGGCCGAGCGCGGCACTCCCTTCTACGAGGAGATCGGCAAGAAGGGCGGCCATCGCGTCCGCACCCTCATCGAAGAGGGCAAGAAGGCGGCGACCGAGGCTGCCGCGAGCAAGGCCGAAGAAGACAGGATCGCGGCTCCGGGTGGCGAAGTCGTCACCGAGCCGGTCGAATAGCCGCGGGAAGGGGAAACTGGATGATCAAGACCCGCGGCAGCATGAAGGGCGGCATGACGGTCTCGGAGGCCGGCAGGAAAGGCGGCGTCCGCGTCCGCGACGAACGCGGCGTGGAGTTCTACCAGGAGATCGGCCGCAAGGGTGGTGAGCTCGGGGGGAGAAAGGGCGGTGAGGCCGTCCGGGACAAGTACGGCCCCACGTTCTACGAGGAGATCGGCCGCAAGGGCGGCCAGAAGGTCCGGGAGCTCATCGAGCAGGGCAAGAAGCGCATCCTGTGATGCGCTTGTTGGAACGTCACTGAAGGGGCCAAAGGCGGAGGGGAGGGGGGTTCCTTCCAACCACCGGAGGCAGTGAAATGGCGGACGAGAAGAAGGGCGGGATGACCGTTGCAGAGGCCGGACGCAAGGGCGGAGTCAAGGTTGCCCAGGAGCGCGGCCGGGCGTTCTACGAGCAGATCGGCCGCAAGGGCGGCGAGACGGTCAAAGCCGAGCGCGGGCACGAGTTCTACGAGCAGATCGGCAAGAAGGGCGGCGAGTCCGTCCGTGCCGCGCGCGGTCCCGAGTTCTACTCGCAGATCGGGCACAAGGGCGGTCAGAAGGTGCGCGAGCTGATCGAGCAGGGAAAGCGGATGGCCCGCGACGCGGCGGGAAGGCTGGACGAGGCAGGCAACCTCAAGGGGCCGGACGAGGAGTAGCGGCAGAAAGACCTTCGGGGGTTGGATCGGGGCGGGTTTCTTCCGGGTGACCGGAGGGACCCGCCTCTTCCTGCTTCGGATGACGCCGCGTCCCGGAGCACGACCCCGGGACCGCGAGCGCACCCGCACGCGTGAGCGCGCCTCGCCAGCGCCCGATCGCGTTTTTTGCTCTTCCACGCCCCCTCGGCAACAATGCGCCAATTGGCGAAGCATGCTCCCATCCAGCCGATCGATCCGGTCCACCCCCAGCCGCGCCACGTCGCGCGCGCGGTGGCGGTGCTGCAGGGCGGCGGCATCGTCTCCTATCCCACCGACACCTATTACGCGCTCGGTTGCGACCTGTTCCAGAGAAAGGCGATGGAGCGGTTGGCGCTGCTCAAGCGCCGCGACGACCGCAAGCCCTTCGCCTTCCTCTGCGCGGACCTGGGCGAGGTGGCGAAGTACGGCATCGTCTCCAACGAGAGCTACCGGTTGATGCGCCGCCTCCTGCCCGGGCCGTACACGATCGTTCTCGAGGCCACCCGGCTGACCCCGCGCACCTCGCTCACGCGCCAGCGGCAGGTCGGGGTCCGCGTTCCCGATGCCAGCGTGGCCGTGGCGCTGGTCCGCGCGCTGGGACGGCCGCTCGCGACCACCAGCGCTGCGCTGCCCGGCGAGGAGCCGCTCATCGATGCCGCAGACATCCAGCAGCACCTCGGACACGGAATCGACCTCATCCTCGACGGCGGCGTGACCCTCAACCAGCCCTCCACCGTCCTCGACCTGACCGGCCCCGCGCCGGTGGTCCTGCGCCAGGGCAAGGGGCGCGTCGAAGGAGTGATCGCATGACGTCCGCCGACCTCGCAGGCCCCTCGCCGCTGGACGACGCGCTCGACCGGTTCCTCGCCCACCTCAAGGTGGAGCGCGGCCTGCGCGACGCCACCCTGGAAGCGTACGCGCGCGACCTGCGCGAGTACTGCGACTGGCTCCAGCAGCAGGCCGTCTTCCGCCTCGCCGACGTGACCGAGCCGCTGGTGCTGCGTCACCTGGGCGCCCTGCAGATCCGCGGGCTCTCGCGCGCCTCGCAGGCGCGGCACCTGGCGGCGGTGCGCGGCATGCACCGCTTCGCCAACGCGGAAGGAATGGCCCCGCTCGATCCGTCCGAAGGCGTGGGGGCGACCCGCGGGTCGAGGCCGCTGCCCAGCTTCCTCGGCGTCGGCGAGGTGGACCGGCTGCTCCTGCAGCCCGACGCCGCCACCGCCTCCGGCCTGCGCGACCGGGCCATGCTCGAGCTGCTCTACGCCAGCGGGCTTCGCGTCTCCGAGCTGGTGGCGCTGCCGCTCTCCGCGATCGACGCGCAGCTCGGCATCGTGCGCGTGCGCGGCAAGGGCGGCAAGGAGCGCATCGTCCCGGTGGGGGAGCGTGCCCGCGACGCCCTGGCGGCATACCTGGGCGGGCCGCGGCAGAAGCTGCTGCGGTCGCGGCGCTCGCCCGACCTGTTCGTCACCCCCCGCGGCGGGCGCATGACCCGGCAGGGGTTCTGGAAGCTGATCGGCAGGTACGCCCGCGCCGCAGGGCTACGCCAGCGCGTTTATCCGCACACGCTCCGCCACAGCTTCGCCACCCACCTGCTCGAGCGCGGCGCCGACCTGCGCGCGGTGCAGGCGATGCTGGGGCACGCGGACATCGCCACCACGCAGATCTACACGCACGTGGACGGAGAGCGCCTCAAGGCGGTGATCGCGCGGCATCCGCGCGCCTGAACGGAAGCCCGCCCGGGACCCCGGGCCGGCAGCGGGAAAAACCGGTCGTGTGCGCCGATCGCAGCCGATGCTATGGTGCGCGGCCCGACCGTCATGACCCCGCAGAACACGCCAAAGAGAGTCGTCTCCGGAATGCGCCCCACCGGGCGGCTGCACCTCGGCCACTACCACGGCGCGGTGAAGAACTGGATCGAGATCAGCCGCAAGGCGGAGTGTTTCTTCTTCTCCGCAGACTGGCATGCCTTGACGAGCGAGTACAAGGACACCAGCAAGCTGGCCGAGTCGCAGCGCGAGATGTTCGCGGACTGGATCGCCGCGGGCCTCGATCCGGAGCGCTGCACCCTCTTCATCCAGAGCCACGTGAAGCAGCACGCCGAGCTCTATCTCCTCCTGGGGATGATCGCGCCGCTCGGGTGGCTCGAGCGGGTGCCCACCTACAAGGAGCAGCAGGAGCAGCTCAAGGAGAAGGACCTCAACACCTACGGGTTCCTCGGCTACCCGGTGCTGCAGACCGCCGACGTGGCGGTCTACGGCGCCGACGCGGTGCCGGTGGGACAGGACCAGGTCTCGCACCTGGAACTGGCGCGGGAGATCGTGCGCAAGTTCAACCACCACTACGCCCGGGAGAAGCCGGTGCTGGTGGAGCCGCATCCGTACCTGACCGACGTGCCCAAGATCCTCGGCCTCGACGGCCGCAAGATGAGCAAGAGCTACGGCAACGCCGTCGAGCTAGGAGAGGATCCGGAGTCCGCCCGCAAGCGCATCATGGTGGCGGTCACCGACCCGGCCCGGGTGCGGCGGCACGATCCCGGCCACCCCGAGGTGTGCCCCATCTACTGGCTGCACAAGGCCTACAGCCCGCCGGAGACGGTGGCGCTGGTCGATCGCGAATGCCGCAGCGCCGGCATCGGCTGCGTCGACTGCAAGAAGATGCTGCTGGGAAACCTCATCCCCTCGCTGGAGAGGCACCGGGCCGCGCGCGCCGAGCTGGACCGCAACCCCGGCCGCATCGAGGAGCTGGTGCAGCTCGGCACCAGGAAGGCCTCCGCCGTGGCCGAACAGACCATGACCGCCGTGCGCGACGCCGTGAAGCTGGCCTGAGTGGAGACGCAGGCCAAAGAGAGCGGCGCCTTCGCGGTGTCGCTGCCGGCGTTCGAAGGGCCGCTGGACCTCTTGCTCTCGCTCATCCAGGAGCACAAGCTCGACGTCTTCGACATTCCCATCAGCTTCGTCACCGACAGGTACCTCGAGTACATGGACGCGGCGCGCGCGCTCAACATCGACCTCGCCGGCGAGTACCTGCTCATGGCGGCCACGCTGGCGCACATCAAGTCGCGCATGCTGCTTCCGCGGGAGCAGGCCGCCGACGCTCCCGACGGCGGCGAGCCCGGGCCCGATCCGCGCGAGGAGCTGGTGCGCAGGCTGCTCGAGTACCAGAAGTACCGCGACGCCTCGCAGCGCATCGGCGCCTTGCCCCAGCTGGGCCGCGACGTCTTCGTGCGCAGGGCGAAGGAGGACCTTCCCCTCGCCAGCCAGGACGCCGCCTACCTCAAGTCGCCGGAGCTGTCCGTCTACCGCCTGATCGAGCTGATGGCGCGGGTGCTGAAGGAGAGGAAGATCCACATCCCCCACGAGGTGTTCGTCGAGCGGCTCTCCATCGGCGACCGCATCTCGGTGATCACCGACCGCCTCCGGGCGGAGGAGCGCATCACCTTCACCTCGCTCTTCGGCGACCTCGGCAACCGCGACCGGCACCGGGTGGTGCCCACCTTTCTCGCGGTGCTGGAGATGGCGCGGCTGAAGCTGATCAAGGTGCACCAGCCGGAGAGGAACGCGGAGATCTACATCGGCCGGACCGAGGCGCTCGCCGCCGGGTCCACGGAAGGAGCCGTGCTTGACTACCGAGGGTGAGAACGGCGAGCTGCCGCTCGGCCAGCAGGATCCGGCAGCGAGGCCGCCGGAGCCGGGCGCCGGCCCCGCGGAAGGCTCGTCGGTGACGGAGGGCGGCGGCCCTGCCCGGGCCGAAGGCGGAGCCATGACGGAGGGCGGAGGCCCTGCCGACGCCCGGGGCGGAGCCGAAGGCGCAGCCATTGGCGACGAGCAGGAGCTGCACGAGGCGGCGCAGACCGAGCTGCAGCAGCTCAAGGAGGCGGCGCGCTTCGCCACGCCGGAGCGCGCGGTGCAGGTGCTGGAGGCGCTCTTCTTCGCCGCCGAGAAGCCGCTCGATCTTCCCCTCCTCCAGGAGACCACGCAGTTCGGCGCCGAGCTGCTCCAGGGCGCCCTCGCCGAGCTGCAGAAGCAGTACGCCCCGGGGGCGCGCGGCGTCACCCTCGTGGACCTGGGCGGCCGCTGGCAGCTCCGCACCCATCCCGAGGTGGGCGCCTACGTGCGCCGCATGCTCCAGGTGAAGCCGCTGCGCCTGACCCGCGCCGCGCTCGAGACGCTGGCCATCGTCGCCTACCGCCAGCCGATCACGCGGCCGGAGATGGAGGACCTGCGCGGCGTGGACTGCGGGGCCATCACCAAGGCGCTGCTCGAGCGCAAGCTCATCCGCATCCTCGGCAAGAAGGATGAGCCGGGCCGGCCGCTGCTCTACGGCACCAGCAGGGAGTTCCTCGAGCTCTTCAACCTGCGCGACCTGACCCAGCTCCCCACGCTGCGCGAGTTCCAGGAGCTCTCCGAGGAGTCGCGCAAGATCGTCGAGGAGGAGGCGCCGGCACCCTCGGTGGCGGGCATCAGCGATCTGGCGCACGACCCCGCGGTCCAGGAGCGCATCGCCAGGGCGGGCATGGAGAGCGAGCGCGCGCTGGCGCAACTGGAGAGCGCCATGGACCAGGCCGACGCGTCCGCCCGGACCGCGGCGACGGCGCTCACGCCTTCGGCCCCGGAAGGCAATCCCCCCGCCCCGGCCGCTCCTGCGCCGCAGGGCGATCCGGAGAAGGGAAGCTGATGCCGGCGGAGCGGCTGCAGAAGATCCTCGCCCACGCCGGGGTGGCCTCGCGCCGCAAGGCGGAGCAGCTCATCGAGGCAGGGCACGTCACCGTCAACGGCAAGGTGATCCGCGAGCTGGGCAGCAAGGCGGACCTGGCCGAGGACGTGGTCCAGGTGGACGGGCGTACGCTGCGCGAGACCGAGGAGAAGGTCTACTACGTGCTCTACAAGCCGGTCGGCTGCGTCACCACCCTGAGCGATCCCGAGCAGCGTCCCACCATCAAGAGGTATCTCGAGGACATCCCCGAGCGCGTCTACCCGGTGGGCCGGCTCGACTACGACGTGGAGGGCGCGCTCATCGTCACCAACGACGGCGCCCTGGCCTATTCGATGATGCACCCGAAGTTCGGCGTGCGCCGCACCTATCTCGCCAAGGTGCACGGCGTGCCGCGGCCGGAGCAGATCGAGCGGCTGGTGAAGGGCGTGCGCCTCGAGGACGGCCGGGCCCGGGCGCTGGAAGCCGACCTGCACTCGCGCACGCCGAAGAACACGTGGGTGCGGGTGGTGGTGTCGGAGGGGCGGCCCCACCTGGTCAAGCGGCTGATGGAGGCGGTGGGCGCGCCGGTGCAGAAGCTCTACCGGGCAGACTACGGCGGCATCGGCGTGGCCGGAATGCGCCCCGGAGAAGTGCGGGAGCTGACCCGCGCCGAGGTCGAGCATCTGCGGGAGCAGGCGGGCAAGAAGGCCGAGCCGCGCGACAGGCCCCAGCGCGTCTCCCTGCCTGCCCGGCGTCACGGGCACGGGCCCCCCGCGCCGGGCGGCAGGACGCGGCGCGGCCGCGGCCGCAGGTGACGCGCACAGGAGCGCACATGGCGAACAGGGCCGGCGGCGGATGCGAGACAGTGGCCGGCAAGCAGGGATAGAACGATCTGGATGCCGCGAAAGCCCCAGGTCGACGCCCGCAGGCTCAAGGACGAAGTCGCCGACCATCTCAAGAAGTCGAGGTTCGAGAAGGCCGCCGGCGTCCTCGAGCAGTTGATCGCGGCCGAGCCCAAGGACATGTCGCACCGGCTCAAGCTCGGCGACACCTGGCGCCGCGCCGGCGACGGACAGCGCGCGATGCTGGCCTACCAGCACGCGGCGCGCTTCTTTGCCGACGAGGGCCAGCTCATCAAGGCCATCGCGGCGGTGAAGATCGTCCTCGAGATCGACCCGCGCAACGAGCAGGCACAGCGCCAGCTCGGCGAGATGAACGAGCGCCGCATGGGCAAGGTGACGCTGGAGAGCGCCGGGTTGTCGGAGAAGAGCGCCCTCCCGGGGCGGCCGGGGAGCGCGATCGAGCTGAACGCAGGGCCGGCGGCTGCGACGCCGGTGACGCCGCCGCAGCCGGGCGACGACGAGCCGCTGGAGCTGGATGACCGGCGCGGCTCCCGCCACGGCGCGTCCCAGTCGGCCCCGGCCGCGCCGCCCGACTTCGGCGCCGAGCTGGAGCTGGACACGCGACCTCCGCGCGCGGACGCGGTGACGAAACGGATTCCGGCCTCCAGGGGCCGCGGGAAGGCGACCCTCGCGCCTCCGCCCGGAGAGCAGGCGCTGCCGCTGGAGCTCGATCCCGACCTGCCCTCCGCGGAGCCGGAGAGGTTGCCGGAGGACGCCATCCTCACTCCCCAGGCTGAGGATCTGGCTGCGGCGCCGCAGGACGACCGGGTGCTGCCGCTCGAAGTGGACTCCGCGGCCGCGCCGCCGCGATCGCCGCCGCCGGCTCCGCGGCGCGAGGCGTTCAGCTTTTCGGACGAGATCGAGATCGAGGACGAATCGCCGCCGCCGGCCGCCGGGGCGGGCAGCGGACCCATCGCGGATCTGCTCGTCCGCGGCGAGGACGTGGAGATCTTCTCCATCGTCGCGGGCGACGAGGCGAAGGCCGAGGAGGCCGTCGCTGCCGCGCCGGAGGCCGCGGGCGACGAGGAGGACCTCGACGCCGCCTTCGAGCGCGTGGCGCCCACCGCGCCGGGCGCGAGACGGGTGCCGGTGAAGAAGGTGCCGCTCTTCGACGACCTTTCGCAGGACGCCTTCGTCGAGCTGGTCAACAAGGTGGGCTACCACCGCCACGCCGCGGGGCAGCGGATCATCCGCGAGGGAGATCCGGGGCGCAGCTTCTACATCATCGTCGAAGGCAAGGTGCGCGTCTTCAAGAGCACGAAGGACGTCAAGGAGTTGACACTCGCCCACCTCGGCGAAGGCGCCTTCTTCGGCGAGATGGCGCTGCTCTCCGGCGCGCCGCGCACCGCCAACGTGGTCGCGGAGGAGGACACCGAGATCCTCGAGGTCACCGACGTGGTGCTTCGCCAGCTCGCCACCAAGTACCCGCAGGTCATCAGCTCGCTGAAGAACTTCTACCGGCAGCGCCTGCTCAACAACGTCATGGCCATCTCGCCGCTCTTCAAGGATTTCGATCCCGGCGAGCGCAAGGCCATCGTGGAGAAGTTCCGCATGAGGCAGGCGGCGCCGGGCGAGGTGGTCATCGCCGAGGGCCGCAGCTCCGACGGCCTCTACGTGGTGCTCCACGGCGCGGTGCGCGTCTCCACCCGCAAGGACGAGAAGGAGATCGACCTCGCCCGACTCTCCGAGGGCGAGATCTTCGGCGAGATGTCGCTGCTCACGCGCAGGCCCGCCACCGCCACCGTGACCGCCAGCGGCAACGCCATCCTCCTGCGGCTTCCCCGGGAGAACTTCCAGGAGCTGGTGGTGACGCACCCGCAGATCCTCGAGCTGGTCTCCGAGCTGACCGAGCGCCGCAAGGGGGCGACCGAGGCGATCCTCCAGGGGCAGGGCGAAGGCCACGACGGCATGAGCTTCGTGTAGTTCCCGGCCGCGCCTACTTCTTCGCCGCCTTCCGCCCCAGCTCGCCGCGGCGGATGACGCCCTTCTCCTGGAGGATCTCCAGCAGCGCGCGGAAGGCGCGGCTCTGGGCGGTGACCTCCTTCTCCAGCCGGACGAGCAGTGCTCGCACCTCCTGCACGCCCTGCTGCGCCTCCCCATCCGGAACGATGGGCCCCAGGCCTTGCGGGGGCCGCGGCGCCGGCGCTGCCGCCGCGTCGGGGGCCGTGCGCAGCGGCTGGGCAAGGCGCGGCGCAGGTCCGGTGCGTTCGCCGAAGTAGTACCGGCGCACCGCCCGATCGATGCTGCTCATCGACGCCAGCATCGGCTCCAGCGTGTGCTGCGCGATCTGCGCCACCTCCTGCAGCGTCTCGCGATCGGGCTCGGCCGTCGCCACCCAGAGAATCCGCTGGCGGCTGTCCACGCGGACGGGGAAGACGCCGTAGCGCTCGCAGGCGTCGACCGGCAGGCAGCGCAGCGCGTCCTCGTGCACGTCGGCGGTGTCCAGGTCCACCGTGTCGAGGGCGAGCTGCTCGGAGAGGGCGCTCACCAGCTGCTCCTCGCTGACGTAGCCCAGGTCCACCAGCGTGCGCCCGAGCTTGCCGCCGAACGCGCGCTGATCGCTGAGGGCCGCGAGGAGCTTCTCCTCGTCGAGGGCTCCGCGGGAGATGAGGACCTCGCCCAGCATGGGGCTCATTTCTTCTCCTCCGGCCGGATGGGCTGCCAGGACGCCTTGCGCGCGCGCACGGTCAAGAGCGCCGCCTGCCCCGCCACCGTGCGCCCGTCGGACATGGGCCAGGGGGTGTGGTCGGCGGCGCCCGGATTGAGGTAGAGCCGGTCGGACTCCACTCCCGGGGAGACGCGTGCCCCGTTGCCGTCCACCGCCCTGCCGCCCGATTCCCAGACCTGCCCGAAGACCCCGAAGGGCGCCTTGCGCAGCAGCGGCGCAAGCCGGGGGTCGCCCACGTTCTGGCCGTCGCTGACGTCGAGCGCGTTCGCGTCCTGGCCGCGAGGAGGCACCGCCATCACCAGCAGCACCGGCGGGGGCAGCCGGTCGACCCCGGCGGCGAGCACGTCGATGTCCCTCTGCACGTACACGCAGGCGCCGTCGGCGTGGAGCTGGCGCCGCTCGAACGCCCCGGGCAGGCCCACCACGGTTGCGTCACCCAGCTCCACCACCCGGGTGTGCGAGAGATCGATGATTCGCGCCCCCTTCTTGCGCAGCTCGCCCTCGGCGGCGTCCAGATCGGAGCGCACCTCGCGGTTGCCCGCCACCGCCAGCAGGGGCAGGCCGCTGTCGGCCAGCGCGCCGAGCAGCGTCTCCTGCTCGTCGGAGTTGTCGCCCAGGTCGCCGTCGGCGATGAGCACCTCCGCCCCGCGCTGCAATAGCTCGGCGACCAGCCGCTTGATGAAGGCGACGTTCTCGTCGTCGGCGTCCTTGAGGCCAGCCAGGACGCCGATGCGCAGCTCGCCCTTCGCGGCGCGGAGCTTCTCGCGCGCGCCGGGCGAATCCAGCGGCGCCACGCAGGCGGCATCGCTCCGCCCCGCCGCGGGCTGCGGAACCGGCGCCGGCGGCGGAGCCGAGGCCTGGGCGACCGGCGCCGCCACCTTCTCGCGGCAGCCAACGCCCGCGGTCAAAGCCAGAATCGCGACGACCCGAGACACGCGTCCACTGTACGCGCGACCGACCGCCTCTCACCAGCACTTCGGCCTGCTTCTCAGGCGGCCGGGTGCGGCGGGAGGGCGCGGCCGAAACGGGAGCTGACCGAGGCGCCCAGGGCGAAGAACTGCAGGAGCGCGAGCAGCGAGATTCCCAGCCAGGGCACGAACGCCAGGAGCAGCAGCACCGTCATCCCCATGCCCAGCGCGGCAGGCGGCACGAAGCGCTGTCCGGGACCGGCCGGCAGCGACTCGCCGATGCGCAGCGCGAACGACGAGAGCCCGATCACGATGCTGAGGAAGACGATGACGGGAAGGAGCGGAATCAGGGGAATGCCCACGATGGAGATGGCGAGGAGCACGGTGAGCGGCAGCAGCAGGAGCCAGCAGAGGAAGCCCACCGTGAAGCTGCGCACCGGGTTGTCGAACATGGCGAACCCCACGTTGCGCACGCGCTCGGGCCACATCCGCAGCATGACCAGGCCGATCAGGTAGGTGAGCGCGAAGAGCGCGATGGTGGGGAAGAGCCCAAAGATCCCCAGCCCGCCCAGCCAGCTGTGGTGGCGGGTGGACTTCGATCCCGCGAGGATCTTGCCCAGGCCCACCTGCACGTGCTCGCCCATCACCTGGCCGCCGCGCTCCACCTCGACCTTGCCGAGCACCGCCACCGCCTGGCCCATCACCAGCGCGCCCTGGTCCACCGACACGCTGCCCCCCACCGCGACGGCGTCTCCCTGGACCACGCTGCCGGGCTGGAGCTCGACCGAGCCGCCGACGCAGACCACGTCGCCCTGGACGATCTGTCCCGACGGCACGCTCAGGTCGCCCTGGAACACGCGGACCATGTCGCGGCCGCCGTGCTTCCCGCTCCGGCGCGCGCCGCGGGAGATGCGCACGTGCGGGGAGGACGACGAGCTCTTCTCGATCAGCATTCCCGCCGCTCCCTTGGCATCCGGAGTGGCCACCACCACCAGCTTGTCGTTCTTGAGCACGCCCATGGACCCGCTCTTCTTCAGCACCTGGCGCAGCGCCTCGCGCGGGTCCACGTCCTTCACGTCGATGTCGATGCGGTCCCGGGGCGAGCCGACCAGGGTCATGCTCCAGCCGGCGGTCTGCGCGATGCGGTGGAGCAGCTCCGCGGTGGGGACGTTGTTCGCCTTCTCGGTGAAGCGGGGAAGGTCGAGGCTGCCGGCGACGCCGTCCTCGACGGCCTGGGACCGCTTCACCGTGGGCGGGACGGGGGGCACGGGCGGGACCGGCGGCACCACCTCGAGATCGGGCTCGCTGTCGTCCTCTGCGTCGGGGTCGGTGTCGCTGGAGGAGGAGGTGTCCGTCTCGTCGCTGGTGATGCGCAGCGTGATCACCTTGTCGGCGAGGCCGCCCATGATCCGCCCGGCGGCTCCGTGCGTGCCGAAGCGGGCGCCGAAGAAGCCGCTCTGGGCGAAGAGCAGCGTGAGTGCGAGCCGGAGCATTTCAGGACTCCGAGAGGCGCGCGTACGCGGGCTTGAGCGTGCGCGAGAGGAGCGTCAGGACCACGGCGAGGAAGACGAACGCGCCGATCCCCAAGGGAAGGCGGATGGCGGCGGAGACCGGCCCGACCACGCTCCACACCACGCGAAGCACGGCGACGCCCTCGATCAGCTTGTCGACGTGCACGGCGGTGGAGAGGCCCCAGCCCACGATGGCGAAGATGGCGAGGGCGAAGGCGGGAATGGCGGCGAGCAGCGTGTGCCTGCGGGCGGCGAGGTGGGTCTCCCGAACCTGGACCGCCGCGAGCACGGCGCTGGTGAAGTCGGCGGGCAGCTCCGGGTCGCGGAGCGCGGAGAGCCTCTGGTCGAGCGCCGAGTAGAGCGCCACGGTCGAGCCGCACTCCGCGCAGCCGTCGCAGTGCTCGCGCGCGGCCATGCCTTCGGGGCCGCGGAGCGTCCCGTCGGCGAGCGACTGGAGCTGGGTGTCGGTGAGGTGGCTCATGAGAAGTGCTCCGCGAGCTGCGCCCTCAACTCCTTGCGGGCGCGGTGCAGCCAGGTCATCACCGTGCCCATCGGCACGTCCAGGGTGGCGGCGATGTCGGCGTAGCTCTTGTGCTGGATGTGGAAGAGGGCAATGACCTCGCGGTAGCGGGGAGGCAGGCCGGCGACGGCGCGGTCGAGATCGCGCTGCGCCTCCTCCTCCTGCACCCGCTGCTCGCCGGAGAGGGCGAACGGATCGGGAAGCTCCGGAGCGACGCCGGTCTCGGGTCCGTCGTCGCCCCGGCCCTCGGCGGAGAGCGCCAGCGTGGGGCGCCGCCTGCGGAGGAGGTCGATGCAGTGGTTGCGGGCGATGCGCAGCACCCACGCCGCGAAGGGCTGGCGGGCGTCGAAGGCGCGGATGCCGGTGTAGGCGCGCACGAACGTCTCCTGGGCGGCATCGCGGGCCTCCTCGCCGCCGCCCAGCAGGCGGAAGCAGAGGCCGAACACGGACTGCTTGTGCTTCTCCACCAGGCGCGCGAAGGCGGCCTTGTCGCCTCCGGCCGCGGCCCGCGCCCACTCCGCCTCGTCGGCGGGGCAGCCCGGACGGACCAGGTCGGTGGAAGGCGCGAAGGGCAAGGGGAGCGAGAGTGCCGAGTCCACGAGGTCTTCTACGGCGGTCTTAGGGGCAGTATTTCACGCTAGAGGTGGCCGCGCTCGAAGAGCAGGCAGGCAAGCGCCAGGGCCAGCGGCAGGAAGGTGCAGAGCGCCCCCACCCAGAGGAAGCGGAGGAAGGGGATTTTGCCTTTGCTTCCGGCAAGTTCGAGCACGATCAGGTTTGCCACCGAGGCCACCGGCGTCAGGTTTCCGGAGAGGGTGGAGAACAGGGCCAGAGAGAGCCAGCCCAGGTGCGGATCGGCGAGTTTCGGCACCCAGTGCGCGGCGAGGAGGACGAAGGGCACGTTGCTGACCAGTTGGCAGGCCGCCACAGTGAAGAGGCCGAACCGGAGCGTCTGCTGCGCCGCGTCATGGCCGAAGAAGGGCGAGAGCGCGGCATGGATGCGCTCGGCGATGCCGGCCTGGGCCACCCCGTGGGTGACGACGAAGAGTCCGGCGAAGAAGAGCAGCAGCGTGCCGTCCACCTGCGCGAACATCTCCCGCGGCGGCTGGCGCGAGAGCGCGAGCAGGAGCGCGGCGCCGGTCATCGCCGTCCAGGCCAGGCTGTAGCCGAGCAGGAAGCCCGCGAGCACGAAGGCCAGCGCGGCGGCGCAGAGGAGCGCGAGGCCGCGGTCGAGCGGCGGCGGCGGCACCTCGATGTCGAGGCGCTTCCAGGAGAGCTCGCGCCGGAAGACCACCAGCAGCACGGCGAGCACCGCGAGCAAAGAGAGCGCGGCGGGGAGCAGCAGCGCCGCCGAGAAGCTCGCGTAGGGAATCCCGCTCAGGGTGCCGATCAGCATGTTCTGCGGGTTGCCGGTGAGCGTTGCCACCGAGCCCGCGTTGGAGGCGAAGGCGAGCGCGAGCAGGTAGGGCATCGCGGGCAGCGCCGCCGCGTCCACCAGCGCCAGCACGACCGGCGTGCACATCACGCAGACCGTGTCGTTGACCAGGAGCGCAGAGAGCGCGCCCGCCACCACCACCAGCACGGCGAGCAGCGCGCGCGGCCCGTGAGCGCGCCGGAGCGCGAACCAGGAGATCCAGCGGAAGATGGCTGCGCGGGCCATCACGCTGGTGATCACCATCATTCCCAGGAGCAGCACGAGGGTGTCCCAGGAGATGGCGTCGCGGTAGACCTGGAGGGGCGTGAGCACGCCGAAGGCCACCATCGCCACGGCGCCCGCCACCGCGCCTCCCGGGCGATCGAGCCGCAGGAAGGGCAGCTCCGCTCCCGCGAGGAAGAGGTAGGTCGCGACGAAGATGACCGACGCTGCGAGCACGTCGCCTCAATCGACCATGTGTGCGAAGAAGGGGCAATGTTTCCGACCTATCCGGATCTCCGAGATCGCACCGCGCTGGTCACCGGCGCTTCCAGCGGCATCGGCCGCGGCATCGCCGAGGCGCTGCTCGCCCAGGGCGTGCAGGTGGCAGCCCAGCATCGGACCCGGCAGCCCCCCTCGGGAGCCGCGCCGGTGCAGGCAGAGCTGGGCACCGAGGCGGGCTGCATCGCCGCCGTCCGCGCTGCCCGCGAGAGGCTCGGGAAGGTCGAGATCCTGGTGCACTCCGCCGGCATCTACAACAGCGGCCCGATCGCCGGCATCGAGGCGCAGACGCTGGAGGAGATGTTCCGCGTCAACGTCTTCTCCGGCTTCTACCTCGTGCGCGAGCTGCTCTCGTGCGGCCTGCGCAACGCCGTCTTCATCGGCAGCACTGCCGGCCAGCGCGGCGAGCCGGGACACTCGCACTACGCGGCTTCCAAGGGCGCGGTGCAGTCGATGGTGATGTCCATCGCCGTGGAGCTGGCGCCGCGGGTGCGGGTGAACCTGGTCTCGCCGGGCTGGGTGCGAACGCCGATGGCGGAGGAGGCCCTCAAGCGCATGGGCGGGACGCTGCTTCCCACGCTGCCCAACCAGCGCGTCGCCGAGGTGGACGACGTGGTCAACGCGGCGCTCTGGCTGGCGAGCGACGCCTCCGCGCACTGCATCGGCCAGGACATCTGCGTCTCCGGCGGGGCGCTCCTGGTGGTCCCGCGCGGGCAGCTCAAGCCGGTCTGAGCCCGCCCGCAGGCGCATCGTCCCTTGTCGAATGCTGGCGACGCGGTAGAGTCCGCCCGAATGCGCGACCCGGTGCAGCTTGGTCCCCATCCTGCGCCGGCGGTGCTCGACGGCGCCATCGGCCTGGCGCTCGCCACCGGTGCCGCCTTGCGCCTGCACGCACCGCTGCAGGGCGCGGATCTGGCGGTCGCGCTCTGCGCGGTGAAGCTGGGCGGCGACCCCGAGGCGGCGCGCGAGCTGCTCTCGCGCGAGGGCGAGATCGAGCTGGCGATGCCGCGGCCGCGCGCCGGCGTGCACCTGCTCGATCTGGCGGAACCCGTCTCCGTCGCGCGCGTTCTCTGGACGCTCTCCTGGCCCCTCGCGCTCCTGGGCAAGCCTTCGCTGCTGCACCTGCGCGGGCCCAATCACGGCGAGGGAGCGCCGACCTTCCACGACCTGCACCTCGGCTGGACGCCGTTCGCGGCGCGCTTCGGCCTGAAGATCGGGCTCGCCTTGACCGAGGCGGGGTTCGGCGCCGAGGCCGGCGAGATCGTGGCCTCGCTGGATCCGGCGCCGGCGCTCACGCCCTTGCACGCCGTCCACCGCGGGCTGCTGCGGCAGGTGAGCGTGATCGCGGCCGTGGGCGGCGGCCGGCACGAGGCGCCGCTGGAGGCCGCGGAGCAGGTGGTCCGCGCGCTCCGGCGCCAGGGGGTGATCGCCGAGGCGGAGCGGGTGCCCCTCCCGCTGCCCGCCGCCTCGACCTCGCGCAGCCGCTGGGCCATCACCGCCACGGCGGAGTTCGAGAACAGCGTAGTGACGGTGTCGACCCTCGGGCAGGCGCCCGCGCTGGCGGACCCGCAGCAGGGAGAGAGGCTGGCGGAGCGGCTGGCGCGGTTCCTCGGCCGCCGCGGCGCGGTGGACGCGGAGATGGCGGAGCGGCTGCTGCTGCCGTCGTTGCTCTGCACGGCCGGCCTGGGGGCGCGCGCAGGAGCGCCGCCGGGCTGCCACTACACGACGAGCGAGGTCACGGCGCCGCTCCTCGAGCTCGCCACCATCGCCAAGCAGGCGCTGCCGGTGCGCGCGGTGGTGGACGGCGCCGAGGGAGAGGAAGGCATGATCGTGGTCGCTCCCCAGGCATGATCGCGCTCCTCTGCGTCGCGATCTTCGATCTGATCCTCTCCGGAGGCCGCGTCGTCGACGGCACCGGCGCTCCCTGGTTCCGCGCCGACGTGGGCATTCGCGGCGACGCCATCGCGGCGGTGGGCGATCTCTCCCGGGCGAAGGCGCGCAGGCGCATCCAGCTCCACGATCTGGCGGTGTCGCCCGGCTTCATCGACATGCTCGGGCAGAGCGAGCTCAACGCGCTCGTCGATCCCCGCGAGGAGTCCAAGGTCCGCCAGGGCATCACCACCGAGCTGACGGGAGAGGGCGTCTCCCCGGCGCCGATGAACGCGGCCTGGATCCACGAGCAGCAGCCCTGGCTCGACAAGTACCATCTCAAGATCGACTGGAAGGACCTGGCCGGCTATTTCCGGCGGCTGCGGCGGGCGCGGCCCAGCATCAACGAGGCCGTGCTGGTGGGCGCGGCCCAGGTGCGGGGCGTGGTGCTGGGGTTCGGCGACGTCCAGCCCGGCGAGTCGCAGCTCGCGCAGATGGAAAAGCTGGTGGACCGGGCCATGCGCCAGGGCGCGTTCGGCGTGTCCACCGGGCTCATCTACCAGCCGGGCAGCTTCGCCAGGACGCCCGAGCTGATCGCGCTCGCGAAGGTGGCGGCGAGGCACCACGGCTTCTACGCCAGCCACATTCGCAGCGAGGGCAGGAAGATCGGCGACGCGCTCGACGAGGCGTTCACCATCGCCAGGGAGGCGTCGGCGCCGGTGGAGATCTGGCACCTCAAGGTGGCCGGCCGCGCCAACTGGGGCCGCATGAAGGAGGTGGTGGGGCGCATCGAGGCCGCCCGCGCCTCCGGGCTGGACGTGACCGCGAACATGTATCCCTACCTGGCCAGCGCCAACGGCCTCGACGCCACCATCCCCGACTGGGCGCACGAGGGCGGCGTGGACGCGATGCTCGCGCGCATCCGCGACCCGGCGCAGCGGGCGAGGATGATCCGCGAGATCGAGGGGGACTTCCATCCCGAGGACATCCTCATCCTCTCGGCGGTGAACCCGGAGGTGAAGAAATACGCTGGCAAGAGGCTGGACGAGGTGGCGAAGGAGATGGGCAAGCCGCCCGCCGAGGCGCTGGTGGACCTGGTGGCGATGGACAAGGCCAACGTCGGCGTGGCGCGCTTCGGCATGAGCGAGGACGACGTCAAGCTCGGGCTCTCGCAGCCGTGGGTGTCGCTCGACACCGACTATGGCGGCATGGGCATCGACGGTCCCTTCGCCGCGGAGGGCAGCGCGCACCCGCGCGCGTTCGGCAGCGCGGCGCGGATGCTCGGGCGCTACGCGCGCGACGAGCGGCTCTTCACCATGGAGGAGGCGGTGCGCAAGATGACCTCGCTGCCTGCGCGGCGCCTGGGCCTCCAGGATCGCGGCATCCTCCGCGCCGGCATGAAGGCGGACCTGGTGGTCTTCGACCCGTCCACGGTCCGCGACGCCGCCAGCTTCGAGAAGCCGTTTGCCTATCCGGAGGGCATTCCCTTCGTGCTGGTGAACGGCAAGCTGGTGCTCGACGGCGGCAAGCGCACCCGCGCGCGGCCGGGCCGGCCTCTTCTGCACGCCGAGGCGTCCTCTCCTTGACTTGATCCGCCGGCCCCTGCACATTCCCGCGCCCTATGGCGGTGACCGCGGAGCAGGTTCTCACGGCGTTGAAGGAGCTCAAGGACCCCTCGTCCGGCCGGACGATGTCCGAGCTCGGCTACCTCAAGCACCCCGAGCTGCTGGACGGCGGCGGCGTCCGCGTACGGGTGGAGCTGCCCACGCCGGCCTCGCCCTGGAAGCAGCGCATCGAGGAGTCGGTGCGGGCGGCGCTCGCCTCGCTCAAGCTCCCGCGGGTGGAGGTGGCCTTCACCGCCAACGTGCGGCCCTCGCCGGGAAAGCAGAACAACCCCAACGATCTCGTGCCCTCGGTGAAGAACGTGGTGCTGGTGGGCTCGGGGAAGGGCGGAGTGGGCAAGAGCACCGTCTCGGCCAACGTGGCCTGCGCGCTCGCCAACCTGGGCTGCAAGGTGGGCCTGCTGGACGCCGACATCTACGGGCCCTCCATGCCGCTGATGATGGGCCTCTTCGGCGCCCGGCCCACCAGCGCCGACGGCAAGAGCGTCAACCCGCTGGAGGCGTTCGGCGTCAAGGTGATCAGCATCGGGTTCTTCGTCGATCCCGACCAGGCGATGATCTGGCGGGGGCCCATGCTGCACGGCGCCCTGGTGCAGCTCCTGCGCGACGTGCGCTGGGGCGATCTCGACTACCTCATCCTCGACCTGCCGCCGGGCACCGGCGACATCCAGCTCACCATCGCGCAACAGGTCAGCGTCTCCGGCGCGGTGGTGGTGACCACGCCCCAGGACGTGGCGCTGGCCGACGCCATCAAGGCCAAGGCGATGTTCGACAAGGTCAACATCCCGGTCCTCGGCTTCGTCGAGAACATGAGCGGCTTCGTCTGCCCCAACTGCCACCACGAGACGGAGATCTTCTCCAAGGGCGGCGGGGAGCAGGCGGCAGGAAAGCTGGGCGTGCCGTTCCTCGGGCGCGTGCCCATCAACCCGGCCATCCGCGCCGGGAGCGACGACGGCAAGCCGGTGGTGGCGGCGGACCCGGGCTTGCCGGAGGCGCAGGCGCTCACCCGCATCGCCCAGAACATCGCCGACCGGGTGGCCATCGCCAACATGACGGCGGTGCCGCGCGGGCAGAAGCCGCTGGTCCAGCTGGGAAAGAAAGCGTGAACAAGACCTCTCTTCTCGAATGCGAGGCGCAGGTCACCGAGCAGGGCGGCTTCGCCTTCCGCCGCAAGCGGCTCGGCGCCGCCGCCGGCGCCAAGGGCATCGGCGCGAGCTGGTTCGAGATCCAGCCCGGCAAGAAGGCCTTCCCCCACCACTTCCACCTCGCCAACGAGGAGGCGGTCTTCGTACTCGAAGGCGAGGGCGTGCTTCGCCTCGGCGACGAGGAGCACCGCCTCCGCGCCGGCGACTACGTCGCGTTCCCGCCGGGACCGCCCGGGCACCAGATTGTGAACCGCGGCACGGTGCCGCTGCGCTACCTCGCGCTCAGCACCATGCGGGAGCCGGAGGTGGCCGTCTATCCGGACTCGAAGAAGATCGGCGTGCTCTCGCGCACGCACGGCCTGACCAGCGTGCACCGGCAGGACGCGAGCGTGGACTACTACGAGGGCGAGAAGTGATCCCGCCGCGCGCCCGGAGGAGGCCCTGAAATGGCGGAGACCGACGAGCTGCCGCCGGAAGAGGTGAAGAAGCTCTCCGGGCTGGTGCCGGACATCGTGCGCCGCGCGGTGCTCACCGGCGTGGGCGCGCTCTTCATGACCGAGGAGGGCATCCGCAACCTGGTGGGCGAGATGAAGCTGCCCAAGGACGCGCTCGGCTTCCTGCTCTCGCAGGCCGAGAAGACGCGCACCGAGGTGGCCCGGGTGGTGACCCAGGAGGTGCGCCGCTTCCTCGAGAGCGAGACCCTGCGCCGCGAGATCTGGAAGGTGCTCACCGGCGTGACGCTGGAGGTGACCGCCAGCATCCAGCTCAAGCAGGGCGGCGAGCCCGGCTTCAAGGCAAAGATCAAGGCGAAGAAGAAGGAGCCCGAAGAGGGCGGATGAAGCGCCTCGCGCCGCGGCTCGTCTTCCTCGTGCTCCTCGGGGGCGTGCTGATCCTCTGGGGAGAGCTGCGCAAGCCGCGCGATCTGGTGTTGCAGATCGACCTGAGCGGGGCGATGCCGGGCGAGATCGAGGAGGTGGACGTGATCGTGCGCCGCGGCGGGCACGCGCTGGCGCGGCACGACGTGCGCTACGGCGACGCGGGCGCGCCGGACCTGCTCGAGTTCGTGGTGCACGCGGCGCCGGGCGAGGTGGAGGTGGAGACCACGCTGGCGTCGCTGGGCAAGCCGGACCGGCGGGTGGTGTCGGAAGTGAATCTCGTCAAGGACGCACCGGCGCGGGTCTGGGTGCGGTGAAAGGCAACGGGCAAGTTGGCCCCGCCTTTCCCTGAACCATTGCAGCCGCAGTGACAGCCCGAAGGGCTGGCGCGAGGCTGCCCTTGAACTCGAACTTTTCCTCGAACTCGAACTTTTCCTCGAACTCGAACTTCCCCTCGAACTCGAACGACTCCTGAAAGCAGTTCGAGTTCGAGTTCAAGTTCGAGGGCAGCCTCGCGCCGGCCTTCGGCCGTCACTGCGGCTGCAAAGTTCGAGGGAAAGGGGTAGCTCGCTGCGCTCGCGCGGACTGGGATCGTCGTCCGTTCGTCATCGTCGGCCTCCTCGCCTTCGGCTCTCTTGAAGGAGGCCGACGATGACGAACTGGACGACTCTGCCCCATGAAAATCTCACCGCGTACAAGGTGGCTCGCGAGCTGGTGGTGATCGTGCGGGAGGCGAAGATCAGCGATGCGAAGCTGCGCGATCAGGCGATGCGCGCTGCGACCAGTGCCTGCCTCAATATCGCGGAAGCGGCGGGACGCACGTCTGCCGCGGACAAGGCACGGGTCTACGGCATCGCGCGCGGGGAGGGATGCGAGGCGGTGGCGGCGTTGGACGTTGCGGCCGCGGCCGGGTGGTGCAGGGCTGAGGCTGCCAGGTCTGCCCCGGCAGCCGGCTCCCAGCTGTACGCGATGCTCACCGCGCTCAGTCGCAAGGCCGGGTAAGGGCCGTTGCGGTGTTCAGGCCGGTTCCGCTGCGGCTTTCGGATCGGCGAAGGGCAGGGTGAACGCGAAGGTCGAGCCCTTGCCCACCTCGCTCTGCACCGACACCTCTCCGCCGTGGGCCTCGACGATGCTCTTGACGATGTTGAGGCCGAGCCCGAGGCCCTGCTCGCGCGAGCGCGCGTCCTTCACGTCGCCCACCTGGTAGAGCCGGTCGAAGATCTTGGCCATGTGCGCGGGCGGGATGCCGCTGCCGTTGTCGGTCACCGAGACCTGCGCGAACCCGCGCCGCTGCTGCACGTCGATGATGATCTTGCCCCCGTCGCGGCAGTGCTTCTCGGCGTTCACCAGGAGATTCGCCAGCACCTGGAGGATGCGGTCGCGGTCGCCGAGGACCGGCGGCGTCTCCTGCGGAACGCGCTGGCGCACGTTGAGCCTGCGCTCGAGAAAGCGCGGCGCCAGGCCGGCCAGCGCCTGCGTCACCGCCTCGCGCAGGTCGAAGGGCTGGAAGGTCATCGACTCGCGGGTCAGCTCGAAGCGGGAGAAGTCGAGCAGCTCCTCGATGAAGGCGCGCAGCCGCTTTCCCGAGGAGCGCGCAACCTGGAGGCATTGCCGCTGCCGTTCGTTGATCGGCCCCATGCGCTCGGCGAGCAGCAGGTCGGTGTAGCCGATCATGGTCACCAGCGGCGAGCGCAGCTCGTGCGAGACGTTGGCGAGGAAGTTGTCCTTGCGCCGGTCGGCCTCGAGCAGGCGCTGGTTGGCCTCGCGCAGCGCCCGGGTCCGCTCCTCCACCGCGCCGTCGATCAGCGCCGCCTGCTCGCGCATGCGCTCGCGCATCATCGAGCGCTCCAGCGCCAGCGAGGCCTGCAGCGTCAGCGAGCTGAGCACGCCGAGGTCGGGCTCCACCTCGCCCCGGCGCGCGGTCAGGAGCAGGCCGATGGCGCGATCGCCGGCTCCCCGCAGCGGCGCCGCCACCATGTTGGAGAGGCCGAGCAGCCGGATCAGCCGGGAGCGCACCGGCTGCGATGCCCGCCTGCCCCAGAGCGCGCGCAAGAGCGAGTGGGGCCGCACCTCCACGAAGGGCTCGGGCGACCTGAGCAAGGCCTCCAGGAGGGGCCAGCGCGAGGGATCCACCGGCTGCACGTCCGACATCTTCCTCACCCCGAGGAGCTTCATCGCCTCGTCGATGATCGGGCGCTTGTGCGAAAGGTGCGCAAGCACGAGGCCCTCGGGCTCGTAGAGGAAGACCGCGCTCTCCAGACCGAGCTTGCGAAGCTCGTCGGCGATGGCGTGGAGCACGTTGCGCCGCTCGGTCTCGCGGCGCAGCCGCGCCGCCGCCGCGGCCAGCGCCGCCATGTTGTCGCGCGCCCGCATCAGCTCCACCAGCGCGCGTTCCCTGCCGCGCTCCTGGCCGAGCTGCAGCGAGGCCTCGTGGCCCACGCCCCGCAGCGTGCGCAGGAGCGAGCGGCGCGGTTCGCCGTCGAGCACCAGCCGGAGCAGGCCGGCGGGCTCGCTCTCCACCATCAGCGGCACATAGGCGCACCACAGCTCGGGAGGCGCGAGGTTCCCCAGGTCCAGCGAATTGCCCACCTCGGGCGGGCAGCGGGCGAGGTAGACGCTGCGGTCGCGCGCAGGGCCGTCGGGGAGCTTGCCCGCCGCGACCAGCGACTCCAGCCTGCGCGCGGCGTCGTCGCGGCGCGTCCTCGAGGTGGCCAGCGCGCCTCCCACCGCGGCCTGGACCAGCGACTCCGCGCTGCCCCCCGAGCCGTTGATGAGGTTCTCGCGCAGGCGCAGCTCCGCCACCAGCGCGCCGCAGATCGCCGCCGCGTCGTCCACGATCTCCTGGAAGATCCGCTGCTCCACGGCAGGAAAGGTACTCCATTTGACTCCCGGTCCTAAGCTGGCTATGCCCGGCGCCTCTTCCGAGGAGTCCAACCGTGGACGTGAACACGCTGGCGGTCGTAGGCGCGGGGCAGATGGGCGCAGGAATTGCGCAGGTCGCGGCACAGAGCGGCCTCAAGGTGGTGCTCATCGACGTGAGCTCCGAGTTCGTTCAGAAAGGGCTGGCGGGCATCCGGGGCCAGCTCGACAAGGCCGTGAGCAAGGGCAAGCTCAAGGGGGAGGAGGCGCAGGCCGCCATCTCCCGTCTGAGCGGCGGATCGCCGGAGGAGGCGCGCTCCGCCCAGTTCGCGGTGGAGGCGGTCACCGAGAACGAGCCGGTGAAGAAGAAGGTCTTCGCCGACCTCGCCCGGGCCATGCCCGCCGACGCCATCCTCGCCACCAACACCTCCTCCATCCCCATCACCCGCATCGCCGCGAGCGTGCCCAACCCGGAGCGGGTCATCGGCATGCACTTCATGAACCCGGTGCCGGTGATGCAGCTGGTGGAGATCATCCGCGGCGCGCAGACCAGCGACGCCACCTACGCGACCACCCGCGCGCTGGCGGAGCGGATGGGAAAGACCACCGTCCTCTCCAGGGACATGCCCGGCTTCATCGTCAACCGCATCCTCATCCCCATGCTCAACGAGGCCTGCTTCGCGCTCCAGGAAGGGCTCGCCTCCGCCGAGGACATCGACACCGCCATGAAGCTCGGCACCAACGTGCCGATGGGGCCGCTCACCCTGGCCGACTTCATCGGCCTCGACACCTGCCTCTACATCGCCGAGGTGCTGCACAAGGGCCTGGGCGACGACAAGTACCGGCCCGCGCCCCTGCTGCGGCAATTTGTCGACGCAGGATGGCTGGGCCGCAAGACGAAGCGTGGTTTCTACCGGTACTAGACCCATGGCCAACTACGAGAACATCCTGGTCGCCCGGGAAGGGCCCGTGGCGACGGTCACGGTGAACCGCCCCAAGTCGCTGAACGCGCTCAACTCCGCCACCCTGCGCGAGCTGACCCAGGCGGTTCGCGAGTGCGCCGACGCCCACGTGGTCATCCTCACCGGAGCGGGCGACAAGGCCTTCGTGGCGGGCGCCGACATCTCCGAGATGGCGCCGATGGGTCCCTGGCAGGCGCGCGAGTTCAGCGAGCTCGGGCACGTGGTCACGGCGCTGATCGAGGACATCCCCGCCGCCACCATCGCGGCCGTGAACGGGTACGCGCTGGGCGGCGGGCTGGAGCTCGCGGTGGCCTGCGACATGATCTTCGCCAGCGAGAGCGCGCGGATGGGCCTGCCGGAAGTCACCCTCGGGGTCACGCCCGGGTTCGGCGGCACGCAGCGGCTGGTTCGCCTGGTGGGGAAGCTCCGGGCGAAGGAGATGATCTTCACCGGCGACTGGGTGGACGCGGCCCGCGCGCTGGAGATGGGGCTCGTCAACGCGGTGCTGCCGCGCGAGAAGCTGCTCCCGCACTGCCTGGCCATCGCGCAGAAGATCGCGCAGAGGGGGCCGCTGGCGGTGGCCCGCGCCAAGCGGCTGGTCGAGCGCGGCTACGACATCCCGCTGCGCGCCGCCAACCGGCAGGAAGCCGAGTCTTTCGCTCTCCTCTTCGACACCGACGACCGCCGCGAGGGCATGAAGGCGTTCGTAGAGAAGAGACCTCCCCGCTTCACAGGAAAATAGCCCATGGATTTCTCCCTCACCGACGAGCAGCAGCGCCTGGTCGAGACGGCGCGCAAGTTCACCCGCGAGAAGATCATCCCGGTCGCGCAGAAGCTGGACGAGCACGGCACCTTCCCCAAGGAGATCTGCGAGCAGGCCTGGGAGCTCGGGATCATGAACGCCGAGATCCCCGAGGAGGTGGGGGGCATCGGGCTCTCCACCCTCGACCACGTGCTCATGGCCGAAGAGGTGAACTACGGCTGCGCGGGCATCGGCACCACCATGTTCGGCAACAACCTCGCCGCCATGCCGATCATGATCGCCGGCACTTCCGAGCAGAAGAAGAAGTGGCTGGGGCAGCTGGTGGAGGCGCCCATCTTCGCCGCCTACGCCTGCAGCGAGCCGGACGCGGGCAGCGACGTGGCGGGAATGCGCACCACCGTGCGCAAGGTGGGCGACGAGTACGTGATGACCGGCCAGAAGCGCTGGATCACCAACGCCCGCTACGCGAGCTGGTACACGGTCTTTGGCCGCATCGGCGAGCCGCGCGATCGGCACAAGGGCATCACCTGCTTCGTCGTGCCCCGCGACGCTCCGGGCGTCTCGGTGGGCAAGAAGGAGGACAAGCTGGGCCAGCGCGCCAGCGACACCTCCGACGTGCTCTTCGACGAGGTGAAGCTCACCCGGGCCAACCTCATCGGCGAGGAAGGCCAGGGCTTCAAGGTGGCGATGAAGACCTTCGATCGCAGCCGGCCCTGGATCGCCGCGGGGGCCTGCGGAATCATGCGCCGCGCCCTCGACGAATGCCGCCGCTACGCGCTCGAGCGCAAGGCGTTCGGGCAGCCCATCGCGCAGTTCCAGGCGGTGCAGTTCATGCTCGCGGAGATGGCGATGAAGTACGAGGCGACGCGGCTGCTCATGCACAAGGCCTCCTGGAACATCGGCCAGGGCAAGCTCGACGCCATCGAGTCCTCCTACGCCAAGGCCTTCGGCGCCGATTCCGCCATGCAGGTCGCCACCGACGCGGTGCAGATCTTCGGCGGGTACGGGTACACGCGGGAGTACCCGGTGGAAAAGCTCATGCGCGACGCGAAATTGTTACAGATCTACGAGGGCACCTCGCAAATCCAGCGCATGGTGATCGCGCGCAATCTGTTGGCCCAGGCCGCCGGATAGAGTTAAAAGGGGCGCCATGAAAATCCTCATCCTCGCCGCCGCCCTGGCGGCCAGCCCGGCCTTCGCGCACGACGCTCCAAAGAACCACGCAAAACAGGGCGAGCACCAGAATGCGCCGACCAGCTTCGAGAAGCAGCCGGCGAAGGGCACCTGGGCGAAGTGCGCGGTGTCCGGCGACACCTTCCAGGTGGATTCCGACACCCAGTTCGCCACCTACAACGGGCGCGTCTACGCGTTCTGCTGCCCCGACTGCAAGCCCGACTTCGAGAAGAACCCGGCCAAGTACGCCGACAAGCGCTGACCCGCGCAGAGCGGAGACATCCCATGGAAGTTGACCTCACCGACGAGCAGCGGCTGCTCCGCGACACCTGCAGGGACTTCGCCGACAAGGAGCTCAAGCCCAACGCCAGGCGCTGGGACCGCGAGCACAAGTACCCCGCAGAGGCGGTGAAGAAGGCCTTCGAGCTGGGGCTTGCGGGCGTGGCCATCCCCTCGGAGTGGGGCGGGGCCGGCATGGATTCGATCGCCTACGTGCTCGCCATCGAGGAGATCTCGCGCGGCGACGCCTCGGTGGGCGTCACCCTCAGCGTCAACAACTCGCTCTACTGCGACCCGGTGCTCAAGTACGGCACCGACGCGCAGAAGGATCGCTGGCTGAGGCCATTTGCCGCGGGCGAGAAGCTGGGCTGCTTCGGGCTCACCGAGCCGCAGGCGGGCAGCGACGCCGCGGAGCAGCGGACCACCGCGGTGCGCAAGGGCGACGTCTACGTCGTCAACGGCACCAAGAACTGGATCACCAACGGCCCGGTGGCCGACGCCATGGTGCTCTTCACCATGACCGACCTCAAGAAGGGCACCAAGGGCATCACCGCCTTCGTGGTGGACACGAAGACGCCGGGCTTCCTCGTGCAGAAGGCCGACGAGAAGCTGGGCATCTGCGCCAGCCCCTCCTGCACCATCTTCTTCGAGAACATGGAGGTTCCGGCCGCGAATCGCCTCGGGCAGGAAGGCGAGGGCTTCAAGATCGCCATGAGCACGCTCGACGGCGGGCGCATCGGCATCGCCGCCCAGGCCATCGGCATCGCCATGGCGGCCTACGAGGAGGCGCGCGACTACTCGAAGGTGCGCAAGACCTTCGACGTGCCGATCTCGCAGCACCAGGCCATCCAGTTCATGCTCGCGGACATGGCCACCGAGCTGGACGCGGCCCACCTGCTCACGCTCCGCGCCGCCAGTCTCAAGGATGCGGGCGTGCGCCACTCGCGCGAGTCGAGCATGGCCAAGCTCTACGCCAGCGAGGCCTCCAACCGCATTTGCAACAAGTCGGTGCAGATCCACGGCGGCATGGGGTACTCGAAGGAGCTGGACGTGGAGCGGCACTTCCGCGACGCGCGCATCACCGAGATCTACGAGGGCACCTCGGAGATCCAGCGGATGGTCATCTCCGCGGCGCTGCTGAAATGACACGCCTCGCCTCGGCAGGCGCGGCCTGCTCCAACGGCCGCCGATGACCGGACTCTTCGAGCTGTCGCAGGCCCAGGAGCTGATCCGGGACACCGCCCGGGCCTACGCCCGCCAGCACCTGGCCAGGGCCGCGGGGCGCCTGGATCGCGAGGCCTCCTTTCCCGCCGAGCAGGTTGCGGGGCTGGCGGAGCTGGGGCTGATGGGCGTGAACGTCCCCGAGGAGTACGGCGGCGCCGCCGCGGGGGCGGTGGCCTACGCCCTGGCGATGATGGAGGTGGCCCAGGGTTGCGCGTCCACCGCGGTGACCATGGCGGTCAACAACATGGTGGCGGAGACCATCGTGCGCTTCGGGAGCGAGGCGCAGAAGGCCCGCTACGTTCCCGAGATCACCTCGGGCCGCTTCGCATCCGCGGCCTTCGGCCTCTCCGAGCCCCACGCCGGCTCGGACGCCGCCGCCCTGCGCACCACCGCGCGCCGCGACGGGAACGGCTGGGTGATCAACGGCAGCAAGCAGTGGATCACCTCGGGAGATCGGGCGGGCGTCATCGTGGTCTGGGCGCGCACCGGCGAGAAGGGTGCAAAGGGCATCTCCTGCTTCCTCGTGGAGGGCGGCACTCCCGGGTTGAGCGTGGGCAGGCACGAGGACAAGATGGGGCTGCGCGCCTCGAGCACGGTGTCGCTCGCGTTCGAGGACCTGCGCGTCCCGGACGACGCGATGATGGGCAGCCCCGGACAGGGATTCTCCATCGCGCTCAGCGCCCTCGACGGCGGGCGCATCGGCATCGCGGCCCAGGGCGTGGGCATCGGCACCGCGGCGCTCGACGCCGCCGTCGCCTACGCGAAGGAGCGCCACGCCTTCGGGCAGCCGATCGCGGACTACCAGGCCATCCGCTTCGCGCTCGCCGACGTGGCGACGGAACTGTCCGCTGCGCGGCTGCTCACGCTGCGCGCGGCGGCGCTGAAGGAGGCGGGCAAGCCGTTCACGCGCGAGGGATCGATGGCGAAGGTGTTCGCCACCGAGAAGGCGAACAAGGCGTGCGACGTGAGCGTGCAGGTGCACGGCGGGTACGGCTACATCTCCGAGTTCCCTGCAGAGCGCCATTACCGGGACGCGCGCGTCACCACCATCTACGAGGGCACGAGCGAGATCCAGCGCATGGTGATCGCGCGCGACCTGCTCAAGGACTGAAGCGCCCCGGTCACCGCGGGCGCGTCTGCGCCAGCGACTCCCGCACCCGGGCGCGTTGCCAGTACGCCGCGGGACGGACTTCGATCCCGGCGTCGTCCAGCATCCAGAGGAAGGGCCAGGCCGCGATGTCGGAGAGGTCGGGGTTCGAGCCTCCCAGCCAGGGACGGCTGCCCGCGAGCCCCTCCTCCAGCGCGTCGAAACCCTTGCGCAGCTTCTCATGGTCGGGCGGCTCCGCCGGCGTGACGTGCTGCTCCAGGCCCGCCTGCTTCTGCAGGCGCAGTCGCAGGAGCGCCCGCTCGCGCGCGCCGGACGGTTGCAGCGCGGGGCCCGGGAACGCCTCGTCCAGGTACTGGAGGATGACCAGCGACTCGATCAACTCGAAGTCGCCGTGCACCAGCACCGGCGACTTCCGTTCGGGGTTCCGGCGCAGGGCGCGCGGGTCGGGCGAGGGCACGTCGAAGGCAAGCCAGTCGAAGGGGATGCCCTTCTCCCGGGCGCAGATCCGGGCCCTCCAGGCGAACGGGCACGTGCGCTTGCCGTGGATCTCGACCATGCTCTCCAATCTAGGCGCGGTCCTGCGCCGGCGCCCTGCAGCGCGGCGAAGCTCGCGCGACGATCTGCCGCAACCGCGGCGGCCGGGCGGGCGCACACCCGCACGCGCGCCTGCTCGCGCCTGCGCCCGAGGCGTGTTATCTCGCGCTGCATATGAGCGCGAAGGACAGGTTGAGGGCGGCGCAGGAAGAATGGCGCAGGACCGAGCTGGCCAGGGCCACGCAGAAGAGCCCGCTGCGGCGGCAGGAGTTCCACACCGACTCGGGCATTCCCATTCCCGATCTGCTCACGCCCGCCGACGTGGGCGAGCCCAGCGACGCCGAAGTGGAGAAGTACCAGCGAGACCTCGGCTTCCCCGGGCAGTTCCCGTACACGCGCGGGCCGCAGCCCACCATGTACCGCGGGCGGCTCTGGACCATGCGCCAGTTCGCCGGCTTCGGCACGCCGGAGGACACCAACAAGCGCTTCAAGTACCTGCTCGAGCACGGCATGACCGGCCTCTCCACCGCCTTCGACATGCCGGCGCTGATGGGCTACGACGCCGACCACCCGATGTCGCGCGGGGAGGTGGGGCGCGAGGGGGTGGCGGTCTCCACGCTCAAGGACTTCGAGGTCCTCTTCAGCGGCATTCCGCTCGACCGCGTCACCACCTCGATGACCATCAACGCCAGCGCCATCTTCGCGCTGTGCGGCTACATCGCGGTGGCGGAGAAGCAGGGCATCTCGCAGGACAAGCTGGGCGGCACCATCCAGAACGACGTCCTCAAGGAGTACATCGCGCAGAAGGAATGGGTGGTGGGCCCGCGTCCGGCCACGCGGGTGGTGGTGGACATGATCGAGTACACGGCGAAGCACATGCCGCGCTGGCACCCGGTCTCGATCAGCGGCTACCACATCCGCGAGGCCGGGGCGACGGCCATCCAGGAGCTGGCCTTCACGCTGGCGGACGGGTTCGGTTACGTGGAGGAGTGCCGCAAGCGCGGCATGGACGTGGACGACTTTGCGCCGCGGCTGAGCTTCTTCTGGGACGTGCACAACGACTTCTTCGAGGAGATCGCCAAGTTCCGCGCCGCGCGGCGCATCTACGCCCGGATCATGAAGGAGAAGTTCGGGGCGAAGAAGCCGCTCAGCATGATCCTGCGCACCCACGCGCAGACCGCCGGCGTCTCGCTCACGGCGCAGCAGCCGTACAACAACGTGGTCCGCACCGCGCTGCAGGCGCTGGCCGCGGTGCTGGGCGGCACGCAGTCGCTGCACACCAACTCGCTCGACGAGACCTACGCGCTGCCCACCGAGGAGGCGGTCACCATCGCCCTGCGCACGCAGCAGATCATCGCCCACGAGAGCGGCGTGGACCGGGCGGTGGATCCGCTGGCCGGTTCGTACCTGGTGGAGCACCTGACCGACGAGACGGAGAAGCGGTGCCTGGAGATCCTCGGCAAGATCGACCGCTACGGCGGGATCATCCGGGCCATCGAGGAGGGCTATC
Organism: Myxococcales bacterium; assembly: GCA_035702105.1. Lineage (GTDB taxonomy): Bacteria > Myxococcota > Myxococcia > Myxococcales > 40CM-4-68-19 > 40CM-4-68-19. The sequence goes on along the minus strand of DASSQZ010000021.1, from coordinate 11,615 downwards.
CGCAGCGCGAGATCGCCGAGAGCGCCTACCAGTGGCAGCGCGAGGTGGACTCGGGCGAGCGCAAGATCGTGGGAGTGAACGCCTTCAAGACCGAGAACGAGGCGCCCATCCCCACGCTCAAGATCGACGACGAGCTGGTGCACAAGCAGGTGGAGCGGCTGCACGCCGTCAAGCGCAGCCGTTCGCAGCGCGAGGTGCAGGAGAAGCTGCGGGCGGTGGAGGAGGCGTGCAGGAGCGACAAGAACCTCATGTACCCGGTCCTCGAGGCGGCGAAGGCGTACTGCACGCTCGGCGAGGTGTGCGACGTGTTCCGCAAGGTCTGGGGCGCCTACCGGGAGAAGGGCTCGTTCTGATGGTGGTGGTGGTGACCGGCGCCAGCTCCGGCATCGGGGCGGCGCTCGCGGCGGAGCTGGGAAGGCGCGGGCAGGCGGTGGTCCTGGCGGCGCGGCGGCTCCCCGAGCTGCGGGAGGCGGCCGAACGCTGCGGCAACCACGCGCTCGCCGTCCAGGCCGACGTGACCCGGCGCGAAGAGGTGCAGCGCCTGCTCGGCGCCGCGCTCCAGCGCTTCGGACGCGTGGACGCCTGGGTGAACAATGCCGGACGCGGCATCACCAGGCCGGTGGAGCAGCTCTCCGATGACGACGTCGATGCGATGGTGCGCGACAACCTCAAGTCGGCGCTCTACGGAATCCAGGCCGTGCTGCCGCATTTCAAGGAGCGCGGCGAAGGCGCCATCGTGAACGTCTCGTCGTTCCTGGCGCGGGCGCCCTTCGCCACCTTCCGATCCGCGTACAGCGCGTCGAAGGCCGCGCTGAACTCTCTCGGCGAGACGCTCCGCTTCGAGCTCTCGCAGCAGTATTCCGGCATCCGGGTCATCACCGTGATGCCGGGGGTCGTCGCCACCGATTTCGGGCTCAACGCGCTGGGGGGCGGCCCCGACTCGCGCGCGCTCCCCAACGCGCAGGACGCGACGGACGTGGCGCGGATCGTCGCCGACGCCATCCCCACCGCGCGCGGAGACGTCTACACCCGCCCGGGGCTGCTCGATGCGGCCGTCGAGCACCTGCGCCGCCTCGGCGGCGCAGCGTAGCGTTTCGGGCGGGTTTGGAGCACGGACTCGCACAGGCGAGCGGTCCAGCCCAGCCCCGCGCCCAGCCTCACCAGCGCGTCAAGATGCCGGCGGACACCGTCTGCAGTGGGGCTCGCCCCCGAGTCGCGCGAAAAGCGCCCGTGACCGCGACGTGCGAGTCACCGGCCGGGAACTGTTACCGATGTCTCCGGTCTAGTGTTACCCATGTTTCCGGTTGGTTTACTGGCTGAACCAACCCGGTTCATCTGGTTGAACCAGCCCGGCTTCTCGCCGTCCGCCTCACCGGCAGACCCGCGCAGTTACACCTGCGCGGGTCGGGTGCGGTCTTCATCCTATGCAGCCTGCTGCTGGGCCTGCTTCACCGCCTCGACTTCCAGCGTCAGTTCGACCTTCTCGCCGACGAGCAGGCCGCCGGTTTCCAGCGCCTTGTTCCATTCCAGGCCGAAGTCCTTGCGGTCGAGGGTCACGCTGGCGCTGAAGCCGGCGCGCTCGCCACCCCAGGGATCCTTGCCGGTGCCCTCGTAGGTCGCATCCAGGACCACGGAACGGGTCACGCCGTGGAGGGTCAGGTCGCCGGTGACGCGGAAGCGGTCGCCGCCCGCGGCGTCGATGCGCGTGCTCTTGAAGGACGCGGTGGGAAACTTCTCGACGTCGAAGAAGTCCGCCGAGCGCAGGTGCCCGTCGCGCTGCGCATCGGCGGTGTCGATGCTGGCCGGGTCGATGGTCACCTCCACGGACGATGCGGCCGGGTTCGCGGGATCGAAGACGAGCTTGCCGTCCCACTTCGCGAAGCGGCCGCGGGTCTTGGAGACCACCATGTGGCGGACGGCGAATTGGATGGCAGAGTGGGTGGTGTCGATGTTCCAGGTGGTAGCAGCCAAGGTAGTTACCTCCAAAAAGGGTGTTACTTCCGTTTCGGAAGTAACTGATGCTTTCGTGCGTCCCGGGATTCGCGGGTTATGCTTCCCCCATGGCCGTCCGCTTCTCCACCACTCTCTGCCCCCGCATGCAGGCGGCCGTCGACCTCCTCGGTCGCCGCTGGACGGCGCTCATCGTCCAGCAGCTCCAGGAGAAGCCGCGCCGCTACAGCGAGCTGCACGAGGCGCTCGACGTCATGAGCGAACGCATGCTCATCCAGCGGCTCAAGGAGCTGGAGAGCGCCGGTGTGCTGCTCCGCAACGTCATCGACGACCAGCCGGTCCGGGTCGAGTACCAGCTCACCGAGAAGGGCCGCGCGCTCGCCCGGGTGATCGGCGGCCTGCAGCGCTGGGCAGAGGAATGGATCCCCGAGCTGACGCGGTAGCCGACCGCATCTTCCTCGCCACCACGCGTCGTTTTGCCGCGCCACGGCTGGCGGAGCTGGACGTCCGGACCGCCCTGGCGCTTGCCCAGGTGGAGCCGGGAAAGCCGATCGCCGATCTGGGCTGCGGCTACGGGCGCCACCTCCGGGCCTTCGTCGAGCAGGGCTACGCCCCGCTCGGCATCGATCGCAGCCCGCTCCTTCTCGCCGAGGCCCGCGCCGCAGCTCCCGCGGCCCGGCTGCTCCGGGCCGACCTTCGGGCCCTGCCGCTGCACAAGGGCTCGCTCTCCGCCGCGTTCTGCTTCTACAGCTCGATGTTCCTGGGCACGCAGGCCGACGCGGTCATGTCCCTGCGCGAGGCTGCCCGGGTGCTGCGTCCCGAAGGCAGCCTGGTCCTGACCACCGACAATCCGCTCCGCCTCGCGCAAAATCCGCGCTCGACGTACGCCGAAGACGTTCCCGGGCTGGGCCGGGTGGAGGAGGAGAGCGCCTACGATCCGCAGACCGGCGTCGACCGGGTGACGAAGCGCCTCACCCCCTTTGACGGCGAGGAGCTTTCAGCGACATTTTCCATCAGGTACTATGCGCCGCCCCAACTGGCCGAGCTGGCCCGGACCGCAGGCCTTTCCCTGCGCCGACTGGAGCCCGACGCTCCGTTGACCTGCGACACCCCGCAGCTCATCGCCCTACTGGAGAGAGATTCCTGATGGCAGACACCCAGCGCAAGATCCGCATCCTGGTCGCCAAGCCCGGTCTCGACGGCCACGATCGCGGCGCCAAGATCATCGCCCGCGCCCTGCGCGACGAAGGGTTCGAAGTCATCTACACCGGCCTGCACCAGACGCCGGAGATGATCGTCGCCGCCGCGGTGCAGGAGGACGTGGACGGCATCGGCCTCTCCATCATGTCGGGCGCGCACATGACCCTCTTTCCGGCGGTCCTCGACCTGCTCAAGGAGCAGGGCGCGAGCGACGTGGCGGTGTTCGGCGGCGGCATCATTCCCGACACCGACATCCCCGAGCTGAAGAAGCTCGGCGTCAAGGAGATCTTCACCCCCGGCGCCACCACCAGGTCCATCGCGCAGTGGGTGCGGGAAAACGTCCGGGCGCGCGGTTAGCCGCACGGCAGCGCGCGGACCGCCGCGGACCGGCTTCCGCGCGCGCGGTTGAACCAGGACGGCCTGGACATGCATCCTAGGAACATGCTGCCCGCGCGCGTCACGCTCTACGAGGTGGGCCCCCGGGACGGCCTGCAGAACGAGTCGGCCCGGCTCACCACCGACGACAAGCTGCGCCTTCTCGAGGCGCTCGCCGACGCCGGCCTCACCCGCATCGAGCTGGGCTCGTTCGTGCGCCCCGACTGGATCCCGCAGCTCGCCGACACCGACGAGCTGGCCCGCCGCGTGCGGCGCCGCCCCGGCGTGCGCCACGCCGCGCTGGTGCCCAACCGCACCGGCCTCGAACGGGCGATGGCCGCGAACCTCCGCGAGGTGGCGGTGTTCATGTCCGCCTCCGAGTCGCACAACAGGAAGAACACCAACAAGAGCATCGCGGAGTCGCTGCGGCACTTCGCCGAGATCGTCCCGGCGGCGAAGCAGCACGGCCTCTTCGTGCGCGCCTATCTCAGCACCGTCTTCGGCTGCCCCTACGAAGGAAAGGTGGATCCGGCGCGGGCGCTGCAGATCTCGCGCGAGCTGCGCGCCATCGGCTGCGACGAGATCTCGCTCGGCGACACCATCGGCATCGGCAACCCCAGGCAGACCCGCGAGGTGGTCGAGCTGCTCTCGCGCGAGATTCCCGTTTCCATGCTGGCGCTGCACATGCACGACACCCACGGCACCGCGCTCGCCAACTGCCTCGCCGGCATGGAGGTGGGGGTCACCATCCTCGACACCAGCATCGGCGGCATGGGCGGCTGCCCCTACGCGCCGGGCGCCGCGGGAAACCTGGCCAGCGAAGATCTCGCCTCCATGCTCGCCGACATGGGCATCGAGACGGGCATCGATCTCGACAGGCTCATCGCCGCCGGCGCGCTGGCGCAGGAACTGGTGGGCCGCAAGCTGCCCGGGCGCAGGCTGCAGGCGGCGCTGGGCCGGCAGCATCCCGGCGAGGCTCCACCCGAGGCGTCCACCTGACCATGCCCGAGATCCAGAGCGAAGACCGCGGCGCCGTCCGCATCCTCACCATCGACAAGGAGCGGCAGATGAACGTGCTTTCGCGCGCGCTCGTCGCCGAGCTCCAGGAGCATGCGGAAAAGGCCGATGCCGATCCGTCGCTGCGCGCGGTGGTGCTCACCGGCGCGGGCCACCGCGCTTTCTGCGCCGGCGCCAACCTCAAGGAGCGGCAAGGCTGGACCGACGACGACATCCGCGCATGGCTGGTGGAGCTGCACCGGAGCCTGCGCGCGATCGAGCGCTGCTCCAGGCCGTGGATCGCCGCCGTCAACGGTCTTGCGCTGGGCGGCGGCTGCGAGCTGGCGCTGGCCTGCGACCTGCGCGTGCTCGATCCCGCCGCGCAGATGGGGCTGACCGAGACGCGGATCGGCGTCATCCCCGGCGGCGGCGGCACGGTGCGATTGGCGCGGATGGTGGGGCTCGGCCGCGCCCGGGACCTGATCTTCACCGCGCGGCGCGTGGACGCCCCGGAGGCCCTGCACATCGGCCTCGCCAACCGGATCTCGGCTGCGGGCGATTCCGTCTCCGCCGCGCTGGCCCTCGCCGGGGAGATCGCGGCCAACGCGCCGGTGGCCATTGCCGCCGCCAAGGCGGCGGTGGACGAGGAGTGGGACCTGGAGCTGGACCGGGCGCTCGAGCGCGAGCGCCAGCACTACGAGAAGGTGCTGCGGAGCGAGGACCGCCTCGAGGGCCTCAAGGCTTTCGCGGAGAAGAGGCCGCCGCAGTGGAAGGCGCGCTGATCGCGCCGCGCTTCGCCAGCAGGTAGGCCACCGCCTCCTCGCGCGTCTCGCAGACCCGGATGTCCCGCCGCGTCAGCGCCACCACCGCGCGGTAGATGATCCGCATCAGCGGCGTCAGGCCCACCAGCGCGCTGGCCCTGACCCAGGGCTTGTGGTGCTCGGCCAGCGCCTTGATCGCGTCCACCACCTCCTGGTTGAAGGTGGTTCCGCTCACGTCGGTGAGCACCAGCATCTCGCCGCGCCGCTGCCGCTCCATGAACGCTCGCGCCTCGGCGATGGCGGCCAGGGCCTGGCCCGGCCCGGTCATTCCCGAGAAGTCCTGCAGCACGATCCCGTGCTCGATGAGGCGGGCGCGATCGCTCAGGGCCTCACTCCTTGCGGATGTCGAGGCGGTCGTCGGCCACGCCGAGGAGGACCTTTCCGCCCTTGTCGAGGTCGCCGAAGAGGATGCGCTCGGCGAGCGGCTTCTTCAGCGCGGTCTGGATCAACCGCGCCATCGGCCGGGCTCCGAACTGCGGCGAGAAGCCGCGGTCGGCCAGCCACCTGCGCGCCTCGGGGAGCAGCTCGAGCTCCACGTTCTTCTCCTTGAGCTGCGCCCGCAGCTCGTCGAGCTGCTTGTCGACGATTCGCTCCACCACCTCCATGGGCAGGCTGGAGAAGGCGATCCAGCCGTCGAGGCGGTTGCGGAACTCGGGGCTGAAGGTCCGCTCGATGGCCTTCTTCGCGTCGCCGCCCGGGCCGGAGTCGAGATCGAACGAGGCGACCTTCTCTCCCACCCTGGTGCCCGCCACCATGAAGTTCCGGGCAGCCGCGCCGAAGCCCACCCGCGCAGCGGTCATGTCGCGGGCGCCGGCGTTGGTTGTGAAGATCAGCACCACGTGGCGGAAGTCGCTCTGCCTGCCGTTGTTGTCGGTCAGGGTTGCGTGGTCCATGACCTGGAGCAGGATGTCGAAGACGTCGGGATGGGCCTTCTCGATCTCGTCGAGCAGGAGCACCGCGTGCGGCTGCTTGCGGATGGCGTCGGTGAGCAGCCCGCCCTGGTCGAAGCCCACGTAGCCGGGGGGCGCGCCGATCAGCCGCGAGACGGTGTGCTTCTCCATGTACTCGGACATGTCGAAGCGGATCAGCGGCACGCCCATGATGCGCGCGAGCTGCTTCGCCAGCTCGGTCTTGCCCACCCCGGTGGGCCCGGAGAAGAGGAAGCTGCCGATGGGCTTGGTCGGAGAGCCCAGGCCGGAGCGCGAGAGCAGGATGGCGGAGGCCAGCGCCTCGATGGCGGCGTCCTGGCCGTAGACCACCTTCTTCAGATCGGGCGCCAGCATCTTGAGCGCGCTCTTGTCGTCGCTGCTGACGCTGCGCGGCGGGATGCGGGCGATCTTCGCCACCACCTGCTCGATCTCCGGCACGCCGATGAGGGGTGCCCGCTCCGCCGCCGGCTTCATCCGCTGCAGCGCTCCCGCCTCGTCGATGACGTCGATGGCCTTGTCGGGCAGGTGGCGGTCCACCAGGTGCTTGGCGGAGAGGTCCACCGCAGCCTCGAGGGCCGGCTCGCTGTACTGCACGCCGTGGTGCTCCTCGTAGCGGCTCTTCAGGCCCTGGAGGATCTGCACCGCCTCGTCGCGCGACGGCTCCAGCACCTCGATCTTCTGGAAGCGGCGGGCGAGCGCCTTGTCGCGGTCGAAGCTGGCCTTGAAGTCGCTGAAGGTGGTGCTGCCGATGCAGCGCAACTCGCCGTTGGCGAGCGCCGGCTTGAGCAGGTTGGAGGCGTCCATCGACCCGCCCGAGGTGGCGCCTGCCCCCACCAGCATGTGGATCTCGTCGATGAAGAGGATGGCGCCCGGCTTCTCCGCGAGCGCCTTCACCACCGCCTTGAGGCGCTCCTCGAACTGCCCGCGGAACTTGGTGCCGGCGAGCAGCGCGCCCAGATCGAGCGCATAGAGCGGGGCGTCCTTGAGGACCTCCGGGACCTTGCCCTCCTGGATGGCGACCGCCAGGCCCTCGGCCAGCGCGGTCTTGCCCACCCCGGCCTCGCCCACGTAGATGGGGTTGTTCTTGCGCCTGCGGCAGAGCACCTGGATGGTGCGCTCCAGCTCCGCCTTGCGGCCCACCAGCGGGTCGATGCGCCCCTCCGCCGCCCGCGCGATCAGGTCCACGCAGTAGGCGCTGAGCGGATCGTCGGCGAGCCCGCCGTCCTCGTCCTCGGACCCGGGGCCCTGGGGATTGGCGTGCAGCTCGTCGTCGTCGCCGGCGTGGCGCAGGCCGCTCTCGTCGCGCACCTTGAGCGCGCCGTGGGAGATGTAGCGGAGCAGGTCCAGCCGGGTGACCCCCTGCCTCTCCAGCAGGTAGAGCGCGTGCGAGTCGCGCTCGCGGAAGAGCGCCACCAGCACCGAGCCGGCGTCGATGGTCTCCTTGCCGCTGGACTGCACCTGCATCGCCGCCCGCTCCAGGACCCTCTGGAAGGCGCGGGTCTGCTCCGGGTCCCGCTCGCTGCCCTCGGGCAGCTGCGGCTGGGTCTCCTGGAGGTGCTGCTCGAGGTCGCGCTTCAGCTCCGCCAGGCGCGCGCCGCACGAGCGCAGGATCCGGGTCGCGACCGGGTCGCGCAACAGCGCGTAGAGCAGGTGCTCCAGCGTCACGTGCTCGTGCCGCCGCGCCTTCGCCTCCGCGAAGGCCAGCCGCAACGACGACTCCAGCTCCTTGGTGATCGACAGGCTCATTCCGGTTCCATCGTACAGAGAAAGGGATATTCCGCCGCCCTGGCCATCTGCTCCACGGTGGAGACCTTGGTCTCCGCGATCTCGTAAGTGTAAACGCCGGCGACGCACATGCCACGAGTATGCACCTGCAACATCAATTCGTGCGCCTCGGCAGGCGGCCGGTTGAACACGGTCTCGAGGACGTGGAGGACGAACTCCATGGTGGTGTAGTCGTCGTTGTGCAGGATGACCTTCCAGAGCCGCGGCTTGCGGGTCTGGGGCTTCTTCTCGCTGACGACCGCGGTGTCGCCTTGTTCACGCGGCTTTGCCCTGGGCATCCGGGGCTACAGTAGCGCAGGTGCGGGTGGTAGAAGTCGCCGATGATGACACTCGCCCTCGCCCTCGCCGCCGCCTTGCCCGTTCCGGGTCGCTCCGTCGCCGCGTCGCAGCACGGCGTCGCGGCGTCCAGCCAGCCCCTCGCCGCGCAGGCGGCGGTCCGGATCCTCGAGCGGGGCGGCAACGCGGTGGACGCAGCTATCGCGGCCAACTCGACGCAGGGGCTGATGGAGCCCACCTCCAACGGCATCGGAGGCGACCTCTTCGCCCTGGTCTACGTCGCCCGCGAGGACAAGCTCTACGGGATGAACGCGAGCGGCTGGTCGCCCGCGGGCATGTCGCCCGACTTCCTCAGGAGCAAGGGCGTCGAGGGCGAGCTGCCCTACCGGGGCGTGTACACGGTGACGGTGCCGGGCGCGGTCGCGGGATGGGCCGCGCTGCACGACCGCTTCGGCAAGCTTCCCCTGGCCACCGACCTCGCCCCGGCCATCTGGTACGCGGAGCACGGCTTTCCGGTCATGGAGGTGACCGCCGCCCTCTGGGCGCGTTCGGTGGAGATGCTGGGAGCCGATCCGGAGTCGCGCGCCACCTTCCTCGTCGGGGGCCGCTCGCCGCACGCGGGCGAGGTGTTCCGCAATCCTGGGCTCGCGCGCTCGCTGAAGCGCATCGCCGAGGGCGGCCGCGACGGCTTCTACAAGGGGCCCACCGCGCAGGCCATCGTGGACGTGGTCCGCGCCCGCGGCGGCGTCATGACCCTGGACGACCTCTCGGAGTTCCGGCCGGAGTGGGTCCAGCCCATCGAGACCACCTACCGCGGCTGGACGGTGAGCGAGCTGCCGCCCAACGGGCAGGGCATCGCCGCGCTGGAGATGCTGGGCATCATGTCCCACTTCCCGCTGGGCGAGTGGGGCTTCCATTCGGCGCGCGCGCTGCACGTCATGATCGAGGCGAAGAAGCTCGCCTATGCCGACCTGCTCAGGTACATCGGCGACCCGCGCTCCGGGCAGATCCCGGTGGCCCAGCTCCTCTCCGCGGCGAACGCGGACCGGCGCGCGCAGCTCATCGATGCGAAGAAGGCCGCGTGCAAGGTGGAGCCCTCGCAGCTTGCCGGCATCACCGCCTCGCGGGGGAACGACACCATCTACCTCACGGTGGTGGATGGCGAGGGCAACATCGTCTCGCTCATCCAGAGCAACTACGCAGGATTCGGATCCGGCCTGGTGCCCGGCGGGGCAGGGTTCATGCTGCAGAACCGCGGCAACCTCTTCACCCTCCATCCCGGCCAGCCCAACACGCTCGCCGGCCACAAGCGGCCGCTGCACACCATCATCCCGGGCTTCATGCGCAAGGGCGAGCTGCGCATCGGCTTCGGCATCATGGGCGGCTGGAACCAGTCGCAGGCCCACGCCCAGTTCGTGGCCAACATCGCCGACTACGGCATGACCATCCAGCAGGCGCTCGAGGCGGGCCGCTTCACCAAGGGCACCTTCGAGGGCTGCGACGTGGAGATCGAGAGCTCGATCCCGAAGGAGGTCCGCGACGAGCTCTCCGCGCTGGGGCACCAGCTCGAAGTCCGCCCGCCGCGCACGCCCAACTTCGGCTACGGGCAGGCGGTGCTCTGGGACCGCTCCTCGGGGGTGAAGTTCGGCGCCTCCGACCCCCGCCACGACGGCGAGGCCATCCCCGCCGGCGCCCCCTATCTCGGCGGCAGGTAGCGGCCGGGTGCCTCCGGACCCGTCGAGGCGTGCAGCGGGGGAGGGTTCCTGCTAGAAGCGGCGCGCGATGGGATTCGACGACAAGGCCAAGGCCGCGCTGGCGCGCATCGAAAAGGGCGGAGCGCCGAAGTACCACCAGAAGAACGCCGAGACGGGCAAGCTCTTCGCCCGCGAGCGCGTGCGCCTGCTGCTCGATGCCGAGAGCTTCGTCGAGGACGGCGCCTTCGCCAACGCCACCGATCCCGAGCTGCCTGCGGACGGGGTGATCACCGGCTTCGGCAAGATGGCGGGCAGGGTGGTGGCGGTGATGGCCAACGACTCCACCGTCAAGGCCGGTTCCTGGGGCCGCCGCACGGTGGAGAAGATCGTCCGCATCCAGGAGCAGGCCCTCAAGACGCGCTGCCCCATGCTCTACCTCGTCGACTCGGCCGGCGCGCGCATCACCGACCAGGTGGAGATGTTCCCCGGCCGCCGCGGCGCCGGGCGCATCTTCTTCCTGCAGTGCCAGATGAGCGGGGTCGTTCCCCAGATCTGCCTGCTCTTCGGCCCCAGCGCGGCCGGAGGCGCTTACATCCCGGCGTTCTGCGACATCGTGGTGATGGTGGACGGCAACGCCTCCATGTACCTGGGCTCGCCGCGCATGGCGGAGATGGTCATCGGCGAGAAGGTCACCCTGGAGGAGCTGGGGGGCGCGCGCATGCACTGCAGCATCTCCGGCTGCGGCGACGTGCTGGTGAAGACCGAGCCGGAGGCCATCGAGGCGGCCCGCCGCTACCTGGCCTTCTTCCCGGAGAGCTTCTCCGCGCCGCTGCCCCGGGCCGAGCCGCGCCCGCCCGCCTCCAGCGGCAAGCGCATCGAGGAGATCATCCCTCCCGACCAGAACAAGTTCTTCGACATGTTCGCGCTCATCCGCGAGCTGGTGGACGCGGACTCGCTCTTCGAGGTGAAGAAGCTCTTCGCGCCCGAGGTGATCACCGCCTTCGCCCGCATCGAGGGCAGGCCGGTGGGCATCGTCGCCAGCCAGCCCAAGCACAAGGGCGGCGTGCTCTTCGTCGACAGCGCCGACAAGGCGGCGCGCTTCATCACGCTCTGCGACGCCTTCGGCATCCCCATCCTCTACCTGCCCGACGTGCCCGGCTTCATGATCGGCACCAAGGTCGAGCGCGAGGGCATCATCCGCCACGGCGCCAAGATGATCATGGCGGTGAGCGAGGCCACCGTGCCCAAGCTCTGCGTGATCGTGCGCAAGGCGTACGGCGCGGGACTCTATGCCTTCGGCGGGCCCGCCTTCGATCCCGACGCGACCCTCGCGCTGCCGCAGGCGATGATCGCCGTGATGGGCCCCGAGGCGGCGGTGAACGCCGTCTACTTCAACAAGATCCAGGAGAAGCCCGAGGCCGAGCGCGCCGCCTACGTCGAGGCGCTCCGCAACGAGTACCGCGAGGACGTCGACCTCTCGAAGCTCGCCGCCGACCTCCACGTCGACGCCATCGTCGCCGGCGCCGATCTCCGCCGCGAGCTCGTCCTCCGCCTCGCCGCCGCACGCGCGAAGCGAAGCTTCAACTGGC
>DASSQZ010000020.1:0-15840 GCA_035702105.1 Myxococcales bacterium | reverse complement strand
GCGCCTGACGACTTCCCCCAGTCCGCAGGCGCGGGACGTCGCGGCACGAAGTAGTCTGCGTGGGGCGAAGGGAGGCCCCATGGCGAAGTGGTTCCTCGAACCCGGCCATACCTCGGCCGAGTTCTGCGCGCGCCACATGATGGTGACCTGCGTCCGCGGGCACTTCAAGAACGTGCACGGCACCCTCGTCTTCGACGAGAACGATCCGGCCTCGGCGTCGGTCGACGTGGTCATCGACGCGCGCGGCGTGTGGACGGGCGAGCCGCAGCGCGACGATCACCTCCGCAGCGCCGATTTCCTCGACGTGGAGCGGCACCCGGAGATCCGCTTCCGCGGAACCACGGCAGCGAGGGTCGGCGCCACGGAATTCAAGGTCGAGGGCGATCTCACCATCCGCGGGATCGTCCGGCCCGTGGTCCTCGACGTGCGCGCGCTCGGCACCTGGTCCACGCCCTGGTGGGAGGGGAACGTCGACAAGGGTCCGAAGCTGCGGGCGGGATTCCTGGCCACCACCTCCATCAACCGGCACGACTTCGGGGTGAGCTGGAACAGCGCGCTCGACCGCGGCGGCGTGGTGGTGGGCGACGAGATCGGCATCACCATCGACGCCGAGGCAATTCGGGAAGAGGGGTGATCCCCTCGCATGTCAACGGTTCCGCACCCGGGCCAGGCACGCCTCGATGGCGCGGCGGACCTCCGGGCGGAAGCGGGCGGCGTCGAACTGCCTCGCGTGCTCGTGCAGGCGCAGCGGGTCGGGCCGCAGCTTGTCGATGGCGGCGATGCCCTCGAGGAGCGACTCCACGGTGGGCTCGGGGAAGAACGTCCCCGTCTCGCCTTCGATCACCGTCTCCAGCGCCCCGCCGCGGCCCAGCGCCAGCACCGGGCGGCCGGCGGCCTGCGCCTCCACCGGGGCGATGCCGAAGTCCTCCTCGCCGGGCAGGACGAAGAGGCGCGCCCGCGCGTAGAGCCGCGGCAACTGGTCGGAATCGAGGCTGCCGAGGAACCGTACCGAGGGGCCGGCGGCCGCCTCCAGGCGCTTGCGCTCCGGGCCGTCGCCGGCGATCCAGAGCGGCCGCTTCAGGCGCGAGAACGCGCTCACCGCCAGCTCCACGCGCTTGTACGGCACCAGCGCCGAGACGATGAGCGCGTAGTCGTCGGGCCCCTCCGCCGCGGGGACGAACCGGGAGGTGTCGACCGGGGGGTAGACCACCGCGTCGACCTCGCGCCGCCAGTAGCGCCGGATGCGGTCGGCCACGAAGCGGCTGTTGGCGACGAGCCCGTGCACGCGGCGGGTGGAGCGCACGTCCCAGCGGCGCAGCAAGGGCGCCGCCGCGTGCGCCGCCAGCCGCGTCACCGGGCCCGCGCGGCCCGGCCCGAAGTAGGCGTCGAACTGGTCCCAGACGTAGCGCATGGGCGTGTGGATGTAGGCCACGTGCGTGGCGCGCTCCGCCGGCCTGCAGCCCTTGGCCACCGCGTGGCTGGTGGAGACGACGAGCTCGTACCCGCGGAGATCGAAGCTCTCCACGGCCAGGGGAAAGAGCGGCAGGTAGTGCCGGTAGCTCCGCTTCGGCAGGCGGTCGAGAAAGCTCGTCACGATGTGGTGCCGCTCGATGATCGGCCCGCAGGATCCGGGCACGTGCACCAGGGTGAAGATGTCCGCGTCCGGGTAGAGCAGGCAGAGCTGCTCGAGCACGCGCTCGCCGCCGCGCAGTCCGGTGAGCCAGTCGTGCACCAGCGCCACCTTCATCCGGCGGCCTCGCGGTAGGCCTCGGCGTGGCGCCGCGCGCACTCGTCCCAGCGGAACGCGGCCGCGCGCAGAAGGCCCTTGCGCGAGAGCTCCGCCCGCAGCGCGGCATCGCCCAGCACGCGCTCGAGCTGCGCCCGCAGCGCCTCGGCATCGCCGCGGGGAAAGTGCAGCGCCGCGCCGCCGGAGACCTCGACGAGCGCGGGATCGTCGCTGGCGATGCAGGGCGTGCCGCAGGCCATGGCCTCCACCAGCGGGAACCCGAACCCCTCGTACAGCGAGGGCAGCACCAGCACCGCGGCCGAGCGATAGAGTCGCACCAGCTCCTCGTCGTCCACGTAGCCATGTCCAGGCCCGACCAGCCTGAGCGCGACGCCCGCCGGGAGTGCGGCGCGCAGCGTGCCCAGGCCCTTGCGCGGCCCGGCGTCGCCTGCGTAGAGCACGAAGCCCTCGCGCTCCCGCGCCGCGGGAGAGACGCGCGCATCGACGCCGTGGTGGATGGCGCGCACCCGCTCCACCGGCACCGAGAGGTGCGCCACCACCTCGCGGCCGATGGCGGCGGTGGGCACGATCACCCGCGCCGCGTCGCGCGCCCGGGAGCGCAGCGCGCGTGCGAAATGGCGGGCCCGGGCCGGCTCCTGCGTCTCCGGATGCAGCACGGTGGAGAGATCGTGCACGGTGAGCACCACCGGGCCGGCAAAGAACGGCGCGGCGTGGTTGGTCTCGTGGTAGACCGTGGGCCTCTCGCGCAGGAGCACGGCGGCGCGGGCGGCGTCGGCCAGCGCGTAGGCGAAAGGCAGCCGCTTCACCGCGGCGCGCAGGCCGCGGGCGGGCGCGCCGGGCGAGAAGAGCGGGCGGGCGTGGATGCCCTCCACCGCGGGAAGCGCCTGGAGCAGCCCGGCGATGTACCGCCCCACGCCGGTGCGGGCGGCGGCCAGAGGAGCAACGTTGATTCCCACGTCGAGCAAGCGACCCGAGGATGTAGCACCGCAGCCGCCGCGGGTGCACGCCATCGTGGTCACCTGGAACGGCGCGGAGCTGTTGCCCCAATGCCTGCAGGCGCTGCAGGCGCAGGATGCGGCCGTGCGGATCACCGTGGCGGACAACGCCTCCACCGACGGCACCGCGGCGCTGCTCGCGCGCGACTTCCCCGGCGTGGCGCACCTGCTCCTGCCGGCGAACCTGGGCTACGGGCGCGCGAACAACGAGGCCATGCGCCTCGCGCTCGCCGGAGGAGCGGAGTTCGTGGCCCTGGTCAACAACGACGTGACCGTGGCGCCGGACTGGGCCTCGCGGCTCCTGCGCGCCGCCGACGCGCAGGCAAGAGCGGGGCTCTTCACCGGCACCCTGCTCTTCCACGGCGAGGAGACGGTGAACTCCACCGGGCTCGAGATCGACGCGGTGGGCCGCGCCCGCGACCGCGACTTCCGCGTGCCGCTCTCGCGCCTGGCCCGGGAGGACGGCCCGGTTGCCGGCGTGAGCGGCGGCGCTGCGCTCCTGCGCGCCTCGATGCTGCGCGAGGTGGGCCTCTTCGACCCCGCCTACTTCGCCTATTACGAGGACGTGGACCTCTCGCTGCGGGCCGCCCGTGCCGGCTGGACGGCCCTGTACGTGCGCGGCGCCACGGCGCGGCACCGGTTCGGCGCGTCGTTCCGTCCCGGCTCCCCCCTGCAGCGATACCTGCTCGGAGTCGGCCACCTGCGCACGCTCGCGCTGCACCAGCCGCTGCTCAAGGCCGCCGCGCTGGTGCCGCTCACGGTGGCCTGGCGCGCGGCGGTCAAGGCGCCGCTGGAGCTGTTGCGCAGGCGGCCGGCGCTGGCCTGGGCGGAGCTGCGCGCCGCGGGCGCGGGCGCGGCGGCGGCGCTTCGCGCGCTCAGCGATAGATCACTGCGGCGGCGGTGACGGACCATCCCAGGAGCGCCACCCAGAGGGCGCGGTCCTGCACCAGCAGGCTGCCGGGATCGCCGCCCGCGTCCTCGCGCACCACGTGATGCTGGTAGCGGAAGAGCGCGTAGATGACGAAGGGCACCGTGTAGAGCAGGTTGGTGGTGCCGAAGTGCTCCACCGTGCGCGGCGACTGCGTGTAGAGGGCGTAGGAGACGATCGCGGCGGCGGAGAGCGCCGTCAGCCAGCTGTCGAGCAGCGCCACGTCGTAATCGCCGAGCGCGGGCCGGTGCACGGGCGCGCCCTGCCCCAGCAGCACCAGCTCCGCCCGGCGCTTGCCCAGGGCGAGGAAGAGCGCGAGCAGGAACGAGCAGACCAGGAGCCAGGGCGAGATCTCCGCCCCGATGCAGGCAGCGCCGGCCACCGCCCTGAGCACGAATCCCGCCGCGACGATCATCACGTCGAGCAGGAACACGCGCTTGAGCCCCAGGGTGTACGCGAGGCTCGAGGCCAGGTAGCCCGCCACGAGCGCGAAGGTTCCCGGGCCGAGCGCCAGGGCGCCTCCCAGCGACGCGGCCGCGAGCGCCGCCGAGGCCAGGGATGCCCCTGCCACCGACAGCCGGCCCGAGGCCACCGGGCGCAGCCGCTTCGAGGGGTGGTGCGCGTCGGAAGCGCGATCCGCCACGTCGTTGGCCAGGTAGACGGCGCTCGCGGCCGCGCAGAAGAGGACGAAGCAGGCGAGCACGCGGAGCTGCGCGCTGCGGTCGAAGAGGCGGCCGGCGAAGACGATGCCCGCGAGCACGAAGACGTTCTTGCTCCACTGGCGCGGGCGCATCGCCTCGAGCAGCGGGGGCATGGGCATGGTCAGAAGGTGAGGCGCTTGAAGACGCGCTCGGGCAGCGCCTTGATCGCCAGCATGACGAGGCGCCACCACCAGGGCAAATAGACCACGCCGTCGCGCCGGGCGTCCACCGCCCGCACGATGCCGCGGCCCACCTCGGCGGCGGAAGCGAACAGCGGCGTGTGCGGCAGCGCGGCGGTCATCGGCGTGTCGACGAAGCCCGGCTTGAGGGTGAGCACGCGCACGCCCGCGGCCTGCATCCGCTGCCGCAGCGCGGAGAGCAGCGAATCCAGCCCCGCCTTCGACGCGCCGTACACCCCCACCTTCGCGCGCCCTCGGTCCCCTGCCACCGAGGACAGCGCGGCGATGCAGGAGCCGACCGGCAGCCGCGGCGCGAGCAGGGTGAGCAGCCGTGCCGGCGCGACCAGGTTGGTGCGCAGCACCAGCTCGGCGGTGTCGGGGTCGCTGTCGCGCTGGCGTGCGTCGCCGAGGATGCCCTGGGCGAGGAGGACCACGTCGGGCGCTCCCAGGCGCGCCACCAGCGCCGCGTGGTCCGTGTTCAGGTCCTGCGCCAGCACCTCGACGACGCCGCCGCGCGTGCGCAGGTCGTCTGCCACCGCCTCGAGCCTCGAAGGATCACGCCCCACCAGCAGCAGGGAGTCGCCCCGCTCCGCCCAGACCCGCGACGCCGCCTGCGCGATGGCGGAGGTGGCCCCGAGCACCACCACCCTCACGCCGCCACCCGCCGCCAGAACGAGGAGGAGAACGCGGGATCGACGTGCGCCTTGAACTCATCGAGGCGCGGGTACGAGCGCGCGAAAGTCTGCCGCGACATGCGCGCGTCCTTGGCGGGATAGAGCGCGCCGCCCGCCTCGATGGCGATGGCCTCGAGCCGCGCGAAATGCGCGAAGGTCTCCTCGCCGCGGCAGGGCAGGTCGAGCGCCAGGGTGAAGCCGGGCCGGGGAAACGACAGCATCCCCGGCGACCGCGGCGCGCCGAAGCGCTTGAGCACCGTGAGCGGCGAGGCGGGCGCATCGTGGAGCAGCGCCCGCAGCGCCTCCGCGGTGGGGACCACGCACTGGAACTGCAGCAGGCCGCGCCTGCCGTAGAGCCGATTCCAGCGCGACAGCGAATCGAGGGGAAAGAAGAACGGGTCGTAGTGCCGCAGGTGCGAGCCGGCGGAGAGCTTCTGCGCGGCGTAGTAGAGCGCGTTGAAGGCGCGAACCGTCAGGCCGTTGACCGCGGGCACGTCCACCGGGACGCTGCCCCGCGGGTGCGGCGGCCGGGGCGCGCCGTCGGCGTGATCGCCGCGAAAGAAGATGCCGCGCTGCGCGCCGGAGAGCGCGTCCAGCCAGGCCACCGTGTACTCGCAGCGCGCGTCGCTCTCGTCGGAGAGGGCCACGAACTCGTCCACGCCCTGGAAGGGGATCGACTCGGCGCGGATGGCGGGCCCCGGCACCCGGCGCAGGGCGATCTCCGCCCACGTCACCAGGCCGGTCAGGCCCAGGCCGCCCACGGTGGCGGCGAACAGCGCATCGCCGGGCCCGAGCTCGAGGAGCGCGCCGTCCGAGCGCAGGAGCTCGAGCCGGCGGACGTGGCACCCCAGGGTACCGGCGCGGTGGTGGTTCTTGCCGTGGATGTCGTTGGCGATGGCCCCGCCGACCGAGACGTGCCGCGTGCCGGGAAGCACCGGCAGGAAGAATCCGCGCGGCACCGCCAGCCGGAGGATCTCGCCGAGCGTCACGCCCGCCTCGCAGCGGAGGACTCCCTCCCCGTCGAGCGAGATGAAGCGGTCGAGGCCCGCGGTCCTGATCAGGGCGCCGCCGTCGTTGAGGCAGGAGTCGCCGTAGCTGCGCCCCTGGCCGTACGCCAGCACCGGGCGCAGCGCGGGCAGCTCGATCCGGCTGCGCCAGGCGACCGCGACCTCGGCGGCGTGCGCCGGGCGTGGATAGCGTCCCCACGACTCGATCATCCCGCCCTTGTAGCACCGCCCGGGAGCGGAGTGCTCCCGGGCGGCGTGAGGCCGGATGCTGCCTGTCGTCGGGCGCTACGCGGCCTCTCGCAGCGGTTCGGGATACATCGCGCGCTGCGGCGTGCGGATGGTCACGATGCGCGCCAGAGCCAGCAGCTTGAGCACCTGCCAGCCGGGGTCCACCTCGAACCAGCGCGCGGAGAAATCGGGGCTCGCGCCCCACTTGTGGTGATTGTTCTGGAAGAGCTCGCCCATGGTGAGGAAGTCGAAGGGCAGCGTGTTGCGGCTTTTGTCGCCGTTGTCGAAGTTCTGGTAGCCGTACTTGTGCCCGGCCCAGTTGACGATGGCGCCGTGCACCGGGCCCATCACGAAGTGGAAGGGCAGCATGAAGGCGAACTGCCACCAGTGCGTGGCGAAGGCCATGTAGAAGAGCGTGTACGCGGTGCCGAAGGCGATGCGCGTGGGCCAGGCGTCGGCGAACTTCTCCAGCCAGGGCCACTCCGGCACGTCGCCGTCGAAGCGCGGCTCGGGCGCCACCCGGCGGTGCGCGTAGTCGGAGTACTTCTTCTTCGTCTTCCACATCATCGAGGCGGGGTTGCCGTGCAGCCAGGGCGTGTGCGGGTCGCGGTCGGTGTCGCTGAACGCGTGGTGCTCCCGGTGGAGGATGGCGTACGCGCGCGGGTCCAGGTACGAGCTGCCCTGCACCAGGAAGGCGAGGAAGTGCAGCACGCGCTCGGTGCGCTTCGGCATCGTGTACATCTTGTGGGCCGCGTAGCGGTGCTGGAACAGGCTCTGGAAGAGGACGCTCAGGAGCCAGTGCGAGGCGAAGAAGGCGTAGACCAAGGTTCCTCCGGGGGAGCGCGTCATGTAACCCGCCTCTGTCACCGGCCCGTCATGAGAGGCGAGGTCCTCGGCCGGATTGCTTTTCGCGGCGCGCGGCGAGGGGTTCCCGCGCGGTAGCCACGACGCGTCAAATGACGCTGCCCGTCAGACCACCTCGATGTGCGGTCCCGGCGCAGGCCCGCGCTCCAGCTCGCGGTAGCGCTCCCACGCCTGGTCGATGGGCCCGTCGAACGCCAGCCGTCCGTGGTGCAGCACCGCCGCGCGCGGACACAGCTCCCTGGCGCCCTGCAGCCCGTGGGTGACGAAGCAGAAGGTCACTCCCGCAGCCCGGAAATCGCGGATGCGCGCCTTGCACTTCTCCTGGAAGCGCTCGTCGCCCACCGCCAGCACCTCGTCGACGATGAGGATGTCGGGCTCCACGTCCTGGGCGATGGCGAACCCGAGCCGCGCGTACATGCCCGAGCTGTAGTTCTTGATCGGCATGTCGATGAAGTCGCCCAGCTCCGAGAAGGCCACGATGCGGTCGAACTTGGCCTCCATCTGCCTGCGGGTGAAGCCGAGGAGCGCGCCGTTCAGGTAGACGTTGTCGCGCCCGGTCAGCTCGGGATCGAAGCCTGCTCCCAGCTCGATCATCGGGCTGATGCGGCCCTGCGTGACGACCTCGCCCTCGCTCGGCTGGAGCACGCCGGCCACGGTCTTGAGCAGCGTGCTCTTCCCGCTGCCGTTGTGGCCCACCAGCGCGATGGCCTCGCCGGGATCGATCTGCAGCGAGACGTGCCGCAGCGCCCAGAACACCTCCGCCGAGCGCAGATGCCGGAACCGGTGCACCACCGCCTCCTTGAGCGTGGTCACCTTCTCGCGGTAGAGCCGGTACGAGACGCCGGCGTCGCGGATGCGGATCTCGCCGTTTCTCACAGGTAGTGGATGTGCCGCGGCGAGAGCCGCTGGAAGACGGCGAAGCCCACCAGCAGGGAGACGAGCGACGAGGCCGAGGCCACCGCCAGGACGGGAAGCGACGGCAGCCGGCCGTAGTACACGGGGTCGCGCACCAGCGGCACCAGGTAGGAGAGCGGGTTCACGCGCAGGAGCAGGCGGAAGGCGCGGAACCACCACTCGTCGTGCTGCCCCAGCATCTGCAGGTCGTAGAACACCGGCGAGAGGTAGAGGAGCATCTGCAGCGCCACCTCGGCGAGGTGGCGGACGTCGCGGAAGAAGACGGTGAAGGTGGCGAAGAGGAGCGTCACGCCGCTGGTGAAGACGGTGAGCAGGACCATGCCCACCGGCAGGAAGAGGAGCGCGGCGGTGAAGGGCTGGCCCAGCACCGCCATGAGCAGGAAGAGCGGCGCGAACGAGAGCACGAAGTTGACCAGGTTCGAGCCCACCACCGAGAGCGGAAACACCGCCTGCGGAATCCGCACCTTGCGGATCAGCTCCTGGTTGGTGAGCACCGAGTTGAGGCCCTGCAGCACCGCCACGCTGAAGAAGAGCCAGGGCAACAGCGCGGAGAGCAGGAAGACGGCGAAGTTGCGCTGCGGCGACCGCATGATGGTGGCGAAGACCACCGTGTACACGACCATCAGCAAGAGCGGGTTCAACATCGTCCAGAGGATGCCGAAGATGCTGCGCTTGTAGCGGACCTTCAGCTCGCGCACGACCAGGAGCACGATGAGCTGGCGGAAGTGCAGCAGCTCCCCCAGCGCCGACCTCTGCGCGGGGAGCCCGGAGCGCCCCGCCGGCGCGGACTCCGCGAGCTCCGTCATCCGCCCTCCCGCTCTTCGAGGAAGCGGTCGAGCGCGGCATCGAGAGGGAGGGCCGCGGCATGGCCGAGCAGGCGCTGCACCTTCTCCACCCGCAGCCCGCAGCGCAGCGGCCGCGGAGCAGGCAACTTGAGGTCGGCGAGCAGCACCGGGACGATCAGCGCCTCGTCCGCGGCGAGCTTGCGCGCCAGCGCCCGGCAGAACTCCACCCGCGACGCCTGGGTGGCTCCCGCGCAGTGGAACACGCCCGGGGCGCCGGAGCGATGGACGCCGATCACCATCTCCGCGGCGTTGTCGGCGAGGGTGGGCGAGACCACCTGGTCGATGAAGGCGCGGACCGGCTTGCCGGCCAGGAGCGACTCGACCACCCCCAGCGCGAAGGTCCTCTTGGCGCCCTTGCGGCCGCTGTAGACCACCGCCACCCGGCAGACGGCGGCCCCGGGGGCGAGCAGGAGCGCCGCGTCCTCGCCGGCGCGCTTGGTGCGCGCGTAGACGCCGCGCGGGTTGGGGGCGTCCTCCTCCACGTAGTCGCCCTTCTCGCCGTCGAAGACGTAGTCGGTGGAGAGGGAGGTGAAGCGCGCCGAGATGCCGGCGCAGGCGAGCGCGGCCTCCTCCACCGAGCGCACGTTCAGCGCCCAGGCCTCCACCGGCGCCGCCTCGCAGCCGTCCACGTCGGTCATCGCCGCGGCGTGGATCACGCCCTGCGGCTGCGCCGATTCGATCAGCTGCCCGAGCTTGCGCGGGTGCGAGAGGAGGTCGATCTCCACGTACTCGGCCGGCCCGGGATTGCGCGCAGGACCGCGTCCCACCGCGATGACCCGCTCCTTGTCCGCGGCCAGCCGCGCGACGATGCGGCTGCCCACGAGGCCGTTGGCGCCGGTGACGACGGTGGTCATCGGGCCCCGTAGTTGCGCTCGTAATACGTACGATACGCGCCGGTGCGGATGCGCTCCCACCACTGCCGGTTCTGCACGTACCAGCGCACGGTGGCCTCCAGCCCTTCGGAGAAGCCGATGCGGGGCGCCCAGCCCAGCTCGGCGCGGGCCCTGGAGGCGTCGATGGCGTAGCGCCGGTCGTGAGCGGGCCGGTCCTTGACGTGCTCGATCAACTCGTTGCCCTTGCCCAGCGCCTTGAGCAGCCGCTCGACGATGCGGAGGTTGGGCCACTCGTTGTCGGAGCCGAGGTTGTAGACCTGGCCGGCGCGGCCGCCGGTGAGCGCGGCGAGGAGCGCGCGGCAGTGGTCCTCGACGTGGATCCAGTCGCGGATCTGGAGTCCGTCGCCGTAGACGGGAAGCTTCCGCCCCTCCAGGGCATTGGCGATCATCAGCGGGATCAGCTTCTCGGGAAACTGGTAGGGCCCGTAGTTGTTCGAGCAGCGGGTCACCACCACCTCCATGCCGAACGTCCGCCCGTAGGCGAGCGCCAGCAGATCGGCGGCCGCCTTGGAGGCGCTGTAGGGGCTGGAGGGGGCGAGCGGCGAGGACTCGGTGAACTTCCCGGTGGCGCCGAGCGAGCCGTAGACCTCGTCGGTGCTGACCTGCACGAAGCGCTTCACCCCCGCCTGGCGCGCCGCCTCGAGCAGCACCTGGGTGCCGGAGACGTTGGTCTCGACGAAGATGCCGGGGCCGAGGATGCTGCGGTCCACGTGGCTCTCTGCGGCGAGGTTGAGGATGGCGTCGACGCCGTGATGGGCAAGGAGGTGCTCCACCAGCTCGGCGTTGGCGATGTCGCCGCGCACGAAGACGTGGCCGGGGTCGTCGCGCAGGTCGGCGAGCGACTCGGCGTTGCCGGCGTAGGTGAGCTTGTCGAGGTTGACGACGGTCCACTCCGGCCGCTCGCGCCGCAGCAGCCGCACCAGGTTCGAGCCGATGAAGCCGGCGCCGCCGGTGACGAGGACGGCGCGGCTCACCGCGGCCTCACCAGCTCGTTGGCGGCGGCCAGGGACTCGAAGGTGCCCGCGTCGGTCCACCAGCCCGAGAGCCGGTCGCACTGCAGCGTGCCCGCGGTCAGGTAGTGGTTGTTCACGTCGGTGATCTCCAGCTCGCCGCGGGCGCTGGGCTTGAGCGTGCGGATGATGTCGAAGACCCGCGCATCGTAGAAGTAGATGCCCACCACCGCGAGGTCGCTCTTCGGCTTCCTCGGCTTCTCCACGATGCGCACCACCCGCGAGCCGTCGATCTCCGCCACGCCGTAGCGCTGCGGATCGTGCACCTGCTTGAGCAGCAGGCGCGCGCCGCGCCCCTGCTTGCGGAACGCGTCGACGAAGGGAGCGATGGGATCCTGGAAGATGTTGTCGCCGAGGATGACGCAGAGGGGGCTGTCGGCGGCGAAGTTCTCCGCCAGCCCCAGGGCCTGGGCGATGCCGCCGGCCTCGTCCTGGACCTTGTAGGTGAAGCGGCAGGCGAAGTCCTTGCCGGAGCCGAGCAGGTTGACCACGTCGCCCATGTGCTCGACGCCGGTGACGATGAGGATCTCGTCGATGCCCGCCTCGGTGAGCTTGTGGACGGGGTGGAAGATCATCGGCTCGCGCCCCACCGGCAGGAGGTGCTTGTTCGTCACCTTGGTGAGCGGGAACAGCCGCGACCCGGTTCCTCCCGCGAGAATGATTCCCTTCATCCCAGGCTCCAGGCTCCAGGCCGGCGCGCGTTGTGCCAGAAATGCGCCGTAAAGCCAAGGAAGACCGCCCGGGGCGCGCGGCGGTCACCCGCGGCGCAGCGCCAGCGCCGCCACCAGCAGGCTGAGCGCGCCGGGAATGGCGCTCGCCATCCAGGGCTCGAGCGCGCCCGACATCGCCACCGCGTGTGCGATGACCGAGGCGGCCCAGAGCACCATGGAGAGCCCCATGCCCAGCGCCACCGCTCCGGCCACCGGCATGCGCCGCCGCGGGCGCTGCAGGCCGAAGGCGAGCCCGAGCGCAGCCAGGGCGGCGGGGACGACCTGGAGCGGCGCCGCCACGCGCTCCGCGATGGCCAGCTGGTACTCGCGCGCAGGCTGTCCCGCCTGCTCGCGGCGGCGCACCTGCTCGCGAAGCTGCTTCCAGGGAAGCTGGCGCGGCCGGCCGCTGCGCAATTCCAGGTCGGCGTGCGTCTCGGGAAAGCGCTCCTCCAGCACGTCGACGCGGCGCTCCTCGATGGTGCCGCCCGGGCCGCCGTACAGCTCGTAGCGGGTCACCACCGCGTCGAGCAGCCGCCAGGTGCCGCCGGGCCCCTGCTCGATGCGGCGGGCGTCGATGCGCCGCGAGAGGCGGAAGGGCGGCGCGATCTCCAGCACGGTCGCGGGCTCCCATCCTCCGTCGCGCTCCGGGCCGAGGTGGTAGATGCGGCCGTGGCGGCCGCGGATCCAGGCGGAGCCGGCGTGATAGGTGGCCCAGTCGCCCCAGCGGTTGAAGCGCTTGACCTGGATCTCCTCGGCGCGCGCGTCGGCGCGCACCACCACCCGCTCTCCCAGCCAGAACAGCGAAAGGCCCAGCGCCATGGCGAAGGCGGCCACCGGCGCCGCCAGCCGCAGGGGGCGCACCCCGAGCGCGAGCAGCGCGGTCATCTCGCCCTTGCGCGAGAGCATGGTGACGAGCAGCGCGGCGGCGATGATCAGCGCGGCCGGCGCGAGCTGGTAGGAGACCACCGCCGCCTTGTTCAGGTAGAGCTCGGCTGCGGCCCTGCCCCACGCCCGGCCGGTGAAGCCGTGGGCCCGGTCGGCGAAATCGATCACCAGGTAGACCAGCACCACCCCGCCGAGCGTCATGACGAACAGGCGCAAGAGCTCGCGGAGCAGGAGCCTGTCGAGCTGGCCGCCGATTCTTTGCCGGCCGCGGATCAGTCAGCTCTCCGACGCGGCGATGTCCGAGCGGCTTTGCATGCCGGCGAAGGTGATGCGCGCCACGCAGCCATACGCCCGCGCCCGCGCCTGCACGGCCCGTGTGCCGAGCGCGGCCACGGTGAGGACGCGCCCGCCCGACGTCACCACCTTGCCGGAGCGGAGCCGGGTGCCGGCATGGAGCACCCAGAGATCGTCGCCCTCCTCCGCTGCGAGCGCGTCGAGCCCGTGGATCTCGTCCATCGCCCGCGGCGCGGCAGGATAGCCGTGCGCCGCCAGCACCACCGCCACCGCGGTGCGCGCGTCCCAGGCCGGCTTCTGTCCGGCGAGCTTGCCCTGGGCGGTGGCGAGGAAGAGCGGGAGCGGATCGCTGCGCAGCTTGAGCAGGATGGCCTGCGCTTCCGGGTCGCCGAGGCGGCAGTTGAACTCGAGCACCCGGGGCCCTCTGGGCGTGAGCATCAGCCCCGCGTAGAGGGCTCCCACGAAGGGAGAGCCTCGCCGGGCCAGCTCCCGCGCGGTGGGCAAGAGCACCGTGCGAACCGTCTCGTCGATCAGCTCCGGCGTCGCGTCGGCGGGCGGGCACACCGCGCCCATGCCGCCGGTGTTGGGCCCGCGATCGCCGTCCTGCAGGCGCTTGTGGTCGCGCGCGGGAGGCAGCGGCACCACGTGCTCGCCGTCGCACAGCGCGATCACCGAGAGCTCCGGCCCTTCCAGCCGCTCTTCCACCAGGAGCCTCGCCCCGGGCCGCCACAGCTCGTCCACCGCCGCCGCCGCCTCCGCGCCGCTGCCGGCGACGATGACGCCCTTCCCCGCCGCGAGACCGTCCAGCTTCACCACGCAGGCGCCCTGCGCGCGGGCGTGCTCGCGGGCCGCGGCCGGGTCGTCGAACACGGCCGCCTGCGCCGTGGGCACCCCTGCGGCCTGCATGACGTCCTTTGCGAACGCCTTCGACGACTCGATGCGCGCCGCCGCCTGCGACGGGCCGAAGCAGGGGACCTGACGTTCCGCCATCCGGTCGGCGAACCCCTCGGCCAGCGGCGCCTCGGGGCCCACCACCACCAGGTCGGGCGACTCCGCCAGCGCCGCGTCCGCCAGCGTCGGCTGGGCGGGCATGCAGCGGGCCTCGCGCGCGATCCCCGGATTTCCCGGCACCGCGACGATCTCGCGCGCGCCGCCGCCCCGCCGCAGCGCGCGCACGAGCGCGTGCTCGCGCGCCCCCGAACCGATCACCACCACCTTGGCCGGCATCGCGTTTCCTCTAGCAAACTCCACCCGCCCGCGCGACCTCGAACGCGCAGCGGCATCCCAGGGCGCCAAGGAGGATTGCCGATGAAGATTGCGTTGATCGGGGCGACCGGATTCGTGGGAACCGCGCTGGTGGGCGAGGCGTTGCAGCGAGGCCATCGAGTGACGGCCATCGTCCGGCACCCGGAGAAGGTGCAGAAACAGCCCAATCTCTCCGCCCGCGCCGTCGACGCGCGCGACCCCGCGCAGGTGAAGGCGGCGGTGACCGGGCACGACGCCGTGATCAGCGCCTACAACCCGGGCTGGAAGAACCCGGACATCTACGAGGAGCACCTGCGCGGCTCGCGCGCCATCCTCGAGGGCGTCAGGCAGGCCGGCGTCCGTCGGGTGATCGTGATCGGCGGCGCCGGCAGCCTGGAAGTGGCTCCCGGCGTGCAACTGGTCGACACGCCGCAGTTCCCCGCGGAATGGAAGGCCGGAGCGCTGGCGGCGCGCGAGGTGCACCGCGAGATCCTGCGCGAGCGCGAGCTGGAGTGGACCTTCGTGTCGCCCGCCGCGCTGCTGGAGCCGGGCCCGCGCACGGGCAAGTACCGCGTCGGCGGCGATCAACTGCTCATGTCGGGGTCGGCGCCGGCGAGGATCTCGGTGGCCGACCTGGCGGTGGCCATCGTCGACGAGCTGGAGAAGCCGCGGCACATCCGCAAGCGCTTCACCGCGGCGTACTGAGGCCGCGGGTGCCTCGACCGCCTGGCCGCCGGGCTCAGTGGCGAAAATGACGTACGCCGGTGAAGAGCATGGCGAGGCCCAGCTTGTCGGCCGCCGCGATCACCTCTTCGTCGCGCACCGAGCCGCCCGGCTGCGCCACGCAGGTGACGCCCGCCACGGCGGCCGCCTCCACGCCGTCGGGAAAGGGGAAGAACGCGTCCGACGCCAGCGCAGCGCCGCGCGCGTTGTCGCCCGCGCGCTGGGCGGCGATGCGCACCGAATCGACGCGGTTGGTCTGGCCCATGCCGATGCCCACGGTGACGTCGCGCCGCGCGAGCACGATGGCGTTGGACTTGACGTGCTTGACCACGCTCCAGGCGAACGCCAGCGCGTCCAGCTCCTCGGGCGTGGGCTCGCGGCGGGTGACCAGCTTCCAGCCACGCGGGTCGGCATCGGCCAGGTCGCGCGACTGCACCAGGAGGCCTCCGGGGATGCTGCGCAGCTCGCGCGGCTCCATCGACCAGGCCTCGCGCCCCTTTGCGAGCAGCGGCACTTCCAGGAGCCGCAGCGACTTCTTGCCCTTGAGCGCCTCCAACGCTCCCGCCTCGAAGCCCGGCGCGATCACCGCCTCGAGGAACGTCTCGGCGAGCGCCGCCGCCGTCGCCGCGTCCACCGGGTGCGAAAGGGCGACGATGCCGCCGAACGCGCTCACCGGATCGGCGTCGCGCGCCGCCTTGTAGGCGTCGATGATCCTCGCCGCCCTCGCCACGCCGCAGGGGTTGGTGTGCTTCACCACCACCGCCGCGGCCATGCCCGAGGCGCCCTCCGCATGCTCCTTGAGGGCCTCCAGCGCCGACGAGCCGTCGAGCAGGTTGTTGTAGGACAGCTCCTTGCCCTGGAGCTGCCGCGCCGAGGCCAGCGTCGGCTCGGCGGGCTGCGGAACGCTCGCATAGAACGCCGCCCGCTGGTGGGGGTTCTCGCCGTAGCGCAGCGCCTGCCGCCGCCGGTACTCGGGCATCGGCGGCGAATCGGCGAA
>DASSQZ010000019.1:0-17676 GCA_035702105.1 Myxococcales bacterium | reverse complement strand
CTCCAACGAGGAGCTGCAGGCCACCAACGAGGAGCTGGTGGCCTCGAACGAGGAGCTGCAGAGCACCAACGAGGAGCTGCACTCGGTCAACGAGGAGCTCTACACCGTCAACATCGAGCACCAGCGCAAGATCACCCAGCTGGCCGAGCTGACCGACGACCTGGACGGCCTGCTCCACGGCATCGACGTGGGCGTGCTCTTCCTCGACGAGGAGCTCTGCATCCGCAAGTACACCGCGCAGGCGGCCCGGGTCTTCCGCCTGCTGCCGCAGGACGTGGGCCGGCGGCTGGACAGCTTCGCCCCCACCATCCAGTACCCGAACCTCGAGGCCGACGTGGTCCAGGTGCTGCAGACCGGCCAGTCGCAGCAGCGCGAGGTGACCAGCCGCGACGGCACCATCTACCTGCTCCGCATCCTGCCCCACCGCAGCCGCGCATCGAAGAACGGCGTGGTGGTGCTGCTGGTGGACGTCTCCGAGCTGAAGCGGAGCGAGGCGCGGGTGCGCAGGCTCTCCGCCATCGTCGAGTCCTCTGCCGACGCCATCTTCGCCCGCGACGCGGAGGGAAGGATCATCGGCTGGAATCGCGGCGCCGAGGCGCTCTACGGCTGGTCCGCGGAGGAGGCCACCGGCAAGGACGCGCTCTTCGTCGTGCCGGAGGGCCTCGAGCGCATGAAGACGCTGGAGAAGCTGCGGCAGGCGGAGCGCGGCGAGGCGCTGGAACCCTACGAGGCCGTGCACCTGCGCAAGGACGGGTCCACCGTGGAGGTCTCGGTCTCGCACGCGCCGGTCTACGACGAGCACGACGAGGTCGTGGGCGTCTCCTCCATCTCCCGCGACATCACCCAGCGCAGGCGCGACGAGGCCGAGGTGCGCCGGGCGCTGCTCCTGCGCGACCAGTTCATGGCCATGCTCTCCCACGAGCTGCGCAACCCGCTGGCGGCGCTGCTCAACGCCTGCGCGCTCCTGGAAAAGGCCGGGCCGCCCGAGCGCAGGCAGAGCGCGGTGCAGATCGTGGGCCGGCAGTGCCGGCACATGGCCCGGCTGCTCGACGACCTGCTCGACGTCTCGCGCATGCGCCAGGACGAGATCGAGCTGCGCAAGGCCAACCTCGACTTCCGCGCCACCGTCGAGGCGGCGGTGGAGCGCGTGCGCCCCTCGGCCGACGCCAAGGGCATCAAGCTGGACGTGGAGCTGCCGCCCGCGGCCGTGGAGGTGTACGGCGACGCCGATCGGCTGCAGCAGGTGGAGGTGAATCTCCTCACCAACTCCATCAAGTACACGGCGGACGGCGGCAGCGTGCGGCTGACCCTGGGCATCGAGTCGGGCCGGGCGGTGCTCCGCGTCTCCGACACCGGCACCGGCATCGCCCCGCACATGCTCGAGCGCATCTTCGAGCCCTTCGTCCGCGCGGTGGACGAGGAGAAGCTGGTTCACGGCAAGAGCCCGAGCGGCATGGGACTGGGCCTCGCGCTGGTGCGCTCGTTCGTCCGCGCCCACGGCGGCGACGTCCGCGCCTTCAGCCAGGGGCCCGGCACGGGCAGCGAGTTCGTGGTGCGGCTGCCCCTCGCGGAGGACGCCGGCAGGCCCGCCCCCGCGCCCAGGCACGCGGGGGTCAGCGACGGCGAATCGATCGTGCTGGTCGAGGACCAGGAGGACAACCGCATGCTGCTCTCGGAGATCCTCTCCGGGGCCGGCTACGTGGTGCTCGCCGCCTCGGACGGAAAGCAGGCCATCGAGCTGATCGAGCAGGCGCGCCCGCCGCTGGCGGTGGTGGACATCGGCCT
This sequence comes from Myxococcales bacterium, assembly GCA_035702105.1. Classification (GTDB taxonomy): domain Bacteria; phylum Myxococcota; class Myxococcia; order Myxococcales; family 40CM-4-68-19; genus 40CM-4-68-19. The sequence continues at coordinate 15,891 of DASSQZ010000019.1, read as the reverse complement.
TCCCGTGCTCAGCGGCTACGAGGTGGCCCGCGACGTGCGGACGCGGCTGCAGCGCACCGACATGTTCCTGGTGGCGCTCACCGGCTACGGCCAGCAGCAGGACCGCGAGGCCGTGCTGCAGGCGGGGTTCGACCAGCACCTGGTCAAGCCGGTGGACATCGGCACGCTGCTCGACGTGCTGCGCGCCCGCCGCACCCTGCGCGCAGACGCGCACCTTGCCGCAGCGCCGGAAGCGTAACGGGAATCCCCGGCCTGCGTTTGGTCTCTCACAGGAATCCAGTCGCCGGCTGCGCACGGGCGCGGTATGGGACGGGGCCTGCAAGGAGACCGCGAATGGAAGCGCACCAGAAGCTCGCGCCGTCCGCCGGGCGCACCGGGATCGATCCGGTCTGCGGCATGACGGTGGATCTCGATCGCCCGAAGGGCGGCAAGCTCGTCCACGGCGGGCGCGAGATCGGCTTCTGCAGCGCGCGGTGCAAGGCGAAATTCGAGGCCGATCCGGAGAAGTACCTGCACCCGAAGGAGGTGGAGGAGCCGCCGCCAGCGGGCACCGAGTGGACCTGCCCGATGCACCCCGAGATCGTGCGCAGCGCGCCGGGGACCTGCCCCATCTGCGGCATGGCGCTGGAGCCGCGGGGCGTCTCGCTGGACGAGCGCAACCCCGAGCTCGACGACATGCGGCGCCGCTTCCGGCTCAGCCTGGTCTTCACGGTGCCGGTCTTCCTGCTCGGCATGTCGGACTTCATCCCCGGCATGCCCGTGCAGCATGCCCTGGGGCGCGCGCTGCCCTGGATCGAGCTCCTGCTCGCCACGCCGGTGGTGCTCTGGGCGGGCTGGCCCCTCTTCCAGCGCGGCTGGGCGTCGGTCGCGAACCGCAGCCCCAACATGTTCACGCTCATCGCGCTGGGAGCGGGCGTCGCGTACGCCTTCAGCGTGGTGGCCACGGTGGCGCCCGGCCTGCTTCCGCGGAGCATGCTCAGCCACGGCATGGCGCCGGTCTATTTCGAGCCCGCCGCGTTCATCGTCTCGCTGGTGCTGCTCGGCCAGGTGCTGGAGCTTCGCGCGCGCGAGCACACCCGCGGGGCGCTCAAGGCGCTCCTCGGGCTGGCGCCGAAGGTGGCCCGCCGCATCGAGGGCAACGCCGAGCGCGACGTTCCCCTTCCCGAGGTGCAGGTCGGCGACACCCTCCGCGTCCGGCCGGGCGAGAAGGTCCCGGTGGACGGCGTCGTGCTCGAGGGCCACAGCAGCGTCGACGAGTCGATGATCAGCGGCGAGGCGGTGCCGGTGGAGAAGGAGCCCGGCAGCCGGATCACCGGGGCCACCGTCAACGGCACCGGCAGCCTGGTGATGCGCGCCGAGCGCGTGGGCGAGGCCACGCTCCTGGCGCAGATCGTGCGGATGGTGAGCGAGGCGCAGCGGAGCCGCGCCCCCATCCAGCGGCTGGCCGACAAGGTCGCCGGGATGTTCGTGCCCATCGTCATCGCGGTCGCGGCCGCGGCCTTCGCGGCGTGGATGCTGGCCGGCCCCGAGCCGCGCTTCGCCCATGCGCTGGTCAACGCCGTGGCGGTGCTGATCATCGCCTGCCCCTGCGCGCTGGGGCTGGCCACGCCCATGAGCATCATGGTGGGCACCGGCCGGGGGGCGGGCGCGGGCGTCCTCATCCGCAACGCCGAGGCGCTGGAGGCGATGGAGAGGGTGGACACGCTGGTCGTCGACAAGACCGGCACGCTCACCGAGGGAAAGCCCCGCCTGGTCGCGGTGGAGCCGCTCGGGAGCGCGGGCGAGGCCGAGTTGTTGCGCCTCGCCGCCAGCCTGGAGAACGCCAGCGAGCATCCCCTGGCGCGCGCCGTGGTGGAAGCCGCCCGCGGCCGCGGCGCCGGGCTCTCGCAGGTGAAGGAGTTCGCCTCGACCACCGGCGGCGGGGTCACCGGCCTGGTCGACGGGCGGAGGGTGGCGGTGGGCAGCGGCCGGTACCTGGAAGGGCTTCGCGTTCCCATCCCTGCGGCGGCGGCGCAGCGGGCAGAGTCGCTGCGCGCCTCCGGCGGGACGGCGCTGTTCGCGGCGGTGGACGGGCGCCTCGAAGGCCTCTTCGGCGTGACCGATCCGATCAAGGACTCCACCGCCGAGGCGCTGCAGACGCTGGCGAAGGAGCGGATGCGGGTGGTGATGGTCACCGGCGACAGCCGCACCTCCGCGCAGGCGGTGGCGCGGAAGCTGGGCATCGCCGAGGTCCGGGCGGAGGTGCTGCCGGCGCAGAAGGGCGAGGTGGTGGCGCAGCTTCGCGCGGAGGGCTGCGTCGTGGCCATGGCGGGCGACGGCATCAACGATGCCCCCGCTCTGGCCGCCGCCGACGTGGGCATCGCGATGGGAAGCGGCACCGACGTCGCCATGGAGAGCGCCGGCATCACGCTGGTGAAGGGCGACCTGCGCGGCATCGCCCGCGCGCGCAGGCTCAGCCGCGCCACCATGCGCAACATCCGGCAGAACCTCTTCTGGGCGTTCGCCTACAACATGCTGGGAGTGCCGCTGGCGGCGGGCGTGCTCTACCCGGTCTTCGGCCTGCTGCTCAGCCCCATGATCGCCAGCGCCGCCATGAGCTTCAGCTCGGTGTCGGTGATCGCCAACGCGCTGCGGCTGCGGCACGTGGAGATCTAGGGCGATGCCGGCGGCGTCTCCGTCGCGACGGGCCGCCGCGCTGATGAACGGGTTTGCCGCGCGCACCGGGCTCACCTCCCCGGCGCCCGATCGCCGCTATCTCTGGACCGATGCCTTCGCGGTCTGCAATTTCCTCGGCCTCGGCGAGACCGGGCTGGCCCTGCGCCTCGTCGATCGCGTCCACCACACCCTCGGCAGGCACCGGGCGGGCGAGGCGCGCACGGGTTGGATCAGCGGCCTCGCCGAGGCGGAGGGCGAGGCGCATCCCACCCGCGGCGGCCTGCGGATCGGCAAGCCGCTGCCCGAGCGGGGCCCGGGCGAGGCGTTCGACGAGCGCAAGGAGTGGGACCGCGACGGCCAGTACTTCCACTACCTGACCCGCTGGATGCACGCGCTGAACCGCGCGGCGCGCCTCACCGGGCAGCCGCGGCTGAACCTCTGGGCCCGCGAGCTGCTCCACGCTGCATTCGCCTCGTTCGCGGCCGGCAAGCGGATGGCCTGGAAGATGAGCATCGACCTCTCGCGGGCGCTGGTGCCCTCGATGGGGCAGCACGATCCGCTGGACGGGTTCATCACCTGCGTGCAGCTGCGGGCGGACATGGAGCCGGGCGCGGGAGGGCCGGACCTCGCCGATGCGCTCGCGGGTTTCGCCGCGATGATCGAGGGGCGCGACTGGGCCACCGCCGACCCGCTGGGCCTGGGAGGCCTGCTCGCGGACGCCCTGCGCGCCGCGCAGCTCGCCGGGCGCGGATCGCTGCCCGACGCCTCGCTGGTGGAGACGCTGCTGGCCGCGGCGCTCGACGGACTTCGTCTCCAGGAAGAGCTCGGCGAGCCTTCCGGCCCCGCGTCCGGGCGGCTGGCCTTTCGCGAGCTGGGACTCTCGATCGGCCTGCACGCGGCGGAGAAGCTGCGGGCGCGCGAGCTCCCTGCGTCGACGCGCGCGCTGGCCGGGGAGCTGCGCCCGTATCTTCCCCGGGCAGGGGCGATCGAGTCGTTCTGGCTGCGCCGCCGCGGCGGCGCTGGATGGGAGGAGCACCAGGACATCAACGACGTCATGCTCGCCACCAGCCTTGCCCCGGAGGGGTTTCTGGAGTGAGGGCCCCGACGGGTCCATAGTGCGCCCCGGCCCGGACTGCGGCGCCAGCGAGGAAGCCATGGTGAGCGAGAAGGAGCGCCGGATCGCGCTGTTCATCGACTTCGAGAACCTGGTCACCAACACCGGAATCAGCCCGGCGAGCTTCGACCTGCAGCCCGCCATGGACCGGCTGCTCGAGCGCGGCAAGGTGGTCTACCGCCGCGCCTACTGCGACTGGTCGCGGTTCCGCGAGGCCACCCGCCGCCTGCACGACTTCGGCGTGGAGCTGATCGACGTGCCTCCTTCCACGCGGGCGGGCAAGAACGGCGCCGACATGCGGCTGGTCATCGACGCGCTCGAGCTCTGCTACGCGCGCGAGCACATCGACACCTTCGCCATCGCCTCCGGCGACAGCGACTTCTGCCCGCTCGCGTACAAGCTGCGCGAGAACAACCGCATGCTCATCGGCCTGGGCGTGAAGGAGGCCACCTCGCCGCTCTTCGTCAAGGCGTGCGACGAGTTCATCTACCTGCGCCCGCCGGGCAGGTCGAAGGCGGCCGCCGGGGTCCCCGCGGAGCGGCCGGCGAAGCCTTCGGCCAGGGCGCGGCCCGCGGGCAAGCAGCCGCGCCGGGAGGGCACCATCCCGGCGATCGCGCGCGAGGTGGTGTCGAACCTGCTCTCGCGCGCCACCGGTCCCTTGAACCCTTCGCTGATCAAGGAAACCATCGTGCGCAAGGAGCCGGACTTCGACGAGCGCGAGGCGGGCTTCTCCACCTTCAGCCGCCTGCTCCAGGAGATGGAGCGGCAGGGGCTGCTCAAGCGGCAGCAGCTCAACGGGCGGCAGTGGTACGTGCTGCCGCCGGAGCCGGCGCACGGGGAGAGCCACGCCTCCGACGAGGAGGACGCGGAGCGCGGCGCGGAAGGCGAGTTGCCCCCCGACGAGCACTGACCGGCGCGTCAGCCCCTGGACGCCTGGGCGGCGCACTCGGCGGCGCGCGCGCTCAGCAGGCTTCGCTCGCGGGCGTTGCGGGTGAGCGCCGCGGCGCGCTCGAACTGCTGGCGCGCCTCGGCGAAACGGCCCAGCTTCGAGAGCAGATCGCCGTGCACGGTCGGCAGGAGGTGGTAGCCCTGCAGCGACGGCTCCGCAGCCAGCCGCTCCACCACCGCGAGCCCCGCGGCGGGCCCCCGCGCCATGGACAAGGCCACGCCGCGGTTCAGCTCCACCACCGGCGACGGTTCCACCCGGGCGAGCACTTCGTAGAGCGCGGCGATGCGCGCCCAGTCCGTCTCCGCCGCGGTCCGCGCCCGCGCATGGCAAGCCGCGATGGCGGCCTGCAGCGCGTAGGGGCCCTCGGCACCGCCCAGCTCCTCCGCCCGCTTCAGGGCGGCGAGGCCGCGGTGGATGAGGAGCTGGTCCCAGCGGCTGCGATCCTGATCGAGCAGCAACACCGGGTCGCCGGTCGCGCTGGTGCGCGCGGCCGCCCGCGAGGCCTGGATCTCCATCAGCGCGACGAGGCCGTGCACCTCGGGCTCTTCCGGCAGCAGCCCGGCGAGGACGCGGCCGAGCCGGAGCGCATCCTCGCAGAGCGCCGGCCGCATCCAGTCGTCTCCCGCGGTGGCTGCGTAGCCCTCGTTGAAGACGAGGTAGATGACCTGGAGCACCGACGAGAGGCGCGCCGCCAGCTCCGCGCCCCGCGGCGCCTCGAAGGGCACCCGCTCCTCCGCGAGCGTCCGCTTGGCCCGGACGATGCGCTGGGCCACCGTCGCTTCCGGCACCAGGAAGGCGCGCGCGATCTCGGCGGTGGTGAGGCCCCCGAGCAGCCGCAGCGTCAGCGCCACCCGCGCCTCGGTGGCGAGCACCGGATGGCAGGAGATGAGCATCAGGCGCAAGAGATCGTCGCCCACGTCGTCGTCGAGCTTCGCGTCCAGATCGGGCGCGTCCTGCGCCTCGCCGAGCTCCTGTCCCAGCTCCTCGTGCTTGCGCTGGAGCAGCTTCCTGCGGCGCAGCTCGTCGATGGCGCGGCGCCGCGCCACCGCCCGGAGCCAGGCGCCGGGATTGTCCGGGACCCCGGAGTCCGGCCACTTCTCCAGCGCCAGGACCAGCGCGTCCTGCGCCAGCTCCTCGGCCAGGCCCACGTCGCGCACCATGCGCGCGAGCCCGGCGATGAGCCTCGGCGACTCGATCCGGAAGACCGCGACGATGGCGCGCTGCGCGTCGGAAGCCGTCACCGCCGCCGATCAGAACAGGTTCGCCCGCGGGCGCAAGCGAAAGTGAAGACAGCCGATCGGGCCATTCGGGCGAGCATTCCACCCGCCGCGCCGTTAAACTCCAAACGCTGATTGGAGACGTGAATGCCGAACGATCCCTACATGGTCAAGACCGAGGCGCTCTTGCGCGCGGGCAGGGCCAGGCTCGACACCCTCTCCCGGTCGATGCGCGCCACGGCGCCGGAGTTCTCGCTCCTCGCCCGCAGGCGCAAGCTGAAGAACTACGAGGCGCGGTACGCCGAGGTGGCCCGCCGCTTCGACCAGCTCCGCGCCGCGGGCAACGAAGGCGTGGCGGACCTCAAGGTGGCGCTGGAGAAGTCCCTCGACGCATTCCGCAACGAGATCGGCTGGAAGACGTAGCCGGGCGGGCGCCTCTCAGGGCCCGGCGCCGTCGAGAGGCTGCGGCCGGGCGAGCAGCTCGACCTCGCCGGGCCGATCGAGCGTGACGCCGAGGTCGCGCAAGAGGCCGTCCTCGAGCGAGTAGATCCACCCGTGCAGCGAGAGCGGCTGCCCGCGGCGCCAGGCGTCCTGCACCACCGTGGTCCTGGCGGTATTGCGCACCTGCTCGAGGACGTTGAGCTCGCAGAGGCGGTTCACGCGGGCCTCGCCCTCGCGGCCGAAGAAGTCGTCGTGGTGGCGCGCCGCCACGTCCTGCACGTGGCGCAGCCAGTTGTCGATCAGGCCGTGGGGCGAGGACTCCAGCGCTGCGCGCACGCCGCCGCAGCCGTAGTGCCCGGTCACGATCACGTGCCGGACCCGGAGCACGTCCACCGCGAACTGCAGCACCGAGAGGCAGTTCAGGTCGGTGTGGACCACCACGTTGGCCACGTTGCGGTGCACGAAGATCTCGCCGGCGGGAAGATCGACGATCACGTTGGCGGGCACCCGGCTGTCGGAGCAGCCGATCCAGAGGTACGCCGGCGCCTGCTGCCGCGCCAGCCGCGCGAAGAAGTCGGGGTCGCGCTGCCGGATCCCAGCCGACCAGGCGCGGTTTCGATCGAGAAGCTCGTGCAGGCGGGCCATGCGCGGGACGCTCCCTTCGTGTGCGGCCGACCGTATCGCGGCGCCAGCGGGTGGTCGAGAAGCGCGGGCGCGGGATGTCGGACGGTCGTCGCACAGGCCTGCCGGAAAGTGGCCGCTTCCCCGCTGCGCCGGTCCATGCCATCGGCGTAATCAGCGCTGCCGCGCTGATCGTCCCCATTGCCATCGACGCCGTCTCCGCGCACGAGCGCGCGCCGCTCCGCATCGCCGGCCTGCCCGTGTCGCGGTGTACGCGCTGCCTGCCCTCCGCGGCGCCGCCGGCGGCCTCGCCCTCGCGTTCTGATCCGTCACTCCGCCCGCAGCGCCACCGCCGGGTCCACCCGCGCAGCGCGGCGCGCCGGCCAGAGCGTCGCGAGCAGAGCCACTGCCGCCAGCACCGCGAGCGCCGCCACCAGCGAGAGGGGATCGGAGGGCCGCACGCCGAAGAGCAGCCCCGCGTAGAGGCGCGCCGCCACCAGCGCTCCCACCGCCCCGACGGCGAGGCCCGAGCCCACCACCGCGGCGCTCTCCCGCGCCACCAGCCCCAGCGCCTGCGCCGGCCGCGCGCCCAGCGCCATGCGCACGCCGATCTCCCGGGTCCGCTGCGTCACGGCGTAGGAGAGCACTCCGTAGAGCCCCAGGCCGGCGAGCAGCAGCGCCAGCGCCGCGAGGCCGTGCAGGAGCGCCAGCGCGAAGGTCCGCTGCGCCAGCGAGGACGAGAGCGTCTGCGAGACCGGCTGCAACTGGTACGGGGTCGCGAGCGGGCTCAGCGCCGAGAGGATCTGCTGCGCTCCCCGGAGCACCTCGCGCGGCGGCGCCTTCGATCGCACCACCAGCGTCAGCGCGTCGCCCCCCACCTGATCGTAGGGGAAGTACATGGTGGGGCGCACGTCCGCGTCGAGGCCGAAGTCGCGGACGTCGCCGACCACGCCCGAGACCGTCCACCAGCGCGGATCTCCGGCGAGGCGCAGGCGCTGCCCGAGCGCGCTCCCGCCGCGCCAGAACTTGCGGGCGAAGGACTCGTTGACCACCACGACGGGAGCCTGGTCGCGGCCGTCGGTTTCGCTCGGGGTGCGGCCCGCGCGCAGCGGCACGCCCATGGCCTCGAACCAGCCGGGAGTCACGACGCGGGTCTCCTCGTCCGGCCCCTGCGCGTCGGCGGGCACCGGCTGCCCGTCGATCTCGAAGGGCGTGTCGTTGGCCACGCCGCTGAGCGGCGCGTAATCGATTCCACCGGCCTCGAGGGTCCCGGGAAGCTCGCGCAGGCGCTGCAGGGCGGAGCGGAACACGCTGCGGGCATCGCCGGGAACCCCGACGCGGAAGGCGACCGCTCCCTCGGGCCTGAACCCGGGATCCACCTGGAGCACCCGCCCGAAGCTCCGCAGCAGCAGGGCGGCGCCGCACACCAGCACGAGCGCCAGCGCCACGTCGGCTGCCACCAGCGCGCGCCGCAATCGCCGCGGCCGGGGCGCGGCCGAGGCGCTGCCGCCCCGCAGCGAGTCGTTGAGGCGCACCTGCGTCGCGGTGAGCGCGGGGAAAAGGCCGGAGAGGGCGCCGCTGGCAAGCGACACCCCAAGCGCGAACGCCAGCACCGCCCCGTCGATGCGTACCTCCCTGGCGCGCGGCAGATCGGCGGGACCGGCCGAGACGATCAGGTCGACTCCCCAGAGCGCGAGGAGAAGGCCGAGCCCGCCGCCCACCAGCGCCAGGAAGACGCTCTCCACCAGCATCTGCCGCACCAGCCGGCCTCGGCCGGCGCCCAGCGCCGCCCGCACCGCAAGCTCGCGCTCCCGGGCCGTGGCCCGGGCCAGCATGAGATTCCCCACGTTGGCGCAGGCCATCAGCAGCACCAGCACCACCGCGCCGAACAGCATCCAGAGCGTGAGTCGCACCGGCCCGACCATCTGGTCGAGCAGCGGAATCGCCGTCATGTGGAAGCCCGAATCCGGCGGGTAGATGGCGGGGAGCTCCGCCTGCAGCCGCGCCGACCTGGCCGCGAGCTCCGCGCGCAGGTTCGCGAGCGTGACGTGGCTGCCCAGCCGCCCGATGACGCGCAGCCCGCGGTTGCCGCGCGCCTGCGGAGTGAGCTGGTCGGACGGAAACTCCATCGGCCGCCACGCGTCGAAGCTCTCGGGCAGCTCGAGATCCTCTCCCAGCGCGCCCACCACCTTGAACGGCTGCCCGGAGATCTCCACGTTGCGGCCCACCACCGCGGGATCGCCGCCGAAGCGCCGCAGCCAGAGCCCGCGGCCGAGCACGACGACGTGCCCGCGCCCCGGCTCCTCCTCTTCCCTGCTGAACCAGCGGCCCACGGCGGGCTGCACCCCGAGCACGGGCAGAAGCGACGCCGTGGCCCGTCCGAGCCCGATGTGCTCGGGCGCCTCGGCGCCGGCGAGGCCGCCGCTGCCGTAGCGCCACGCCGCAACTCCGCTGGTGGTGGAGAGGCGCTGGTAGTCCTCGCGGTACTCCGCGAGCGAGATGGTGCCGTTGGCGAAGCTGCGCCAGGAACCGTAGAAGCGCACCAGTTGCCCGGGCTCGCGGAAGGGCAGCGGCCGCAGGAGGAGGCCGCGCACCACGCTGAAGACGCTGGTGGTGGCGCCGATGGCGACGGCGAGCGTCACGATGATCACGCAGGCAAAGCCGGGGCTGCGCGCGAAAAGCCGCACCGCCCCCCGCAGATCCTCGCGCAGCCTGTCCATGGCAGTCCGCGCAGCCAGATCCGTGCCATGCGTCCCACAGGCGCGCGGAGCAGATGCCGTCCGGAAGCGGGATCCGGCGTCCCGGGTCCGGACAGGTCAATGGGCGTGCGCGTGCGCGGGCGCTTCGGCGGATGCTCGCCCATCGGCCTCTCCGGCCCATCGGTCCATGCTACTCTTCCCCTGTGCGCGCCTCGCTGCTGGTGCTGCCCACCTCGACCGCAGGCCTCGCCAACGCCGCCCGCCGGAGCGGGAGTCCGGCATGAGCGCGCGCAAGGCCGCCCGCGCACCGGCGCTGGACATCGAGCGGATCCGGCGGGACTTTCCCATCCTCGGCCAGCAGATCCACGGCAAGCCGCTGGTCTACCTGGACAGCGCCGCCACCAGCCAGAAGCCGCGCGCGGTGATCGACGCGGTGGCGCGGTTCTACCTGGAGGACAACGCCAACGTGCACCGCGGAGTGCACCTCCTCTCCGAGCGGGCCACCAGGGCGTACGAGGACGCGCGCGAGAAGGTGAGGCGTTTCCTCGGCGCCCGGCACGCGCACGAGATCGTCTTCGTCCGCGGCACCACCGAGGCCGTCAACCTGGTCGCCCAGACGCTGGGCAGGATGCGGGTGCGCCAGGGCGACGAGATCCTGATCACCGAGATGGAGCACCACTCCAACATCGTGCCCTGGCAGATGCTCTGCGAGGAGAAGGGCGCGTCGCTCCGGGTGGCGCCCATCGACGACGAAGGCCAGCTCCGGCTGGAAGATCTGGAGCGCCTGCTCGGCCCGCGCACACGGCTGCTCGCGCTCTCGCACGTCTCCAACGCGCTCGGCACCGTCAATCCGGCGGCGCGCATCGTCGAGCTGGCGCACCGGCAGGGCGTGCCGGTGCTGCTGGACGGCGCGCAGGCGGCGCCCCACCTCGCCGTCGACGTGCAGGCGCTGGGCTGCGACTTCTACGCCTTCTCCGGACACAAGCTCTTCGGGCCCACCGGCATCGGCGCGCTCTACGCCAGGGCGGAGTTGCTCGAGGAGATGCCTCCCTGGCAGGGGGGCGGCGACATGATCCGCTCGGTCACCTTCGAGAAGACCACCTGGAACCGTCTCCCTTACAAGTTCGAGGCGGGCACGCCCGACATCGCCGGCGCCGTGGGCCTGGGAGCGGCCATCGACTACATCGGCGCACTGGGAATGCCGGCCATCGCCGCCCACGAGCAGGCCCTGCTCTCCTACGCGACCGCGGCGCTCTGCGAGGTGCCGGGCCTGCGGCTCATCGGCACCGCGAAGGAGAAGGTCTCGGTGCTCTCGTTCCAGCTCGGCGAGCTGCATCCCCACGACGTGGGCACGGTGCTCGACGGCGAGGGAATCGCCATCCGCACCGGGCACCACTGCGCCCAGCCGCTGATGCGCCGCCTGGGCGTCTCCGCGACCGCGCGCGCCTCGCTCGCGCTCTACAACCGGCGGGAGGACATCGACGCGCTGGTCGCCGGCCTGCACGGCGCCTCGAGGACGCTGCTTTGAGCACAAAGCTGCTCGCGCAGGCGCCGGCTCGGGTTATGATGTCCCAATGACGGAGGCAATCGACCAGGGTGCAGCGGAGGCGGTGAAGCTCGCCGCGGAGCTGACCGACGAGCAGATCGTCGAGCGGGTCCGTGCCGGGGAGCAGCGCCTGTTCGAGGTGCTGATGCGGCGCCACAATCCCCAGGTCTACCGGGCGGCGCGCTCCATCCTCCACGACGATGGCGAGGCCGAGGACGTGATGCAGGACGCCTACGTCCGGGCCTACGAGCACCTCGCCGAGTTCGAGGGGCGCTCGCGCTTCTCCACCTGGGTGACCCGCATCGCCATTCACGAGGCGCTGGCCCGCGCCCGCCGCAGCAAGCGCTACGACACGCTCGATGCCGGCGCGGAGGGGCCGTCCATGCCCGCGGCGGCGGCGGCGAACCCGGAGCAGCAGACCAGCGACGGGGAGATGCGCCGGCTGCTGCAGAACGCGGTGGAAGCGCTGCCGGAGGAGTTCCGCTCGGTCTTCGTGCTGCGCGCCGTGCACGGAATGAACGGCGCCGAGGTCGCCGACTGCCTGGGGCTCGAGGAGGCGACCGTGAAGACGCGCCTGTTCCGGGCGCGCGGGCGGCTCCGCGACCTGCTCGAGGCGGCGGGCGGCGCCGCGGTGGGCGCGGTCTACGACTTCCACCTCTCGCGCTGCGACCGCGTGGTCGCAGGCGTGTTCAAGCGGCTGGCGAAGGTCCGTTCCGGCGCCTGACGTCTGGCTGCGACGCGCGTCCTCACGGTCCGCGGTTCGCCTGCAGCGCCGCCACCGTCTGTCCCAGCTCGGCGGAGAGCAGGACCACCAGGTCGTCGAAAGCAACCAGGCCGGCGAGCCTGCCCTCCGCATCGACGATCGGCACCCGGCGGACGCCGTGCTCGCGCATGGTGAACGCAACCTGGTCGATGGTCTCGTCGCGGCGCACGGTGATGAGGTCGCCGCTCATGGTCGACTTCACCGAGGCGAGCTGCGGATCGCGGGCCTCGGCCACCACGCGGCAGACGATGTCGCGGTCGGTGAGCATGCCGACGGGGCGACGCGCGCCGTCCACCACCACCACCGCGCCCACGTGCTTCTCCCGCATCTCCCTCGCCGCATCGACCAGCGTCTCGTCCACCTGCACGGCGGCGATCTCCTTCCTGCAGAACCTCTCCAGGGACATGGCGCCGACCTCCGTTGGGGCGTTCCCAACCAGGATTGCTAGCAACTCCCGCGCCGCCGGCTCGCCGCTCGGGAGCGCGCATTCCTTGCGGCCTGGACGCGCAGGAAACGGCGCGACCCCGACACGCGCTGCGTCTTGCGGAACGCCGTAACCGTGCGCCCGGCCGGCAGCGGACCTGGCCTCACTGTCCAGGAGCAGGCGACGATGGCGTATGACACCTCCTGCAGCGCGGGGCGGGAGAAGGCGCCGAAGGCCGCCCAGCGCCGGGGTGTCGCGATGGCGCAGCGAAGGAGGACGGCAATCGCGGTGGTCCCGATCCTCGTCATCGCCTGCGCGCTGGCGGCCGCCGCGGTCATCGCCTCGGCGATCGGGCCGGCGTGGTTCCGCAGCCGGTACGAGACGGAGAAAGCCCACCTGCTCCGCGGCGCGAAGCCGCTCGCCGCCCCCGCCCCGGAGTCGGGGGCGTTGCCCGAACCGGTGCGAAGGTATCTGGAAGTGACCAAGGCGGCGCAGAGGCCGCCTCTCACCTTCGCCATCCTGAAGCAGCGCGGCGCGCTCCGGATCGCTGCCGGCAAGCCCTGGATGCCGTTCGAGTCGGAGCAGGTCTATACGCTGGACCCGCCGGGGTTCGTCTGGCTGGCGAAGGCGCGCGCCGCGCCGCTCGTGTCGATGCTGGCGCGCGACGAGTTCGTCGCCGGCAAGGGCAACATGCTGGTCACGCTTCTGGGCGCGCTCACCATGGCGGATGCCCGCGGTCCGGAGATGGACCTGGGCGCGGGGCTCCGCTACTGGGGCGAGATCATCGCCTTCCCAGAGGCGCTGCGCAGCCGTGAGCTGCGCTGGGCGGCGCTCGACGCCAGGCGCGCCCGCCTCGCCATCGAGCAGGGCGATCTCCGGATGGCCGCCGTGGTGGAATTCGGCGGCGACGGCCTGCCCGTCGCCGTGCACGCCGACCGCTACCGCGACGCCTCGGGCACGCAGGTGCTCACGCCCTGGTCCGGCAGGATGGAGGAGTGGAAGCCGGTGGACGGCCGGCTCTTCCCCACCCGCTGGGAATCCGTCTGGCACCTGCCCGAGGGCGACCTCAGCGTGGTGCGGATGCAGATCCTCGCGGTCCAGACCGGCTGACCGCGGGCGCAGGCCTCATTTCCCCATCGCCTTGCGCCGCCACAGCTCCCACGGGCGCATGGCGGTGCCTTCCATGGTGGCGCTGGCCTTCTTCGCCTCCTCGGCGTCGAGGTAGGTCACCTTGCGCCCGAGCGCCATCGCCTGCGCCTGCAGGCGCGCGTTCAGCTCGGTGTAGACGCTGCGGAAGACGGCCCGCGGCAGGTCCGCCGCAACCACGACCGCGCCGTGCCCTCGCATCAGCACCGCCGGATGCGCGCCCAGCGCCTTCGCCAGCGCCTGCCCGAGCGGCAGCGTCCGCACCAGCATGTCGGTGTCGCCGGCCACCGCGCGGATGTCGAACACCGGCACGCCGGCGCCGAGGAACGCGCTCATGTGGTAGAGCGGCCGCAGCGCCGTTCCGGTCGCGCCGAATGGAATCACCGAGGGCGAATGGCTGTGCACCACCGCGCTCACCTCCGGCCGCGCGCGGTAGACGCCGGCATGGATGAAGCGTTCGAGGAAGAGCGCCGCTCCCGAAGGCGCCGTGGCGTTGCCGTCGAGATCGTGCTCGAGCAGGTCCGCCTCGGCCACCATCTCCGGCGCCAGCGAGCGGGACATGAGGAAGCGATCGGGCTTCCCCGGGACGCGCACGCTGACGTGACCGTAGCCGTCGAGCACGCCCTGATCGGCGAGGATGCGGTTGGCGGCGACCAGGTCCTCCTGCACGCGGCGGCCCGGCGCGGCCGCCGTATCCGCCCGGGAGCGCCCCGGCACCAGCGCCGCGGCAGCAACGCCGGCGTCGACGAGCAGCCTGCGCCGCGTGAGCGGGCCCATGGCTATCTCGCGGTCAGCGCAGCGACTCCCGCGGCGGCGCACTGGCCGTCGTGCTCGCTGAGATCACCCGAGACGCCGATGGCGCCGATCAGGCGGCCGCCGTCGATCAGGGGAAGGCCGCCCTCCAGCGGCACCGCTCCTTCGAGGCCGAGGATGCGCACTCCCGCGCCGCCGCCTGCGACCGCGGTCTCGAACGCCTTGGTGGGCCGCTTGTAGAGCGCGGCGGAGCGCGCCTTGCCGATGGCCACGTTGGCGCTGCCGATCTGCGTGTTGTCGGTCTTCTCGTAATAGACCAGGGTGCCCGCGGGATCGACGATCGCGATGGCCATGAACCATCCGTTCTTGCGCATCTCGGCGGCAGCCGCAGCGGCGACCTTCTTCGCGGCGTCGAGGCTCACGGAGGGGCCGATGGGAATGAGGTATGCGCTCGCCGGCGCGGGCGCCTTGTGCTCGGGTGCGGCAGCGATGAGCGCGACGGAGAGCGGCAACAACGCCTTGAGACTCGAGGGCAGCAGCATGGGGGAAGCTCCTGGTCCGGGGGTCCGGGGGTGCGGCGGTGAGGCGGAAAGCCGCATCTGAGCAATCCACGCGGCTCTTGTACAGCCCGCGCCAGCCCCACCCAATCCTGCCCATTGCATAAAGGCACCGGTCCGAGGCAGAACATGCCCGGGCGCACGCTCGCGCCAGCCGTTCCTCACCGCAGGAGACGTCCCATGTCGCCGTCCGGTGAAAAGACCCCTCGACGCACCGTCCTTGACGTCCTGCTCGGCGCGGGAGTGCTGGGCTGGCTGGGAAGCGTGATCTTCCCCATCCTCCGCTACCTCAAGCCGCTGGGCGCGCAGGCCCAGAACGGCCCGATCAAGCTCACCGCAGAGGAGCAGGCGAAGCTGGAGAAGGAGCGCTCGGTGATCGTGCGGGCCGGGTCCGCCCGCATCATCGTGCTCGACGTCGAGAAGGGCCTCACCGCGCTCTCGGCGAAGTGCACCCACGAGGGCTGCACGGTGCAATACGTGCCGGGCGAGTCGCTGATCTGGTGCGCCTGCCACAACGGCCGCTTCGACTTCACCGGCCGCGTGCTCTCCGGCCCTCCGCCCCGCCCCCTGGCGAAGTACGCCGCCCAGCGCGAGGCCGACGGCTCGGTCATCGTCCAGCTCGGACGCGGCCCGGAGGCGGCATGAACACTCCCGTCAATCCCGGCCAGGGGGAGCAGCACGGCCTGTACGGCTGGCTCGACCGCCGCTACGGCATCAGCCCGCTGATCGACTTCCTCAAGCACAAGGAGGTGCCGGTCGGCGGGCACTCCATGCTCTGGTACTTCCTCGGCGGGCTCACGCTCTTCTTCTTCCTCATCCAGCTCGCCACCGGCGTGCTGCTGCTCGCCTACTACCAGCCCGGCGAATCCACCTCCTACGAGAGCATCCGCTTCCTCACCACCAAGGTGCCCTTCGGGTGGCTGGTGCGTTCCATGCACTGCTGGAGCGCCCACCTCATGATCCTCTCGCTGATCACGCACATGTTCAGCACCATGGTGCTGAAGGC
>DASSQZ010000018.1:0-4557 GCA_035702105.1 Myxococcales bacterium | reverse complement strand
ATGGTATCCGATGCGCCCGAGCAGCTCGACGAGGATCTCGCGTGCCGCGTCGTCATCGTCGATCACGAGCACATGATTCGGTCTGTCCTGCATCTCTCCCTCACCCGGAATCGACCGTTTGGCAATCAACACCAGACAGTCCTTTTTTCCGATCGCGCCTGTTGGAGGCGCTCCCGGAGAGCAGTCGAGCAAGCGATGTGCCAGAGTGTGGCCGCGAGCGGAGTGTCAGGGAACGCGCTTCCACAGCGCGCGCAGCGCCGGGTTGACGAGCCGCTGTCCTTCGAGGTTCACCGCGTGCCCCACCTCGGGCAGCATGCGCAGCTCGGCGCCCGGGATCAGGCGCGCCAGCTCCTCGCCGTTGGCCCTGGCCGAGAGCTGGTCCAGCTCGCCGTGCACCACCAGCGCGGGAACGCGGAGCTGCGGGAGCCGCTCGCGCGTGTCGTGGGCGAGCGCCGCGTCCACCTGCCCCACGAACCCCTCCGGGGTCTGCTGCGGCTGGGTGGCGGCGAAGCGGAGGGCGGCGCGGACGTTCGCCTCGCTGCGCCAGAACCTGTCGGTGAAGAGCCACGAGTACGCCTGCAGCTCCCACGCCCTGCGCAGCCCGGGATCGGCGCACACCACCGGGTAGAGCGCGCGCCACGCCTCCAGCAGCGCGCGGCCGCGCGGCGCCTGGGCGGCAAAGCTCGACAGCAGCGCCACCGACCGGACGCGCTCGGGATGCAAGAGCGCAAGCTCCTGCGCGACCGCCCCGCCGAGCGAGAGCCCGACCACGTGGGCGCGCTCCACGCCGGCGGCATCGAGGACCGCGAGCGCGTCGTTCGCCATCTGCCGCGTGGTGTAGGGTCCCGAAGGCGCGTCGCTCTGGCCTACGCCGCGGCCGTCCGGCGCGAGGCTGCGGTGCGACTGGCCGAAGTGGGCAAGCTGCACCGCCCACGCCGCCGCCGGCGCGTTGAGGCCCTGCAGCCAGAGGACGGGGTCGCCCTTGCCCTGATCGATGACGTGGAGATGGGAGCCGTCCTCCGCAGTGACCCACACGCGATCGCTTGTATCGCAGGTGCCGCGGGTTTGGGGGGCAGGGAACGGGTCTAGGTTTAGGTTCAGGTTTGGGGTTCAGGATCTCACAGCGCGCGGACGGCCAGAGCGAAGGCGGTCGAGTGGGCGAAGAGCAAGGGGACTTCGCCCTTGCGCCATTTCCGTGGAGGAGGGGTCGCGCCGGCTCTGGGCATGGCGTAGAGCTCTGCGGAGGCCAGCAAGGGGCCGAACAGCAGGGCGGGGAGGCGCAGGCGGGTCTGCAAGAATGCCATGGCGGGGCCGTAGGCCCAGCGGAGGGCGCGGCCCTTTCTCGCGCTGCCGAAGAGGCGGCGGCCCATCCGATCCACGTCGTAGGCGGGGCGATGGCCGAGAAGGCGCCGCTCCAGGGCGTCGAAGGCGGCGAGGAGCGCCGTCGCGAGCAATGCCTTCCGGATCATGCGCGCAGGCCCCGCAGCGCGACGAGCGCCAGCGCCGCTGCCGCCGCGGTCGCCGCCGCAACCTTGCCGGCGTTGAGCCGCGCCCACAGCTCGATGCTCCCGGGCTTCGCCCGCGCGTCGAAGTCGCCGTGCGCTCCGCGGTCGCCGGGCAGCGGCGCCAGAAGATTGTCCTTCCACTCGAGCGGGTCCACCGGCCGTTCGTCCATCTGCGAATCCCAGCCGGCGCGCGCGAGGTAGCGATCGAGCAGGCCTCCGACGAACTTCTGCCCGATGATCGCCTTGGCGGCGCTCCAGCCCACCCACATCTCGCGCCTCGGGTGCATGGCAAGGTGCAGGGCGGCGCGGGCGATCATCTCCGGCTGGAAGATGGGCGGCACCGGCTGCGGATGGCGCGGCAGCCGCGTGCGCACCACGTCGAACTGCGGGGTGTTCACCGCGGGAAGCTGCAGCATGCAGACCTTCACCCGGCTGTGGTCGTGCAGGAGCTCGCAGCGGAGCGAGTCGGTGAAGCCGCGGATCGCCGCCTTCGAGGCGCAGTACGCGCTCTGCAGCGGGATGCTGCGGTAGACGAGCGCCGAGCCGATCTGGAGGATCACACCCTCGTCGGCCGGCGCCATGTAGCGCAGCGCCGCCAGCGTGCCGTGCACCGTGCCCAGGTAGTTGACCTCGGTGACCCGGCGGTACTCGTCGGGAGTCATCTCCACCACCGGGGAGAAGACCGAGACCATGGCGTCGTTCACCCAGGTGTCGATGCGCCCCCACTTCTCGACGATGGCGTGCGCCGCCATCTGCACCTCCGCGGCGTGGGCCACGTCGGCGGCCAACTCCAGCGCCTCGCCCCCGGCCTGGCGAATCTCCCCGGCTGCGGCGCGAAGGCCGTCGCGCCCGCGCGCGATCAGTCCGACCTTGGCTCCCGCGGCGCCAAACGCGCGGGCGATGGCGCGGCCCACTCCCGAGGACGCACCGGTGACGGCGACGACCTGGGTCGAAAGAGGTCTCCTCTGCATGGAGACAATTTTGTACTCGAACGGACGGTCTGCCCGCCTGCCCGCCCGTTGCGGCAGCCAGGCGCAGGGCCGAGGTCGGACTACATGTACTGCCCGCCGTTGATGTTGAGCTGCGCGCCGGTGATCCAGTCGCCTTCGGTGCAGAGGAAGCGGACCAGCCGGGCCACCTCGTCGGCGTCGCCGAATCGGCCCAGCGGAATGCGGCCCCTGACCGCGTCCTTTGCCGCCTGCGGCATGGAGGCCACCATGTCGGTGTCGACGAAGCCGGGGCAGATGGAGTTCACGGTGACGCCGTACTTCGCGACCTACTGCGCCACGCTCTTGGTGAAGGCGATGGCGCCCGCCTTCGCGGCCGCGTAGTTCGCCTGCCCGAAGGCGCCGGTCTGTCCGATGATCGAGGCGATGTTGATGATGCGGCCCCAGCCGCGCGCGATCATCGGCTCGAGCGCCGCCTTGGTGCAGTGGAAGACCGAGTCGAGGTTGGTGTGCATGACCTCGTCCCATTCCGCCGCGCTCATCTTGCGGATGCTGCGGTCGCGGTTGACGCCGGCGTTGTTGACGAGGATGTCCACCGGCCCGAGCTGCCTCGCCGCCTTCTCGATCAGCTTGTGACAATCTTCCGGCCGCGCCACGTCCGCCTGGAAGACTCCCACGCGGTTGCCGTTGCGCTCGAACTCGGCGGCCAGTTCGTCCGCCTGCTCGCGGCCGCGGCAGTAATGGACGGCCATGGTGGCGCCCTCGGCAGCCAGCGCCCGCGCGATGGCCTTGCCGATGCCTCGCGACGAACCCGTGACCACCGCCACCTTGCCGGCGAGGCGCTTCTGCTGCGAACCGTTCACCTGCGTTCGTTCTCCGGCTTGCTTCTCGACATCCTGGGAAAGGCGCATAGCACACTGCCTCCGGCGCGGTGCGACACGGTCACTCTGGAGACGGGCGGGCAGGCGCGCAAGCGGTTTCTTGCGGATGCGACGCGTGTGCGGACTCAACGTTGAATTCCTCCGCACTTCCTGATCTCGCGACCGCCGTTCCCATGCGCGGACAACTTTTCCCTCGGCCGGAACGTTCATTCTTCGACGGCGCGCGCCTCGGGCGTGCAGGCGCGGGACCGGCCGGCATGCTGCTTGCTCCACGGCGCCGTTCGAGGTCCCCCATGACCAGCGTCATGAAGCTTTCGCAGGAAGCAGGGTTCTTCGACCGCTGGGCCGACGAGAACGCGAAGCGCCTGGAGCCCGTCGATCCGGCGGTGCTGAGCCGCTACGAACGGCCCGGCAGGCTCTACCCGAAGGAGTATTGCTTCCGCCTGGTCGGCGACGTGCGCGGCAAGTCCGTGCTCGACGTCGGCTGCGGCGAGGGCGAAGACGCGATGATCCTCGCCAGCCTGGGCGCCCACGTCACCGGCCTCGACGTCTCCGCTGGCGCCATCAACCTGGCGATGAAGCGCGCCTCGCTGAACGGGGTCGCCGGGCGCGCGCGATTCCTCTGCGCCCCGCTGCAGTCGGCGAACCTGCCCGCCCGCTCGTTCGACGTCATCTGGATCGACAACGTGCTCCATCACCTGCTCGACGATCTCGAGGCCACCCTGCGCGCGCTCTTGCGCGCCGCGAAACCGGGCGCGCTGGTCGTCTGCTGCGAACCCGTCAACCTGAACCCCACGCTGCGCAGGATCCGCTTCCTCGTCCCCGTCCACACCGAGGTCACGCCCGGGGAGCGGCCGCTGGAGAAGGCCGATCTCGCCATCCTCCAGGCGCTGGTCCCGGGACTGCGCAAGCGTCACTTCGGCTTCCTCGGGCGCCTCACCCGCTTCATCATTCCCGACTTCCGCTACGAGAGCGCTCCGCCGTGGCGGCGGCTCCTCTGCGATCTGATCCACGCCTTCGATCGGGTGCTCCTGGGCATTCCCTTCTGCGAGGACCTGGGCAGCATGGGCGTCTTCTGCGGCCGCCTTCCTGACTAATCCCACCGCTCAGCTGTGTTGATCCCGGTGCGTTGGCGGACAGCTCTTCGATCCGGCGCTCCGCGCCTCCACCAGGGTGGAGCTCGCTCCCCCCTGGACCTCCCAACTGCATCGGTCGAAGCGAGCG
>DASSQZ010000017.1:0-4078 GCA_035702105.1 Myxococcales bacterium | reverse complement strand
GCCCTGGGTCTATTCGCTGATGGCGCTGCACAGCCTCGGGCACGGGCTGACCCATCCCGCCATCCGCAAGGGCCTCGAAGGCATGCACGGGCGCTGGATGATCCGCCGCGCCGACGGCAGCATGCGGGTGCAGGCGTGCCTTTCGCCGGTCTGGGACACCGGGCTTTCGCTGCTGGCGCTGCTCGATTCCGGCGTCGCGCCGGGTGCGGAGGCGGTGCAGCGGTCGGCGCGCTGGCTCTTGCGCGAGGAGATCCGCGTGCCCGGCGACTGGACCGTGCAGGTGCGGGGCGTCGAGCCCAGCGGCTGGGCCTTCGAGTTCGAGAACGACCTCTACCCGGACGTGGACGACACCGCGGTGGTGCTGCTCGCCCTGCACAAGGCCGGCGCGCTCGACGAGGCCACTCGCAAGCGCGCGGTACGCTGGGTATTGGCCATGCAGAGCCGCGGCGGCGGCTGGGCGGCGTTCGACAAGGACAACACCTCCCGGCTGCCCTCGTACTTGCCCTTCTGCGACTTCGGCGAGGTGGTCGATCCCCCGAGCAGCGACGTGACCGCCCACGTGCTCGAGGCGCTGGGCGCCCTGGGCGCCGTGCGGGCGGGGCCGGCCGCTCCCGCGGCGGCGCGCGGGCTGCGCTGGCTGATGGCGCAGCAGGAGAAGGAGGGTTCGTGGTTCGGGCGCTGGGGAGTGAACCACCTCTACGGAGTGGGCGCGGTGCTGCCGGCGCTCGCAGCCATGGGCGCGGACCTGGACTCCCTCGCCGTCTTCCGCGCCCTGCGCTGGCTGGAAGAGCGGCAGAACGACGACGGCGGCTTCGGAGAGAGCTGCGCTTCCTACGTCGATCGGGCGCAGCGCGGCCGCGGCAGGAGCACCGCCTCGCAGACGGCCTGGGCCCTGCTCGCCTTCGTCGCCGCGGGCCGCGCCGGCTCCGCTGCCGCCCAGCGCGCCGCGGCCTACCTGTGCACGACCCAGCGGCCCGACGGCGCCTGGGACGAGGACGCCTTCACCGGCTGCGGCTTTCCCGGCTACGGCACCGGCGAGGAGAAGGGCGCCCGCATCCGCGAGGGCACCGAGCTCTGCGCGGGGTTCATGATCCGCTATCACCTCTACCGCAACTGCTTCCCGCTGCTCGCGCTCGGCAGGCTCCGCGCGGCGCAGCCGGCGTGACCGAGGAGGGCGACGTGCAGGACGCGAGCTTCTACCAGCGACACCTCGATGCGGTGAGCCGCAGCTTCGCGCTCTGCATTCCCCAGCTCGAGGAGCCGTTCCGGGACCGGGTGGCGCTCGCGTACCTGCTCTTCCGCGTGCTCGACACGGTGGAGGACGCGCCCTTTGCCGACCGCGAGCGGCAGCAGCGCCTCTTCGATGAGTTCCGCGCGCTCTTGCGCGAGCGGCCCGCCAACGGACGCGCGGGGCAGCTCGCGCACGCCTTCCCCGCGGGCCTGACGGCGGCGGAGGCGGAGCTCCTTCGCGTCTGCGACCTGCTCTTCGCCGATGCCTGGGAGCTTCCTGAGGAGGCGCGGGGGATCCTCCTCGGCGCGCTCGACCGCATGGCGCAGGGAATGGCGGCCTACGCGCGGCGCGGGCAGTTGCTGCGGCTCGTGGACGTGGAGGACGTGTCCCGCTACTGCTGCTTCGTCGCGGGCGTCGTCGGCGAGATGCTCACCCGCCTGTGGGCGCTGGACGGCGGGCGGCCTCCCTCGATGCTCGCCGCCTACCGCTTCGGTCTCTATCTCCAGAAGGTGAACATCCTCAAGGACCAGCGCGAGGACGAGGCCGCCGGCCGGTTCCTGGTGCCCGATCGCGCAGCGCTGCTGGCCAGCCTTCGCGCCGACGCGCGGGGCGCGCTGGAATACGTCACCACGCTGCCGCGCGACGCGACCGGCTACCGGATCTTTTGTTCCTGGTCGCTGATGCTCGGCGCCACCTCGCTCTCCCAGCTCGGCGCGCCGGCGCAGAGCCGCCGCGCCGAGACGCTGGCGCTCCTGGGCCGCACAGCCGAGATCGCCTCCGACGACGAGGCGCTCTCGCGGCTCTTCCGCGAGCTCTTGCCGCCGCTCCCCGACTTGCGCCCGGAGCGGCCCCTCCGCAAGCCGGAGCCGACGGCGTGGTTCGTGCGCGCGCTCGGGGCGCCGCTGTCTCCCGCAGAGCTGTCGGATCTCGGCGCCGTGGTTCAGTAGGGATAGCCCAGCTCGACGTAGACCTTGATCCCTTCGCCGCCCGAGGCGACGTCCACGCGCCCGAGCACGTTGGGCCTCACCAGCGCGCGGAATCCCACGCCTCCGCTGACCTGGGGATGCGAGAAGGGATCGCGCCCGCCGCCGTAGACCTGGCCCACCGCGACGAAGGGATCGACGCGCCAGTCCGCCACCACCCCGTAGATGCGGGTCTCGAAGATGCGCACGCGCTGCTCGAACTCCACCGTCCAGGCGGCCTGATCGATGAAGCGGTCCTCGGTGAAGCCGCGCAGGTAGAACGAGCCGCCCACCGAGGACTGCAGATAGAACGGGGCGCGCGGCGAGGAGACGCCGCTCCAGAACGCGCGCGCCGAGCCGCCCAGCCAGCCCGACTCGCGCCAGAGCGCGCGCACCTCGGCGCGCCCCTGCGCGTACGCGGGCGAGTTGGAGAGGCCCTCGACCACGCCCGCGAGCGCCTGGGCGAAGACGCCGGTGTCCGAGTAGTCGCCCTGGGGGCGGGTGTCGTAGCGGAGGTCGAGCGCCTGGCCGGCGGTGCTGGAGCCGTCCATGCCCGGCGTGCCGGCGAAGGCGCGGGTGCTGATGGGCAGGCCGGGAACGCCCAACGGCTGGGCCAGATCGCGCCGCACGAACGCGGAGAGCCCCAGGTTGAACCCCCGGCCCAGGTTGATCCCGCGGCGCGCCTCGACGAAGGCGCGCACCCGCGTGTAGCTGCTCTCGTCCTGCGCCCGCGTCTGTGGGCCGAAGCCGAAGAAGCGGTAGAAGGCGCTGCGCTGGAAGCGCGCGGTGATCTCGGTGGTGAGCGCCCGGGTCGCGGTGGGCAGGTCCTGCCAGCCGAGCAGGAGGCCCCAGTTGATGCGCGAGCTCAGCGAAACCACCGCGGTGAGCGATTGCGTATCGCTGGGGTATTCGTACCAGCGGACCGTGCCCGTCCAGTGGATGACGTCGTTCCAGGTGAAGCTCGGGGCGATGATCGACTGGGTGCGCTCGGTGTGGTCGCAGATGCGCAGGAACACCGGCATCACTCCAAAAGTATTCCCCTCGTTGGGGAGCGTCGCATAGACGGGCAGGGGCACGAGGCGCGTGGAGAGCTCGCTTGCGCATCCGCCCTGCGCCTGGGCCGCCGCGGCGCGCGGAAGCAGGAGCAACCCGACCGCCAGCGCAAGCCGGGCGGCCTTCAGGAAAACGCAATCCCGCAAACGATTCGACTTGCGCGCCGCCGCGCCATCTGAACTCTTGCGCCCATGCAGGGCATCTCGCGCGCGCAGGTGGCCGAATGGGTCCTGCCCTCCAGGGCCATGCCGCGCCGCGCCTGGCCGGTGCTCCTTGGCCTCGCCTACATCGCGGCGGTGGCGCTCCTCGGCGGGCTGCGCCCCGACCACGTGCTGATCGGGCTGCTCGGCCTGCTCGACCTGTACAACGAGAAGACGCGCAGCTTCCTGCGCCACTTCCTTCCCTTCATCCTCACCGGCGTCATCTTCGATTCCATGCGCTATTTCTATTGGCAGGGAATCGCCGGACGGGTGCACGTGCTGGAGCCCTACCGCAACGAGATCGCCTGGTTCGGCATCGGCGGCCGAGCGCCGCACGAGTGGCTCGCCGCGCACGCAAGCGCCGTTCTCGACCTGCTCTGCGGCTTCGCCTACCTGGTCTACGTCGGCGAATACCTGGCCTTCGCCTTCCTGCTCTTCTTCCGCCGCCGGTTCGACATGGTCGACGTGCTGGCGCGCGCCTTCTTGCTCGTGAACCTGCTCGGCTTCGCCACCTACTTCATCTACCCCGCCGCGCCTCCCTGGTACGTGAACGCCTTCGGGCTGGGTCCGGCGCGCATGCACATCCAGCCCTTCGCCGCCGGCGCCAACCGCTTCGACCAGATCCTGGGAAC
>DASSQZ010000016.1:0-17862 GCA_035702105.1 Myxococcales bacterium | reverse complement strand
GTGCCCACCGGTCCCTCGAACGCATCGTCCTCCTCAGGCGCGGTTTGCTCTGCCATCCGGGTGCAGCCTCACTCGTGGACGGCTCCGGCGCAATCCCAAATCCTCCGGACCCTCGAGCTCGCCTGTCGGACTTCCTACAGTCCGGCATCCCGCGACGAGGTGAAGTACCTTCCCGCATGCTCCTCGCCGCCGCCTTGCAGGCCTGCTCCCTGCTCACTTCGACAGAGATCGCCGCCGTCCAGCGCGAGGCGCCTGCCGAGAAGCGCGAGGCGGCCTCGAAACGGGGCGAGCTCGACGTGGCGCAGTGCTTCTACGTGCTGCCCACCTTCGCGCGCTCCGTCTCGCTGGAGGTGGCGCGGGGAGACGTGGCCGCGCTGCTGGAGCGGGCGCGCGCTCCGCGCGGCGAAAAGGCGGACGGCAAGGACGCGGAGGAACAGGCCCTCCTGCGCGTGCGGGCGCTGGGCGACGAGGCGTTCTGGGCGGGCAGCGCGCGGCTGGGAGGGCTCTACGTGCGGCGCGGCGATCTGCTGCTGCGCCTCGCGGTGGGAGGCCCGGAGAGCCGCGCCGCGAAGCTTGCCAAGCTGCGTCGCCTGGCCCGCATCGCGCTCCGGCGCCTGCCGAAATGAGCTACTTCGGCAGCGCGCCGTCGAACTGGCCGAACAGGCCCTTGCCGCTCTGCTGCCGCGCAATGGTGGCGAGGGCGTCGAAGGTGTTCTGCGCCGGGTCGGTGACGCAGGCGCCGGTGCAGCCATCGGCAAGCCCCACCAGCACGCGGCCGATCCTGTCGACGGTGATGTCGTTGAAGTCGAGCAGGTTGCGGCACGGGTTGCTGCCGCCGCCGTTCCAGATGCAGCCGCGCTGCACCGG
The DNA here is from genome assembly GCA_035702105.1 of Myxococcales bacterium. Classification (GTDB taxonomy): domain Bacteria; phylum Myxococcota; class Myxococcia; order Myxococcales; family 40CM-4-68-19; genus 40CM-4-68-19. Next base: position 16,995 of record DASSQZ010000016.1, on the reverse strand, counting down.
GTCCGAAGGCGTGGCCACCGTGGTCAGCCAGGAACGTCCGCCGTCGTAGGTGGTGGACACGTAGAGGTACCAGACGCCGCTGAAGTCGCTCGACTGATCGTCGCCGGGCGTGGTGCTGCCGAGGAAGGCGAAGGCGGCCCGGTCGTCGTCCCCGGCGATCACTTCGCTGAACTCGGTGTTCTGGATCCCGTAGGCGCCGCCGGCGTCGGACGGCTTGCTCCAGGTGACGCCGTGGTCGCGGGAGAGGGCGATGCGGGCATGTCCGTCGGCGTCGGCGAAGCCGAAGTAGACGGTGTTGTTCGCGCCCACGGCGACGCTGGGGTCTCCCCCGTTGCGGTAGGCGCGCGAGCGCGCCACCGGGCGCACGGTCCAGCTCAGGCCGTTGTCACTCGACACCGCCACGCCCTGCTGCGCGCCGCAGCTGTTGTTGGGAACGTAGGCGGTGCCGTCGGGACCCACCCGGACGTGACCGTGAAGGCCGCCGCACTGGGTGAGGTTGTAGATGGGCACTCCCGGACCGAAGGTCAGGCCGCCGTCGTCGCTGCGCGCGCAGATGGCATCGACGATGCCCTGGGAGCAGTAGTAGACGGCGTTCGGGTAGGTGCTCACCGCGGGCTTCGGGCTCGCGTAGGGGCCGCCGCCCAGCGTCTGATGATCCGGCCCGGCAGGCGTGCCGCAGCCCTCGGTGGGGGTCCAGGTCTCGCCGTCGTCCTCGGTGAAGGAGGTGGTGCTGCAGGCGCCGTCGAGCTGCGATTCGAAGACCCGGCCGTTGGCGCTGTCCGCCCAGAGGATGGGGTCGAGCGACACGCGGGCGAAGGGCGAGCGCTTGTCGGCCCAGGTGGCGTTGCCGGCGTCGTCGAAGAGCACCCGCAGCGTGTGGTTGCCTGCCTCGATGAACGCCGCGCCCGTCTTCCAGTTCACGCCGATCGACGGCTCGCCCGCCCCGTGCTGGCCTGCGGTCGTGGAGCCGAGCGAAGGGGCAATGTCCTCGGGAGCGGCGTTGATCGACCAGGTTGGCGCGCCCTTGCGCGGCTTGGGGTCGGGCGGGCTGGTGCGGGCGGCCACCGTGAAGCTCACGGTGGCGCTGGCGGCGGTGGGCAGCGGCACCAACGCCGCCACCTCGCGGATGTGCCAGAGGCCGTCGATCGGGTCGGTGATGACGATGTCGGAGAAACCGGGTCCGGTGACGGTGCCGTCGGGATCGCCCGGGCCGTAGTGCGCGCCGCTCGGGCTCAGGGCAAAGACGTCCATGTCGGTGGGCGCGCTGCTGGTCCACTCGTAATGGATGGTGAGGGTGGCGGTATTCGCGACGTAGAACGTCGCGGCGGGGGCAGAGAGCGAGAGGGTCAAGTCGAAATCGTCGCAGACCCCCGGCGGACAGGTGTCCTCCAGGCCGGCGTCGGTGAACTGCCCGGCGACCACCGGAGCGAAGGTCCACGAGAGGCTGCCCGCGGCCGGTCCGATGCTGCCGCTGGGCGGGGTTGCGGCGTCTCCCCTGCCCGCCGCGAAGGCAAGAAGGATGGCTGCGAGCGTGCGACCGGCTCGACTGACGTTCATGCGCGACCTCCCCGGTGGAGGCTGCAAAGTTAGGCATGCCCTTCGCGAAGTGAGAGGAGGGGGGCGCCCGCAAGCTACCAAGGTCCATTTCCCTCACCCCCATTCTCGTGCTCCAATCGGCCGTCCCCTCCCCCCCAGGAAGGGCAGTTCTGATGAGCCGCCACGGCTCGATTCTCGTGGTGGATGACGATGTGGCGACGGTGGACTCGGTCACCGAGGTCCTCTGCCTGGAGGGCTATTCCGTCGTCGGCGCCTTCGACGGCCGGTCGGCGCTCGCGCTCCTGCGCGATCCGCGCAACGTCTTCAGCCTGGTCCTGCTCGACCTGTTCATGCCAGGCCTGAGCGGGTTCGACGTGCTCGACGAGAAGGCAAGAGACCCGCGCATCCGGGGCATCCCGGTGGTGCTGATGACGGGTTATGCCGAGGCGTCGTTCCAGACCCGCGGCGGCGTGGTCGCGCTGGTGGTGAAGGGCACCCAGACCGAGACGCTGCTCTCCGTGGTCAAGAGCAGCCTGGCGCCGCGCTAGTCCCGGCCGCCGGAGGCGGCTCAGGGACTACGCCTGTGGTGTTGGACCTCGACGTCATGAGACGCGTTCTAACCGGGAGCGGCGCCGCCGGCAGGCTGGAAGAACGGCACCACGTACGGTCCCTCGGGCACGACCGCGACCTGCGGGTCGCGCATCTCCCGGGCGCTCTCTTCCACCGCGCGCGCGACCGACTCGATGGCGGCCACCCCGGTCAAGGCGCGGTCCACGGGCCCGGTGCAATAGAGCTGGATGCGGCCGGCGCGCATGGACTTGATCTGCATCTGCGTCTGCCACTCGTCGATGTCGGCGAACCGCTTCTTCGCGATCTCGCGGAGGAAGCCGTCCGGCCCGAGGCGGAGCAGCCGGCGCTGCGCCTCCACGAAGCCTGCCGAGCCCATTCCTTCGGAGCACTCGGAGGCGACGATCAGGTTCCCGCCCGGCTCGAGGATGTCGAGCGGCGCCACCATCCCCTTCACCGTCTGGTAGTAGGTCTTGTCGAGCGGGTGGCCGGCGGCGCTGGTGACCACGGTCTTGAAGCGGCGCGACACCGGGACGCGCGCATGGCGCTCGGCGAAGGCGACCGCGCGCGCGTGGCTCTGCACCACCTCGCCGAAGCTGATGAAGGAGAGCCTGCGCGCCTCGTCGATGACCACGTCCGCGGAGAGCACCGGCCCCACCATCCCGGCGATGACGAGCTGCTCCTCGTGCAGCGGGTTGCCGGAGAGGACGCAGTTCTCCGCGCGCGGGTTGCTCATGAACCGCTCGCTGTGGAAGGTGGTGATGGTGTCGCGGTGGGCGACGCCCGGCGCGATGACCTTGCGCCCTCCCGAGTAGCCGGCCATGAAGTGCGGCTCGACGAGGCCGGTGACGAGCTTCAGCTCGGCCTGCACGAAGCGGCGGTCGAGCTTCACCGGCGTCCCGCTGGGGGTGAAGCCGAGGTCGAGGTGATCCTCGTCGTTGCGCGCGTAGTGGTTCTCCACGCGCACCGTCTCCTGCACCCAGGGATCGCCGACCAGCTCGTCCAGCTCCGCGCCCAGGTTCGGGCGGTGCAGCCCCGTCGCGACCAGCACGGTGATGCCCGCTGCGGGCATCCCCGCCGCCATCAGGTCGCGGACGATGGGTTGCAGCAGCAGCGCGTTCGGCACCGGCCGGGTGACGTCGCAGATGAGGATGCAGGCGCTCTTCTTGCCCCTCGCCTCCTCGATGAGCGGGCGGGCTCCGACGGGCCGGTCGAGGGCTGCGCGGACCGCCGCGCCGGCATCCTGCAGCACCGGCATGGCCGGCTTGCGGATGACCGTCACCTCCAGCCCGGCGGGAAGATCCACCGGCAGCGTGCCGCGCCCGAAGCTCAGTTCGATTCGCATGTCGCGCTCCGGCTTTCAGTCTAACAGTTCGCGCCGCCGCGGGGGCCGCGGGGGCCGCCGGCGAGCGGCCGGGCAGCCGCGCACCGCCTTTTTGCCGGAGCGCTCTGCCGCGGCGCACGGTTTTCGCCTCCAACGCCTCGCGGCGGTCTCGCCACCGCGCCGTAAACGCCGGAAGCAGGCGCTCCCCGGTGGCCCGCCGGATGCAGCTTCCTCGGGTGCCGCAGGACGAGGGGAGACGCACATGGCGGACGCGAACCAGGCCGGGACGGGGCGGTGGATTCCGGTTCTCCTCATGTTCGCCGCGCTCGTGGCGATCGTGCTGTATCCGCTCCAGTTCCTGCGGATCTGGTGGTGGGGGTGGCTGCTCGCCACGCTGCCGCCGCTGCTCGTCTTCCATCACGCGATCTACCTCTACCTGGTGCGAAACCCGTTTGCGTCGCGCCGGCCCCAGGAACCGAAGGGCGCCGGCAAGCCGGGCAACGGGGCCGCCGACCACCGCAAGCGGGCGCTCCATCATGCGTCGGTCGAGACCCGGAAGCTGTTCAGCGGCCCCATGCTGGCGCTGCGGTTCGGCCTTCCGGCGCTGCTGATGTTCGCGGTCTGCCTCGCCATCCTCGACTCGCTGTTCGCGACCCGGGAGTCGTTCCAGTGGCCACCGCCCGGCGAGCCGGGGTGGGGTTACCTCAAGGCGGCGCGCTATGGCGCGGCGGGCGCCTACGTCTTCGTCCTGCTCAACCTCGGCCAGCGGAACTTCCGCAACGACATCACCAACGGGACCGCGATCTGGTGCACCGTCACCCTCGCGCTCGGTCCCGTGCTCGCCTGGGCCCTGGCCCATTTCTGGACGCCGGCTCCCGCGACCGCCGGCGCCGGCGCGGCGCTCGGGCCCGACAGCGTCTTCTTCCTCGCCGGCCTCTCCGCGCGCTTCGTCGCCTCGGCCGTCGAGGAGGGCGCAAAGCGCATCCTGGCGGGGAGCAGCGACGAGCCGCAGAAGCAGTCGCTCCAGCCCCTCTCGCCGATCACCGGCATGACCCGCGACGTGCGCAGCCGGCTCGAGGAGGAAGGAATCGCCGACATCACCAGCCTCGCCATGGCCAATCCGCTGCGGCTCCTGCGCAGCACGAGCTACGAGCTGAAGGAGATCCTCTGCTGGGTGGACGAGGCGCTGCTGGTCTACTACGCGCCCGCGTCGTGGGAGAAGATCCGCGCGCAGAACCTGGTCGGCGCCATCGACGTGGCCGCGCTCGCGCTGGAATACCCCGCCTCCGGCCCCGGGAAGGGAAAGGCGGACCCGGGCCACGTGGAGATCAAGAGGATTGCGGAGGCGACGGGCATGAGCGCGGACGCGCTGGTGGGCCTGGTCTACCGCCTCTATCTCGACTCCCAGGTCGAGCTGGTCTGGGCGCTCTACGAATTCGGCGAGGACGACGAGACGCAGGACGGCGCGCCGGAGCAGGAGGCGCAGGAGGCGGCGCCGCAGGCCGGCGGGGAAGCTCCGATCACCACCCACTGACCATGGCCTCCGGAAACCCCGCGCCGTCCGGCACCTCCCCCGTCGGCGCGGCCTGGGCCGAGGGCGCGGGCGAGGCAGGCGAGACGACGCGCATCGGGAGCCTCGAGGCCCGGCTTGCGGACGAGCGCAGCCGGCGCGTGCTGCTCGTGTCGCACTGCCTGCTCAACCAGAACGTCCGCTACCTCGGCGGCGCGTTTCGCCCCGGCATGGTGCCCGAGGCCCTGGCGCCCTTCATCTGCGAGGGCGACGGCCTCTACCAGATGCCCTGTCCCGAGCAGGCGGCCTGGGGAGGCGTGAGCAAGAAATGGATCCTGCGCTTCCATGGTTCCGAGCGCAGGTGGGCCTACCGCTTTCGCGCGGTGCTCCTGCCGCTCTTCCTCGCCTGGACGCGGTGGAGGTACCGGCTGCTCGCGGCGCGCGTGGCAAGACACGTGGCCGATTACCGGCGGTCGGGATACCGCGTGGTGGGAATCCTCGGCGTCGGCGACTCGCCCTCGTGCGGCGTGCGGCACACGCTCGACCTCGCGCGCGCGTTGCCGGTGGTCGCTTCCCTGGATGTCTTCGGCATCGACCGGCGGACGTTCGACGAGCGGGTGATCCGGGGTTGCGCGGTCGCGGGCGAGGGTCTCTACATCGGCGCGCTCCGCCGCGCGCTCGAGCGCCGGCATCTGACGGTGCCCCTTCTCGAATACCGGCCGCCCCTGTCCGTCGGAGATGCCGCGGGCTGACGCGCCTACTCGTGCCGCAGCGCCGAGATGGGGTCGAGGCGGGCTGCCCTGCGGGCCGGGTAGAAGCCGAAGAAGATTCCCACCACGGTGGAGACGAGCGGCGCGACCGCCACCGCATCGGGGGGCACCGGCGTGGACCAGCCCAGGATCCGGCCGATGACGATGCAGGCCCCCGCCCCGAGGAGCAGCCCGAGCAGGCCTCCGAAGAACGTCAGCATCACCGCCTCGCCGAGGAACTGCACCTGGACCGCGCGCTCGGTGGCGCCGACCGCGAGGCGGATGCCGATCTCGCGGGTCCGCTCGGTCACCGTGACCAGCATGACGTTCATCACCCCGATGCCGCCGATCACCAGCGCGATCGACGCGATGCTGACGAGCAGGAGCTGCAGCGTGTGGCTGGTCTCGATCTGCGCCTTGATGATCTCGTCGGGGCGGCGGACGTTGAAGTCGTCCTCCTGCCCGGGCTGGATGTGGTGCCTCTGGCGCAGCAGCGCGATGACCTCGTCGATGGCCGGGTTCACCGCCTGCGGCGAGACGGCGGAGCAGAGGATGTCGTCGAGCCAGGCGGCGTTTCGCCCGCGCAGCTTCATCTGCGCCGTGGTCCAGGGCAGGATCACCGTGTCGTCCTGGTCCTGCCCGAAGGCGTTGGGTCCGCGGCGCGAGAGCACGCCCACCACGGTGAAGAGCTGCTCGTTGATGCGGATCACCTGCCCGATGGGGTCGTGCGCCTCGAAGAGCTGCTCGCGCACCGTGTCGCCGATGACGGCGATGCTGCGCGCGGAGGCGACGTCGTGGTCGAGGAAGAGCGCGCCCGCCGAGACGTCCCAGCGCTTGATGTCGAACCAGGCGACGCCGATGCCGCGCCAGTGGGTGTGCCAGTTGCGGTTTCCCCAGACCACGTGGGCATGGCCGTCGACGTTCGGCGTCACGCGCTTGATCAGCGGCTGCCGCGCGATCGCCTCGGCGTCGCCCAGCGTCAGGCGCGTGGTCCCGTGCGAGCCCGTGCGCACGCCGCTGGGCGCGCGCGAGCCCGCCTCGATCCAGACGAAGTTCTCGCCCAGGTTCTGGAGCTGCTCCTCGGCGCGGTTCGACCCGGCGCGGCCGATCGCCACCACGCAGACCACCGCGCCGATGCCGATCATGATGGCGATGGCTGCGAGCGTGCTGCGCAGCTTGTTGCGCGAGAGCGACTTGACCGCCTCGCGGAAGAACAGCTCTGCCGAGGCGCGCCAGATCATGGGGTCGCGGCAGCCGCCTTTCGCTGGATGAGCTCGATCCTGTACCCGTCCGGATCCTGCACGAAGGCGATCACGGTCGTGCCGTGCTTCATCGGGCCCGCCTCGCGCACGACCACGCCGCCCTTCCGCTTGATCTCCTCGCAGGCGGCGTAGGCGTCCTCCACCTCCAGGGCGACGTGCCCGTATCCGGTGCCGATCTCGTAGGACCTGGTCTCCCAGTTGTGGGTCAGCTCGAGGGCGGCCTGCTCCGATTCCGGGCCGTAACCGACGAAAGCGAGCGTGAACTTCCCCTCCGGATAATCCCGCCGGCGCAGGAGCTTCATCCCGAGAACGCCGGTGTAGAATGCCAGGGAACGCTCCAGATCGCCGACGCGCAGCATGGTGTGCAGGATCCGCATGGGCCGGTGATTAACCCGCCGGCGCCGGCGCGTCGACCTCGATCGCGGGCGGCGGTTCCTGCGTTCCGCGCAAAAATGGTACGAGGCCCGGGGGAGGCGGATCATGCCCTTGCCGAGAACTCCTGCGCAGCGGAGGCGCAAGGCCGCGAGCTCCGCGTCCTCGACCTGCGAAAGCCTGGCCGAGTTCGTCGCGGCCGTCGACCGCGCATCGCGCGACTTCACCCCCAAGGACGTCGAGTGGTACCTGCAGCCGTGGTTTCGCGGACACGCGGACGCAGGCTGGAGCCTGACGCCGGGCTGGTATCGCCAACAGCGGGTGCGCGGCCTCGGCGCCGAGTTCTACAACGAGCAGGAGTTGCTCGACGGCTTCAAGCTGCGCGCGCCCATGTACCTGGAACGGCTTCCCCGCACCGACTGGGAATGGCTGTTCCTCATGCAGCACTACGGCCTGCCCACCCGGCTGCTCGACTGGACCGAGAGCGCGCTGGTCGCGCTCTACTTCGCCGTCGGCGACCACCAGGGCGGCGCCGATGCCGCCGTCTGGGCGATCAATCCGTGGTGGATCAACAAGCAGGCGCTGGGCGGCTTCGATCTGTTCACCGCCGAATCCCCTCGCGCGGCGAACTGGGCGCCAGGAAAGCTCGCGGCGGACGCCGCGCGAGCTCCCATCGCCATCCGCCCCTCCTACGAGAGCAGCCGCATCCAGGCCCAGCACGGCGTCTTCACCATCCACGGCGCCGATCCGGGCGGCATGGAAACCCTGGCCGACCGGGAGGGCTGCCAGATCCGCAAGCTCGTCCTGCCCGCGCGCTCGGTCGGCAACATCCGGCGCGAGCTGTCCGTCGCGGGGATCTCCGAGTCCGTGGTCTTTCCGGAGTTGCCCGGGCTCTGCCGGGAGCTGCGGCGGTTCTTCTTCGGAGCGTGACGATCCCTTCACCGTCCCCGGCGGCCCTCCTGGAAGGTCGCCTGCAGCGTGACCTGCGCGCCGCCGCGCACCACCACGGCGTTGACGGTCTCGCCGGGCTTCACCGAATTGAGGACGAACATCAGGTCCTCGACGCCCGCGATCTCGTGCTTTCCCAGGCGGACGAGAATGTCCCCTTGCGCATGCCCGCCAGCGCCGCCGCGCCGCCAGGGCGCACGTCGGCGAGCAGCATGCCGCGCTGGCCTTCCGGCGGTCCCGCGTAGTCGGGAATCGTTCCCAGCGAGGCGCCGAAGCTGCGCACGTCGCCCTGCGGAGCCGGCGCCTGCACCTTGCGGTAGGTGAGGCGCTGCTCGCGGCCGGCCACCGACTGCGTCACGCGCTCGACGATGAGCGCGACCTGCGCGGCGCCCGCGGCGTTGATCGAGGCCGGCACGTCGCCGGGCTTGTGGTAGTCGGAGTGCGCTCCGGTGAAGAAGTGGAGGACGGGGACGCCCGCGCCGTAGAACGGCGTCTGGTCGCTGGGACCATACCCGTCGCCGCCCAGCGTGCAGTCGACGCGCGCCTCCTCGCAGGCCGCGCCGGCGATTGCACCCCACTCCGCCGCCGAGTCGGCCCCGAGCACGGTGAGGCGGTTGCCGCGCATCCTTCCCACCATGTCGAGGTTGAGCATGCCCACGAGGCCCTGCGCCGCTGGCGAGCGGGCGAAATGGGTCGAGCCGAGCAGTCCCGTCTCCTCGCCGGCGAAGGCTGCCACGATCACGTCGCGGCGCAGGTCTCCGGATCGGACGGCGAGCGCGCGGGCCACCTCGATCACGCCGGCCACGCCGCTGGCGTTGTCGTCGGCGCCGGGGTGCACCGCATGCTGGTCGGGCGCGAGCGAGAAGCGGCCGCCCATCCCCAGGTGGTCGTAGTGCGCGCCCACCAGCACCGCGCCCTCGAGCCTGTCCTTCGCCCGCGCAGGGATGCGGGCGACGACGTTGAAGACGGGCTTGCGCTCGACCGTGAGCGCGACCTTCACCCGCACCAACACCTGCTGCCGCGCGAGCAGCCTGGGCATCGCGTCCTTCAGCGCCGCCCGCTGGACCACCACCACCGGGATGCCCCCGTCGGACATCTCGGGGTGGGCCTGGGGGAGCCTCGCCTCCGGAGGAAGCTCGCCCTCTCCCTCGGACCAGTCGACGACGAGCAGCGCCTTCGCGCCGCGCTCCCGGGCAATCCAGGCCTTGTAGCGGAGGTCGCCGAACCGCTGCCTGGGGTCCTTGGCGGCGAACTTCGCATCGCGCTCGGGGACGAAGCGGCGCGCCACCGCGATGCGGCCCTTCACCTCGAGGCCGGCGTAGTCGTCGCGGCCCAGGCCGACGTCGCTGATCCCGTAACCAACGAGCACGGCGGGCGCCTCCACCTCGCCGCTCGCGGAGAAGCCCGGCACCGCGATCTCGCCTTTGGCGCGGGCGCCGTCGACGAGGACGGCCGTCGCCGGCTCCACGCGCACCGAGACCGGAGCGTCGAAGACCTGCCGGTACCCGCCCGCGTCGCCTGCGGGCTGCGCGCCGATCTCGCGGAACCGCTGCTCGACGTAGCCGCCGGCGGCGTCGAGGCCCGCGCTGCCGAGGCCGCGGCCCTCCCGTGCCGGATCGGCGAGCCACGCCACGTCTCGCAGCACGCGATCCGGCGCGGCCTCGGCGCGAGGCGCAGGGCCATCCACCCAGCGGGCGACGTAGACGTCGGTCTGGCGGACGCCGGGCGGAAAGGCGCGGTTCGACGCGAACGCCAGCCGCTTGCCGTCGGGCGAGAAGAGGGGAAAGCCGTCGAACCCGGGCGCGGAGGTGATGCGCTCGAGACCGGTGCCGTCCACGTTGACGGCCCAGAGGTCGAACTCGCGGCCGGAGGGATCGCCATGGTTCGAGGAGAAGATGATGCGCTTGCCGTCGGGAAAGAACGACGGGGCAAAGGAAGCGGCTCCCAGATAGGTGACCTGCACCGGGTCGGAGCCGTCGGCGTTGGCGACCCAGATCTCCAACTGGCCCGGCTTGACCAGGCCCTGCCGCAGGAGCGCCCGGTACTCGTCGAGCTCGGGCCCGGGCCTGGGGCGCGAGGCGCGCCAGACGATCCGGGTGCAATCGGCGTTGAAGAACGCGCCTCCGTCGTACCCTGGGGTATTGGTGAGCCGGCGGACGTTCTTGCCGTCGCGGTCCATCCGGTAGAGGTCCAGGTCGCCGTCGCGGACCGAGGTGAAGAGGATCGATCCGTCCTTGGCGCAGACGGTGCCTTCGGCGTCGTAGCCCGGCGTGTCGGTCAGCCGGACGAGGCCCTCGCCGTCGGCGCGCACCTTGAAGATGTCGTAGTCGCGGTAGATCGCCCAGACGTAGCCCTTGCTCATGTCCGGCCGCGGCGGGCACTGCTCGCCGCCCGCATGCGTCGACGCGTAGATCAGCTCCGCGTCGCCGGGCAGGAAATAGGAGCAGGTGGTGGCCCCCTTGCCGGTGGAGACGCTCACGGGATCGCCCCCGTCCACCTTCATCCGGTAGATGCGGTCGCACTGCTCGCCCTCGCGGCGCGCCTGGAACGAGAGCTGCGTTCCGTCGAACGACCAGTAGGCCTCCGCGTTCTGGCCGCCGTGCGTCAGGCGGCGCACCTCCGCGAGGTGCGGCTCGTCGGCCCGCGGCTGCACGGCGGGCTTCTGCGAGGAGGCACAGGAGGCGAGCACCCATGTGGAGAGGAGGAGCTTGCGCATGGAGGATCTATCCCGCGAGGCCGGGTCCGGGGCAACGTCCCGGCCCTGCGGTTGCGATGGTTAGCGTTTGCGGGGCAAACGCCTTGAGGAGCCGCGGCGCACGAGATAAGCACCCGCGCCATGGCCCCTCAAGGCAAGATGGCGATCCTGGTCGGCGGCGGTCCGGCCCCTGGCATCAACGCGGTGATCGGCGCCGCGACCATCCGCGCGCTCCTGGAAAAGGTGGAGGTGCTCGGGGTCCGCGACGGGTTCGACAACCTCATGCAGGGCCGCACCGAGGGAGTGCGGGCGCTCACCATGGAGCAGGTGAGCCGCCTTCACTTCCGCGGCGGCTCGCTGCTCGGCATCTCGCGGGCCAACCCCACCAAGGACCAAAAGCTCCTCGACGCCGTCCGCGACACCCTGCTGGGCCTCGGCGTCTCGATGCTCGTCACCATCGGCGGCGACGACACCGCCTTCTCGGCGATGAAGGTCGCCGAGCGCTCCGCCGGCAAGCTGAGCGTCGTGCACGTCCCCAAGACCATCGACAACGACCTGGACCTGCCGCCCTACGTCGACACCTTCGGCTACAACACCGCGCGATCGGTGGGCGTCGACATCGTCAAGAATCTCATGGTGGACGCCTACACCACCTCGCGCTGGTACATCGTGGTCTCGATGGGGCGCAAGGCCGGTCACCTCGCGCTCGGCATCGGCAAGGCGGTGGGCGCCACCTTGACCATCATCGGCGAGGAGTTCGGCGGACAGCCGATCCGGCTGCGCACCCTGGTCGACACGCTGGTGATGTCGATCGCCAAGCGGCTGGCGGCGGGCCGCAAGGACGGCGTGGCGGTGGTCGCCGAGGGCGTGGTGCTGGACATCGACCCCCAGGACCTGGCGCAGCTCGAGCACGTCGAGCGCGACGAGCACGGCCACGTGCGCATCGCCGAGGTGGACATCGGCGACATCCTCAAGCGCGCGCTGATTGCGCGCCTGCGGCAGCTCGGGATCAAGACCACCGTCGTCTCGAAGAACATCGGGTACGAGCTGCGCTGCGCCGACCCCGTTCCCTACGACATGGAATACGCGCGCGACCTCGGGTACTGCGCCGCCAAGGCGCTGGTCGAGGGCGGCAAGGATCTGATGGTGTCGATGCAGGGCGGCCGGTTCGTGCCCGTTCCCTTCAGCACCATGATCGATCCGAAGACCGGCCGCACCAAGGTGCGCCTCGTCGACATCCGCTCCGAGCGCTACGCGATCGCGCGCCGGTACATGATCCGGCTGCGGCGCGACGACTTCGAGGCTCCCCAGGAGCTGGCGAAGGTGGCCGCCGTCCTCAAGATCTCGCCCGAGGAGCTGCGCCGCCAGTTCGAGTACCTGGTCAAGGACGAGCCGCCCGCGCTGAAGCTGGACCTGCCGCGCCCGGCCTCCAACTGAGGGAAACGGACGCGCCCATCCTTGGCGCCGCCGCGCAGTTGATCCATCCTGCGCCCCTCTCCGGGAGGCCGCATGCGAATGCTCTGGCTCGCGTTTCTCGCCGTCGCCGGCTCTGCGCACGCCATCACCCTCGACGAGCTTCTGGCCAGGAACCTTGCCGCCCGCGGCGGCGCCGCCAAGGTGCAGAACCTCAAGACCCTGCGCCTGACCGGTCGCGCCGTCTTCACCGGCGGCGGGCGCTTCCGCGGCAGGATCGAGATGGCCTGGGCGCAGGTGCAGGTGCGGCCGGGGAAGATCCGCTCCGAGGTGACGAGGCAGGGCCTCACCGCGGTGCAGGCCTGGAACGGCAAGGAGGGATGGAAGCTCGCTCCCTTCGGCGGCCGCCGCGAGCCGGAGCGCGCCTCGCAGGACGACGCCCGCGCGCTCGCCCAGGACGCCGACCTGGAAGGCCACCTGATCTCGTTCCGGCAGAAGGGGAGCAGCGTCGAGTACCTGGGAGTGGAGGACGTCGACGGCACGCCGGCCCACAAGCTGCGCATCGCGCTCGAGGACGGCGACGTCCAGTACGTCTATCTCGACCCGGACGCCTTCCTCGAGATCCGCACCGTCACCGAGCGGCACGTGCGCGGCACCGAGCAGGTGACCGAGACCGACCTCGGCGCCTATGGCCAGGTGGCGGGCGTGTGGATTCCCACCTCCATCGATCAAGGCCCGAAGGGCGCGCCCCGGACCGCGCACTTCATCGTCGAGAAGGCCGAGCCGAACGTGCAGGTGGACCCGCGCATCTTCGAATACCCGCAGGGCACCATCGCGCGCGAGGTGCTGGCCGGACCCGGCGCGCGCCCGCCTTCGTTCGAGGCGCCGCACCCGCAGCTTGCCGGCAAGGTGTCGTTCGACGAGGGCGTGATCTCCGGACTGGGCGCGCGCAACATCGGCTCGGCCGCGATGAGCGGCCGCGTCTCGGCGGTGGCGGCGCGCAACGTCTCTGGCAAGACCCTCATCTACGTCGGCTCGGCGAGCGGCGGGGTGTGGAAGAGCCAGGACGGCGGCACGAAGTTCAAGCCGGTGTTCGACAGGGAGCCGGTGCAGTCCATCGGCGCCGTCACCATCGACCCGGGCAACCCCGACGTCGTCTGGGTCGGCACCGGCGAGACCTGGACGCGCAACTCGGTCTCGGTCGGCGACGGCATCTACAAGTCCACCGACGCGGGCGAGACCTGGACCAACATGGGCCTCAGGGAATCGGAGCGCATCGCCCGCATCGTCGTGCACCCGAAGAAGTCGAACACCGTCTACGCCTGCGTGACCGGCAAGCTCTGGAGCGACAGCAAGGACCGCGGCGTCTATCGCACCACCGACGGCGGCAAGACCTGGTCGCTGGTCCTCACCTACTTCGGCAATGCCTCGACCGGCTGCTCGAGCCTGACCATGGACCCGCAGAACCCCGACGTGCTCTTCGCCGGCCTCTGGGACTTCCGCCGCAAGGGCTGGACGTTCCGCTCCGGCGGCGAGGGGCCCGGCGCGCCGAGCGGCAGCGCGCTCCTGCGCACCGCCGACGGGGGCAGGACCTGGACGCAGTTGAACGGCAATGGCCTGCCCGCGCATCCCTGGGGCCGGGTCGAGGTGGTGATCGCGCCCTCGCGGCCGAAGCGCGTCTACGCCTTCATCGAGTCGGAGCACTCCGCCCTCTACCGCTCCGACGACGGCGGCAGGAACTGGGTCGCGCTCGACCGCAGCCAGTCGATGGTCTGGCGGCCGTTCTACTTCGCGCGGCTGGTGGTCGATCCCACCAATCCCGACCGGCTCTTCAAGACCAATCTCCAGTTGATCGTGAGCGAGGACGGAGGCCGCAGCTTCTCGCCCAGCAGCGGCGGCGCGCACGGCGACTGGCACGACCTCTGGATCGATCCGCAGAACCCCAGGCACGTGATCGGCGGCGACGACGGCGGCCTCTGGCAGTCCTACGACGGCGGCAGCCGCTGGTGGAAGCAGGAGAACCTGCCCATCTCGCAGTTCTATCACGTGGCCGTCGACGGGGCGGACCCCTATCACGTCTACGGCGGGCTGCAGGACAACAGCACCTGGGTCGGGGACACGGCGTACGGGCGCGGGATCGGGAATTCCCAATGGGAGAACCTCTACGGCGGCGACGGGTTCTGGGCAGTCCCCGACACCTCCGATCCGGAGGCGGTGTACGTCGAGTCGCAGGGCGGGTTCATCGGGCGCGTCGATCGGCGGACGATGGCCTCGCGCGGCATCCAGCCCGAGGCCGGCTACAAGGAGAAGCTGCGCTTCAACTGGAACGCCCCCATCGCCGCCAGCCCGACGCAGAAGGGCGTGGTCTACATCGGCGCGCAGTTCCTCTTCCGCTCGAAGGACCGCGGCGACACCTGGGAGCGGATCTCGCCGGACCTGACCACCAACGATCCGGAGAAGCAGAAGCAGGAGCAGTCCGGCGGCATCACCGTCGACAACTCCTCCGCGGAGATGCACACCACCATCACGGTGATCAGCGAGTCGCCGCTCGACCCGAACACCATCTGGGTGGGCACCGACGACGGCAACGTGCAGGTGACGCGCGACGGCGGCGGCCACTGGACCAACGTGGTCTCGAACGTGGCGGGCCTGCCCGCGGCGAGCTGGGTGAGCTGGGTCGAGGCCAGCCGCTTCGATCCGGGGACCGCTTACGCAACCTTCGACCGGCACACGTTCGGCGACATGACTCCCTGGGTGTACCGCACGCGCGACTTCGGCAAGACCTGGACGCGCATCGGCGGGCCCGCCCTGCGCGGCTACGCCCACGTGATCAAGGAAGACACGGTGAAGAAGGACCTGCTCTTCCTCGGCACCGAGCTCGGTCTCTTCATCTCGCCCGACGGTGGCTCCACCTGGGCGGACTTCCGCGGCGGCGACTTCCCGCGCGTGGCGGTCCGCGATCTGCAGATCCATCCCCGCGAGGGCGACCTGGTGCTGGCCACGCACGGGCGCGGGATCTGGATCGTCGACGACCTCTCGCCGCTGCGCGCGCTGTCGCAGGAGACGCTCGCCAAGGAGGTGGCGTTCCTTCCCGGCCGGACCGCGCAGGAGCGCATGCCGGCAGGCGGCGGCTGGTCGGAGGGCGACGCCACCTTCGTGGGCGAGAACCCGCCGAACGGCGCCACCATCGCCTGGTACCAGCGCTCGCGGCACCTCTACGGGCCGATCGAGATCGAGGTCCTGGACGGGCAGGGAAAGCACATCGACACCATCCCGGCGAGCACGCGCCGCGGCCTCAACCGCGTGACCTGGTCGATGCAGCTCAAGCCTCCGCGGGTGCCGCGCGCGGCCACGGTGGCGAACGCCGGCTCGCGCGGTCCGCGGGTCCTGCCGGGGACGTACACGGTCCGGCTGCGCAAGGCGGGGCAGACGCTGGAGTCCCACCTCGAGGTGGCGCTCGACCGGCGGGCGACGTACTCGCTGGAGGACCGCCGCAAGAACTACCAGGCGGAGCTCGAGGTGGTGTCGCTCTTCGGCGACATGAGCACGCTGGTCGATCGCATCGACGCCGCCCAGAAGGGCACCGCGGAGCGGACGGGAAAGCTGCGCAAGGGGGATCCGCTGGCGGCGCGGCTGCAGGAACTGCGCGACAAGCTCGAAGAGGTGCGCAGGAAGATCGTCACCACCAAGGAAGGCGGCGCCATCACCGGCGAGGAGCGCATCCGCGAGCACACCGACCAGCTCTACGGCGCGCTGCTCCGCTATGAGGGCAAGCCGGCGGCCTACCAGGAGGCGCGCATCGTCGCGCTCAGGCGCGAGCTCTCCGACGTGCAGAAGGAGTTCGACCAACTCGCGGCGACGGAGGTGAAGGCGCTCGACGCGGCGCTCCACGAGCGGAACCTGCCCGCCATCCCCATGTCGGCGACGACGGCGGAGGCGGAGCATGGGGGCGCTGGCACAGCGGCGGCACGGTAGGTCGGGCGCGGCAGACGGCCAGCTTCAGGCCTCGCTCAGCATGAAGGCGATGAACTCGTCGAAGCTGAGCTGGCCGTCGCCGTCGGTATCGCCGCGGCGGAGCGCGTCCTCCGCCTCCTTTCGAGACAGCGTCTGGCCGATCTGCTCCATGAGCTGGAGGAGCTCGCCGATCGAGACGAGCCCGTCGCCGTTCCTGTCGAAGGCATCGAACGCCTTGCGGATCTCGCCCTGCGGTCCGTACTCGCGCATCGCAGCCCCCTTGCCCGACGATCTAACGGCGGCAGGTCCAATCCGCCCCAGGTTCGTGGATCTGGTCGATAACTGGGGCCATGGCCGATCCACGCTTCCAGGAAGACGGGCGCTCAGCGCAAGAGGCCCGGCCAACTCACCAAGGTCTGCTCGGTGACGTAGGCGCTTGAATTCATCGGGAAGGCGACGGTCCCGTCGAAGCCGGGCTGCGGCGGTATGCGGCAGTTGAGGAACGAGATCGTGCCGCAGAGCTGGCCGTCGGAATCGCGGATCTCGAGGCCGCAGTCGTCGTCGGCCAGCGCATAGGCGCGGCCGCCCAGCACGATGGAGAGGCTCTTGCGGCGGGTGAGCCACGCCGGCGCCTGGCTGAGGTCCGCGCTTCCCGAGGGAATGAT
>DASSQZ010000015.1:0-3096 GCA_035702105.1 Myxococcales bacterium | reverse complement strand
CGCCCGCAGCGAGATGGCCCTGCGCGGCCTGGGGCTGCGCGAGTTCCGGGTGCGCTACCACGGCGAGATCGCGCGCATCGAGGTGGCGGAGCGGGAACTGGAGAACGCGCTGCGCGTGCGCGCCGAGGCCGCGGCGGCGCTGAAGGCGGCGGGCTTCCGTTTCGTGACCATCGACCTCGAGCCGTTCCGCTCCGGCCGGCTCAACGAGGCGGCCGGCCTCGTCCCGCTGCGCAAGAGCTGATCAGCGGAACGGGTCCAGTTCCGGCGGGTAGCTCACCTCCGTCAGCGTAAGCCCGCCCGCGGGAGCGCGTGCGCCCATCCACGGCCGGCTCCGCTGCGACAGCTCCCGCAGCGACTCCGGCGTCGCCAGCCCCAATGCGACCGCTCCCAGATGTCCAGCCAGGTTGCGCACCTCGTGCTTGCGAAAGGCGCGCGCGGTCACCTCCAGCAAGCCCGTGTCGTCCAGCGACCAGGCCGAAAGCGGCGGCGCGGGCTTGTGGTTCTTCGAAGGAGACGCGAGCCCGGAGAGATGTTCCAGCCGGTCGAGGCCCCGCAGCGCCGCCCGCGCGCGCTCCCAGTCCGCGGAGGGCGGCAAGAAGGAGCGCAGCTCGTACCGGTAGCGCTTGGCGATTGCGCTGCTCCGGGCGTGGAAGGACGGGTGCGCGCGTGCCCAGCGCAGCAGGCGCAACCCCTCCGCGAGCTGCAGCCGGGAGAACTCCGGCTCCCTTCCGCTCTGCAACGACGCTACCTGGCCGAGCGCGTGGACTCCCGCATCGGTGCGCGAGGCGCCGAAGAGCGCAGGGCGCTTGCCGAGGAGCAGGCGCAGCGCATCCTCGAGCGCGCCCTGAACGGTCGGGACGCCGGGTTGCTTCTGCCAGCCGCGAAAGAGCGCCCCGTCGTAGGCGAGCAGGAGCGCCCAGGTCTCCTTCAAGTCCGCGCGGCCGGAGGGGGAATCGGGCAGTCGAGGTAATCGCGGCAGATGACCCGCATCGCCGCCACCCCCGAGTTGAAGGCGGAGATGATCGACCCGCCCTTCTTTCCCGCCGTGAGGTCGCCCGCGAGGAAGAGGCCGGGGACCGAGGTCTCGCCGCCTTCCCCGAGCAGGGGCTCGCCGCCCTTGAGCTCGATTCCGGTCGCCTGGAGGAAGCCGGCCGGCGTGGAGCCGCCCAGCGCGTAGACGACGTGGTCGTAGGTGCGCGGGTCGATCTGCCTGAAGACCGCACGGGGCCGGCCGCCGTCGGCCTCGAGCCTCTCGATGTCGGTGGGCATGAGCAGCGAGACGCGCCCGGCCTCCGCCATGCCGCGGACGTCGGCCACGTTGATCTGGTTCATGCGCGTCAGCTCGCGCTGGCGGTAGGAGAGGTCCACGCGAAACCCGCGCGCCACCAGGTAGTGGACGTAGTCCGCCGCGGAGTCGCCGCCACCGACCACCAGCGCCGTCTCTCCCGCCAGCTTCTCCGAGGTGACGTCCCAGTGCACGCGCCCGCGCAGCTCGCTGCGGGGGATCTTGTAGTCGGGCATGTTGGGCTTGCCGAGGATGCCGATGGCCACCACCACCACCTTGGACTGGTAGCTGGCGCGCGGCGTCGTGATGTCGAAGAGGCCGTCCACCTTGCGGATGTAGTCGACGCCCTCGTCGTAGTGTACGTTGAGCTCCCAGCGCTTGATGGTGTCGTCGAGGAAGTCCAGGGTCTGCTGCTTGGTGCCGTCGCGCAGGGTGATCCGGCCCTCCGAGATGGCGGGGATGCCCTTGTAGACGGCATCCACGCGCTTGTCGTCAGGGTAGAATTTGCGGATGGCGTAGGAGTGGGCCGGGCCCTTCTCCAGGATCAGGATGTCCTCCCGGTCGATGCCCGCCTCGCGCGCTTCCACGGCGGTGGAGATGCCGGCGGGTCCCCCCCCGACGATGACCAGGTCGAGTGCCATACGTGCGGATCTTGACGCTCGCAGGGCTGCTTCGCAACCCGGCATCGCTGCAGGGTGTCATGCAGGACGGATTCTGGCGCATCGGACCTACCCTCTATAAATTCGGGTACAGTGGACGGAGAAGGTTGCCCGCCCGGCAGCCCCTTGCGTAGACTCTGTACCAGGAGGTGACATGAGCCGGAAGGACAGCCATCACCACGGCAATCTCTCGTGCTCTTTCTGCGGAAAGGGGCAGAGGGAAGTCCGGAAGCTCATCGCCGGTCCCACCGTCTACATCTGCGACGAGTGCATCAAGCTCTGCAACGACATCATCGCCGAGGAGAGCGAGCGCGAGGAGAACCGCCCGGCAGTCGCCCTGCCGGCGCCGATGGAGATCAAGAGCTTCCTCGACGACTACGTGGTCGGGCAGGAGCGCGCCAAGAAGATCCTCGCGGTCGCGGTCTACAACCACTACAAGCGCATCTACTCGCGCAAGCCCGCGCGCCAGCGTCCCGGCATGCAGGCGGCGCGGGCGCAGGGCGACGCCGACGTCGAGCTGCAGAAGTCCAACATCCTCCTGCTCGGTCCCACCGGCTCCGGCAAGACGCTGCTCGCGCAGTCGCTCGCCCGCTTCCTCAACGTGCCCTTCACCATCGCCGACGCCACCAGCCTGACCGAGGCCGGCTACGTGGGCGAGGACGTGGAGAACATCATCCAGAACCTGCTCCACGCGGCGGACTACGACGTGGAGAAGGCCGCCCGCGGCATCGTCTACATCGACGAGATCGACAAGATCGCGCGCAAGGGCGACACCCCGAGCCCCACCCGCGACGTGGGCGGCGAGGGCGTGCAGCAGGCGCTGCTCAAGATCATCGAGGGCACCCGCGCCAACGTCACGCCGCGCGGCGGCAAGAAGTACAACCAGCAGGAGTACATCCAGGTCGACACCAGCAACATCCTCTTCATCTGCGGCGGCGCCTTCTACGGCATCGAGACCATCATCAAGCGCCGCGCCGGCGAGAAGGGCCTCGGGTTCGGCGCCAGCGTGCAGCCCAAGGACAACCGCGGCGTGGGCGAGATGCTGCAGCTGATCGAGCCCAGCGATCTGATCAAGTTCGGCATGATCCCGGAGTTCGTGGGCCGGCTTCCCATGATCGCCACCCTCGACGATCTCACCGAGGACGATCTGGT
>DASSQZ010000014.1:0-5724 GCA_035702105.1 Myxococcales bacterium | reverse complement strand
CCAAAGGGTGTGCGCCGCTGCTCGCGGCGGACGCCTTCGAGGCCGGGCAGATCGTAGAGACCTGAACCGCCAATGACTCCAAGCACGGCGCGCGGGTGTCGCACGGGCAGAGCCGTTGGTCAATTGCCGCCAGCGCGCTGCTCCCGCTGGCCGGCCACCGCCAGCTGCCCGCAGGCTGCCGCGATGTCGCGCCCGCGGTTCTTGCGCACCATGGCGGTGACGCCCCGCTCCGAGAGGGCCCGGCGGAAGCCCTGCAGGCGCGCGGCGCCCGGATCGCCGAAGCCGAGGCCCGGGTTCTCGTTGTAGGGGATCAGGTTCACCTTGACCGGGAGCCCTTGGAGGAGCGCCGCCAGCCGCGCCGCGTCCTCGTCCGAGTCGTTCACGCCGCGCAGCAGCACGTACTCGAAGGTCACGCGGCGGCCCTGCCGCGAGGGGAACCTCCGGACCGCCTCGATGAGCGCGGCGATGTTCCACTTGCGGTCCACCGGCATGAGCCGGGCCCGCTGCTCGTCGGTGGTGGCATTGAGCGAGACGGCGAGCTTGACGCGCGTCTCCTCGCCGAAGCGCAGGATGTTGGGCACGAGCCCGCTCGTGCTCACGGTGACGTGGCGGTGGGAGAAGTTCGCGCCCTCCTCCGCGAGCAGGAGGTCGAGCGAGCGCACCACGTTGTCGTAGTTGTGCAGCGGCTCGCCCATGCCCATGAAGACCAGGTTCGTGAGCGGCCGCTCTCCGGGAACGCCCAGGGCGCGCAGGTCGGCGTTGACCCGGTAGACCTGGTCGCAGATCTCGCCTGCGCTGAGGTTGCGCACCAGCCCCATGGTGGCGGTCATGCAGAAGCCGCAGCCCATGGCGCAGCCCACCTGGGTGGAGACGCAGAGCGTCCGCCGCACCCGCGATCCCCGCGCGCCCTCCCCGGCCTCCTCGTCGTCGGCGTCCGGGTCGAAGCCTTGCGCCCCCGGCTCCTCCGGCATGTAGACGCTCTCGACGAACCTGCCGTCCCAGGTGCGCATCTGGTACTTGCGCGTGCCGTCGGACGATTCCTGCACCGCGTCCACCCCGAGCGTGTCGAGGCGCGCCTCGCTCGCCAGCCGCTCGCGGAACGCGCGGGGCAGGTCGGTCATCGCCTCCAGGGAAGGCGCGCCTTTGCGGTGCAGCCAGGAGTGGAGCTGCCGTGCGCGGTAGGGCTTCTCGCCCAGGCGCGACACCAGCGCGGACAGCTCGGGCAGGCTCATCGAGCGCAGATCCGGGCGGGGCTCCGGCTGCAGCAGCGGCAGCAAGGTCAGTGCACCTTCTCGGGCGGAATGGGCGCCTGCAGCGCGGGCTGCGCCTTCTCCGGCGCGGCGTGCAGGCCGGTGGCCGCGGCCCCTGCCGCCGGCTTGCGCGCGATCTCCACCTTCTGCACGCGGCGATCGTCCGCCGCCTTGACCGTGAAGGTGAGGCCGCCCCAGACCACCAGCGAGCCCGGCGGCGGCACGCGGCCGGCGGTGGCGGTGAGGAAGCCTCCCAGCGTCTCGTAGTCTCCGCCGGCGGGGAAGTCGATTCCCAGGTGCTCTTCCAGATCGCGGATGGAGACCTGCGCGTCCGCGAGGATCACTCCGTCGGAGAGGATCTTGAGGCGCTTCTCCTCCACGTCGCTCTCGTCGTGGATCTCGCCCACGATCTCCTCGACCACGTCCTCGAGCGTGACGATGCCGCTGGTCCCGCCGAACTCGTCCACCACCACCGCGAGGTGCGTCCTCCGCTTCTGCATCTCGGTAAGCAGCCGCGAGACCTTCATGGTCTCCGGCACGAAGAACGGCTTGCGGATGTACTTGGCGAGCTGGAACTGCTCCGCGGGGATGCCCTTCTTCACGTCGGCGAGCAGCGTCTTGGCGTGCAGCACGCCCGCCACCTCGTCGAGGCTGTTGCGATACACCGGGATGCGCGACAGCTCGCTCTCGGTCACCAGCTTCAGGGTCTCGTCGTAGGTGGCGGTCTCCTCCAGCGCCACCACCTGCGTGCGCGGGATCATGATCTCCTTCACCAGCACCTCGGTGAAGGCGAGCACGCTGGAGAGCAGCTCCTCGCGCAGCTTGTCGATCGACCCCTGCCGCGCGCCCATGGCGATCAGGTACTCCAGCTCCCGCGAGGTCACCGATTCGGTGGGCTTCTCGTCCATGCCCGCCACCCGCGAGAGGGCGCGGGGGATCTGCACGAAGACCCAGGCGAGGGGGAAGAGGAGCCAGTACGCCAGCGCGATGAGCGGAATCATCGTCCGCACGAAGCCGGTGGCGTGGCGCTTGGCGAAGGTCTTGGGGGTGATCTCGCCGAAGATGAGCAGGACCACCGTCGTCACGCCGGTCAGCACGGCGACCGCATGCCCGAACCCCCCGGCGTCGGCCATCAGCGCGGTCAAGGAGCCGAGGCCCACGTTGACCATGGTGTTGCCGACCAGGAGCGCGGAGAGCATGCGGTCGGGATGCTTCTGCCACAGGCGCAAGAGCGAGACGCGCCGGCCGCCGCTCTCGACCAGCGACTGCACCCGCGCCTCGCCGAGCGCGGTGAGCGCGGTCTCCGCGCTGGAAAAGAAGCCGGAAAGGGCGATGCCGCCCACGAAGGAGATCCACTGCCAGGTCGGAATCAAGCCCGACGATTCTAACCGGCCGGCGCGTCCGGCGCAGCCAACCGGCCGCCCGCTCTCCTGCCCGGAGGGGGTCTCCGCACTTCACGGAGACACCCAGGGTCACGCTCGCGCGGGTGTGACCGCAAAGCCCGCCTTCGGCGGGCAGCGGCTAGCGCTTCCAGTCGTAGCGGACCAGCTCGGTCTGGGCGAAGAACCAGGCGATCTCGGTGCGGGCGTTCTCGGCCGAGTCGGAGCCGTGGACGCTGTTCGCCTCGATGCTCTTCGCGAACAGCTTGCGGATGGTGCCCGGGGCGGCGTTGGCGGGGTTGGTGGCGCCCATCACCTCGCGGTTCTTCGCCACCGCGCCCTCTCCCTCGAGCACCTGGACGATGACGGGCCCGGAGGTCATGTAGGACACCAGCGACTTGAAGAAGGGCCGCTCACGGTGCACCGCGTAGAAGCCCTCCGCCTCTTCCTGGGTGAGGTGGAGCATCTTCATCGCGACCGGCTTGAGGCCCGACTCTTCGAACTTCGCGAGGATCTTGCCGATCACCCCGCTCTGCAGGGCGTCCGGCTTGAGGATGGAAAGGGTCCGCTCGATGGCCATGGGCCGCGCGACGTACCACGGCGCCGGCCGGAGGGCAACGATCTCAGAAGCGGGAGGCGGCGAGGCCGATCAGCTTGCTGATGTCCTCGTCGGTGAAGAAGACGCCCGCACCGATGAAGTAGTCGCGGCCGCTGATGATGCGGCTGTGCTCGAGGGGATCGTACTCGGGCCCGTTGGCGAAGTCGTCGGCGCCCAGGGTGAGGAGCAGGTGATCGAGGAAGCGGTAGTCGGCGTAGAACTTCAGGCGCGGGTGCTCCTTGAGCGGGTTGGCAAACTCGAACGCGTCGAGCGAGAGCGTGAGCGCGTCGTTGAGGAAGTACCCCTTGACCCCGAAGCCACCGGTGTTCTCGAGGATGCCGAAGCGGCCGCTGATGGGCCCGTACCGCTTCGCCAGGTACGCGCTGAACTTGAGCGTCCGCTCGGTGGTGGTCTGGTCGTACTCCGCCGGGAAGTTGGGCGGGTTGGGGGGAGAGTTGATGACGTGGACGCGGCGGGTGAGGCCGCGCGGATCGTCGATGATCTCGAAGCCGTACCACTTGTCCGGCTTGGGGATGATGCGGAAGCCGAAGTAGTTCTTGGTCCAGGGCGAATAGGCCGCGCTGGGAACCGGCGAGTTCGCCGGCGCACCCACCGGCGCCTTGGCGTTGAGCACGCCGATGAGGAACTCGCTGCGCTCGTTGACCTCGATCTTCAGGCTCTCCGCGCTGCCGAGCAGGTTGGTGAGCGAGCTGGAGGCCTTGTCCAGGTTCTTGGCCAGCTTGTCGTCGTTGACCAGGTGGCCCACCGTCCCCTGACCCTTGTTGATCTTGTCGGTGATCTCCTGGACGTTGGTGAGCGAGGCGTCGAGCTTGGCCAGGTTGGTCTTCAGGCTCTTCACGCCCTCCTTGAGCTCGCCCTGCTGGCTGGAGCCCACCGCGTCGCCGATGGTGCGGAGGATGTCGCGCGCCTGGGCGGTCGCGTCGCGGGTGTTCTTGAGAATCGCGACCATGTCGTCGCTCTCGCCGGAGGAGAGCTTGGCCAGGTCTCCGGAGAAGCGCTGGAAATTGCCCAGGGTGGCGTCGAGCTTGGCGCCGCTCTGGTTGACGATGCGCTCGATGCCTTCGCTGATGCGCAGGAGGCGCGTGGTGAGGGTGCGCAGGTTGTCCTCGCCCTCGGCCCCGCCCAGCACCTTGCGGAGGTTCCCGGTGATGTCGGAGATGTCGCCGGCGATCTTGTTGAGCGACTGGAAGACGTCGTTCATCGAGGGCTGGCGGATGACGATGCGGATCTCGTCGCCGTCCTTGAGCGGCGGCTGGGAGGGCGAGCCCGGCGAGACGTCGAGCAGGTAGTCGCCGAGGATCGACTCGCTGCGCTTGGCGATGCTGGCGTCGCGGTGGAGCACGAAGTCGTGGCGGATCTTCAGCCAGACCTTGGCCTTGGCGGTCTGCTGATCCAGCTCCACCATGTCCACCTGGCCCACGGGAATGCCGGCGATCTGCACGCGCGAGCGCACGCCCAGGCCGGTGGCGTCGTCGAAGACGGCGTAGACCCGGTAGGTGCTCCCGCGGCCGAGATTGCTGCCGATCAGGAAGAGGCCGAAGCCGAACGCGGCCACCGCCAGGGCGACCACCAGACCCACCTTCAATGGCGTCCAGAAAGATTGCACTCAGAAGATCCTAAGTCCTGCCGAACCAGGTGGCGAGAAATTGCCTCGTAAACGGCTCCTGCGTCTGGCGCAGCTCTGCGGGCGTTCCCTCTGCCACGATTCGACCCTCGTTGATGACCGCGACGCGGTCGCCGATGTGGAAGGCAGACCCGATGTCGTGGGAAATGACCACACTCGTGACCCTCAGGCGCTCGCGGGCGTGGATGATCATCTCGTCCACGCTCTCGGTCGTGATCGGGTCCAGGCCGGTGGTGGGCTCGTCGTAGAGCACGATCTTGGGGTCGCGGATGATGGCCCGGGCGAGGCCCACCCGCTTGCGCATGCCTCCCGACAGCTCGGCGGGGTACTTCTGTTCGACATCGTGCAGATCGACCACCGCCAGCTTCTCCTTCACCTTCTCCATGATCTCGGCCTCGGAGAGGCCGGGATTGTGCTCGCGGATGGGAAACGCCACGTTGTCGCCCACCGTCATGGAGTCGAAGAGCGCCGAGCTCTGGAAGACCATGCCCATGCGCTCGCGGAAGACGGCGAGCTCCTGGCGGCTCATGGTGGAGACGTTCTGCCCGTCGACGATGACCTGGCCGCGGTCGGGCTTGAAGAGCCCCATGATGTGCTTCATCAGCACCGTCTTGCCGCTGCCCGAGCCGCCCAGCACCACGGTGGTGGTGCCCTCCATCATCCTGAGATTGATGCCCTTGAGGACGGCGAATCCGGAGAAGCTCTTGTAGAGGTTCTGCACGTCGATGACCGGCTGCGCCGCCGGGGCCAGCCGTGCTGCGGGTGGGGTCATCCCCCCAACCCTCCGGCGGGCTGCTGCGGGCCGCTGAGCGAGATGGCGGTGTAGATGTAGTCGATGGCGAAGATGGCCAC
>DASSQZ010000013.1:0-29109 GCA_035702105.1 Myxococcales bacterium | reverse complement strand
CATCCGCCGCGACCCGCGCCAGGCGGAGGTGATCATCGAGACCAGCGAGTACATCCGCTGCGAGCTGGACGAGGCGGCGCGGCGCGAGATGGTGGTGAAGCTCGAGGACTTCATGCGGCGGCGCTCGAAGATCGCGCTGGTCGTGCGGCGCGAGGAGGTGCGCGCCGCGCCCGGGCTGCGGGAAGCGGCGCGGATCCTCTTCGGCGACGAGCGCGCCGAGGAGAGGATTCGCGAATACTTCGGAGACGAGGAAGGCGCGGCCGGCACCGCCTGATCGCGCGCGGCGGCAGCACTTGACACTCACGGCCAAACGCGCGCAATTGCCTGCGCGACGGCGGGGGAAGGCCGCGTGGATCCATTCATGCAGTCCGCGATTGCGGAAGCGCTCGCCGGCCGGCGCGAGGGCGGAATTCCCATCGGCTCGGTCCTGGTGATCGACGACCGCATCGTCGGCAGGGGGCGCAACCGGCGCGTCCAGCAGGGCGATTCCATCCTCCACGCCGAGATCGATTGCCTGCGCAACGCCGGGCGCATCCGCGATTACCGGCGGTCCACGCTCTATTCGACCCTGATGCCCTGCTATCTCTGCGCCGGCGCGGTCGTTCAATTCGGAATCCCGCGGGTGGTGGTGGGGGAGGCGCGCAACTTCGCCGGCGCCGCCGACTTCATGCGCCGCCACGGCGCGACGGTGACGGACCTCGACCTCGACGAGTGCGCGGCGATGCTGGGCGACTTCATCCGCGAGCACCCGTCGCTGTGGAACGAAGACATCGGAGTCCCATGAGATCGGGCTGACGCAACCCTGGGGGGGATCATGGAAGAAGCGACCCGAGCGTCCGCGCAGAAGCTACGCGAGCTTCGCTGCGAGGCCTCGTGGCTGTTCGTCGACCTGCTCGCGGCGGTCGCGTTTCACGAGATGGCCACCGCCGTCATGGAGTCGTGGCACCACCAGGGCTCGGCGCCGGGGCGCGCCGCCTGCGTCTTTCTCGCGCTGGCCTTCGTCGCCACCGCCGTCCGCTTCACCTACGGAAACGCGCTCCACCTCGCCTCGCTCTGCGACAAGGAGGGGAACGGAGACGTGTGGTTCACGGACTTCTGCGTGATCCTGACCGAGTCGGTGCTGCTGATCTTCCTCGGCCATGCCTGCCGGATCGACGAGTCGCTGCTGCCGGATCCTGCATTTCTCGTCCTCGGCTCCGCGCTGCTCGCCATGGACATCCTCTGGGTCAAGGCGCGCAACCTGAGCCCGAGCGCGAGGATGCCGAACGCGTGGTGGCGGCTCAACCTGAGCCTGCTGGTGCTCATCGGCTGCGCGCTCGGATCCTCCCTGGCGCGGGCGCTGGGCGTCGTGACCATCGTCGCCCTGCTGCTTCATCCCTGGCTCAGCAGGCACGAGCCCGCGCCGCCGGAGGCCGCCGGAGGACCCGGAGATGCCGGGAAGAAGACGTGGCTTCGCCGGGCGATCGGCGGCCTCGCGTGGATTGGCGCCGCGGCCCTGGCCTGGCTGCTGATCGAACGTTCCCGGATGACCCGCGCGTGGGGCATTCCCATCGACGTCGGCATCATGGTGGCCATGCTCATCCATCCCTATTTCCGCGAGCCGCGTCCCAGGGACCCGGTCAGCGACTGGGCGCGGGTGCTCCATTGCCTGGCGCTGTGGATTGCCATCGTCTCGGCCTCCGTCATCACCGTCGTCTACCTGATCGCCGATCTCATCTCGCCGATCCTGCCCGACTACCTGCAGACGTACCCCGGCGCGTACGTGCTGCCGTGGATGGCCTGCCTCGCCTGCCTTGCGTTCTGGCTCGACGTCAAGGTCGACGACGCCTTCAAGCTGATGGAGCAGGACTCCAAGCGAGACAAGCTGGCGGCCAGGCTGGGACGCTACGCGCGCATCTTCCATCTCGAGCAGCGCGGATCGCCCGCGCAGCCCGGATGAGCCGGCCTCAGCGCCCGAGCTCGCCGATCTCGATGGCCTTCTCGGGATTTCGCTCGCAGAGCGCGTCGAGGATCATGCGGACCGCCTCGCCGGCCGAGTGGGCGAGGCGCACGCTGACCTTGCCGAGCTTCTGTCCCCCGACCATCTCCGCCGCTCCACCGGTGCCGCCCAGCGCGACCACCGGCTTGCCGTCGCGCAGGAGCAATCCCACCTCGCTGAGGGTCCCGCCACCGCCGCCCACCACGATGGCCCCGTCCACCGCCATGGCGACCAGCGCGCCCTGCGCGGAGTTCACGCCCGTGGGGATGGCGAGATCCACCCACGGGTTCGCTTCCTCGCGGGACGTCCCCGGCAGGAGCCCCAGGCAGATGCCGGCGCCGTTCGCCTGCTTGTAGCCCCGCGAGGCGCCCGCCATGCAGCCGCCCAGGCCGCCGCAGACCAGGTGTACGCCCGCCCGCGCCAGCGCCGCTCCCACCTCGGCCGCAGTGCGCTCGCGGTCCGAACCCGGCTGCCCATCGCCGATGACGCCGATGACCGGCCGCCGCTGCTCGCTGTTCTGCTGCGGGCGCTCGCCCGCCTCGCCGGTGCAGGAGGGATCGTCCACGATCTCGCCGCGCGCCATGAGGTGCAAGATGGGCATGGTCGGGGAAAACCGGCGGGCCCGGCCGCTCCTCGCGACCGGGCCCGCGGAGGTTCCCGTCCCGTCGAGCCTTA
Source organism: Myxococcales bacterium (assembly GCA_035702105.1). Taxonomy (GTDB): domain Bacteria; phylum Myxococcota; class Myxococcia; order Myxococcales; family 40CM-4-68-19; genus 40CM-4-68-19. Next base: position 26,456 of record DASSQZ010000013.1, on the reverse strand, counting down.
CTTCACCTCGAGCTTGCCGATGGCGAAGTCGGCCGTGCCCGAGAACACGTCGGACCCGGACCGGTCGCGAACCGCCGCGCGGAACTTGAGGTTGCTCGCCAGCGCCTGGCCGTCGAACACCGTGCCCGGCGTTGCTCCCGGCGTGAGCCTGAGCCGGAGCGAGTAGTAGAACGACGCCGCGCCGGGGAACGGCCGCACCGCCACGTCGCCGCGCGCGTTGTGGGCGGCGGCACCCGCGGTGGCATCGATGCGCTTCTGGCTGATGCCGCTGTAGAGGATGCCGTTGGAGATGGCGGCGCCCACCGCCTGCGGCGCAGCGCCCAGGTTGAGCACGGCGCTGCTGGCGGGCACGGTGGTGGGCGCCGTCGTGACCATCAGCGTGGCATCCGGCCCCACCTTGGTGGTGTCGAGCGGCAGGTTCATGCCGGCCGCGAACGCGCCGTTCCGCACCGTGTCGTTGGTTCCGGCCGTCAGTGGGAACAGCGACGTGTTGGAGACGAGATCGAGCTGCGCCACGCTCGCGCTGGAAGCCGCGGCGTCGAGCACGAGCCGCACCTTCCCGCCGGCGGCCGGGTTCGTGTAGACGAGCCCGTGGACCGCCTGCGAGCCGCTCCCGGTGATGTCTGCGGTCACGGTGTCGGTGGCCGTGAGCGTCTGGCTTCCGATGGTGTTGAAGGTCACGCTCACCGTCTTCTGTCCGTTGTCCGCCGCGGTGAACGTCAGGTTGGCCGGAAGGACCGCCGAAGGGTCGGAGCTGGTGAACGCCACCGTCCCGGCGTAGTTGCCGGCACGGTTCCCGAACCTGTCCTCGGCGGTCACGGTCGCCGCTCCCGCAAAGCCCGCCCAGGCGTCCGGTCCGGCAAATGCGACCGAGAGAGCCGTCGCGGCGTGCCCGATCTTCACGTTACCGGTCGCCCCCACGAGGCTGGTGGAAGCGGCTGAGACCGTGGTGTCGCCGGCGGTGCTGAGGACCACCGTGAAGCTGCGCGTTCCCTTGTCCGCCGGCGCGAAGGTGAAATCGGCGGGGAGCAGGGCTTTCGGATCGCTGGAGGTGAACGTGACGGTGCCGGCGAAGCCGTCGGCCACGTTGCCGAACGCGTCGAAGGCGGTGACCGTGATGGACACCAGATCGCCCGCCACCCCGGTGGCTGGAAGCCCGAAGAGGCCGAGCCGCGCCGCCCCCGCTGCCGAGACGCGCACCTGGGCGATGCCCTGGGCGCTCGCGTTCGCGGCGTCGGCGGCCACGAAGATGCGGGTGCCCGCCGCCTTGAAGGAAGCGGACACGGTCTTCTGGCCGCCGTCCGCCGCGGCGAAGGTCACGTCCGCGGGCAAGACTGCCTGCGCGTCATCGCTGACGAAGTGCACGGTGCCGCGGTAGTTCGCGTTCACCGCGCCCGCCGAATCGAGGGCCGCGACGGTGAAGCTCACCGCGTCGCCCGCGACGGCCACGTCGGAATGCGTGAGCCGGAAGGCCGAGGACTTCGAGGCGCCCACCGAGACGGCTGCCGTCTTCGTGGCCGTCTGGCCATCCTTGGTTGCGGTCAGCGTGTAGGTGGTGTCCGTGGAGGGCGTCACCGTGACCGAGGTCTTCCCGCTCACGTCCAGCGCGCCCGGATCGAGCTTGAGCTGCGCGCCGGCCGTAGCGCTGAAGATGAGCTGGGTGGACTCGCCGAGCGCGACCGAGGCCGGCGCGGCAATGAACACGTCGATGCTGAGGGCCGCAGGGGCGGGCGGCTTCGAGCTGCTGCAGGCAGCCGCGAGGATCGCAAGCGTCAGGGTGAGGCGCTTCATGGAATGGTGCTCCCGAACCTGGCGACGAGCGCGGTCACGTCCGCGTCGTCGATGGTGGAATTGCCGTCCATGTCGACGGCGGAATCGTAGACGAGGTTGTTGGTGGCGGCCGGCGTCGACCCCATGCGCGCCGCCAGCGACGCCAGGTTGAAGAAGTCGATCACCTTGGTGCGGTCGAAGTCGCCGCTGCCGTTGGCGGTGGCCGGCTCGCTATTGGGGTGGATCTCCCAGATGCCGCGCCCGTAGGTGGAGACGCGGACCACGCTGCCGTTGTTGGAGATGCGGACGTCGGTCACGCGCACCAGCGGAAGCCCGGTGCCGTAGCGCGCCCAGGTGTTCCCGCCGTCGGTGGTGCGGTAGAGGCCGAGCTCGGTGCCCACCCAGATGGTCTGGTCGGTGGTGTCGGCGGGGTCGTAGCGGATCACGTAGACGGGGGCGTTGGGCAGGTCGAAGCCCGTGCCGTTGCCGTGGAACGCCGTCCAGGTGTTGCCGCCGTCGAGGGTCTTGTAGAGGTGACCGATGACGGGCGGGATGATGACCGCCGGGTCGCAATTCGCCGCCGCCGGGTTCGCGCAGTTGACCGGGTTGGAGAGCACCGAGTTGCTGGACACCAGCCAGGTCAGCTTGGAGTCGGTGCCGCCCAGGCTGGCCGGGTTCTGCGGAGCGGCGAAGTCGCTGCCGTTGCCGATCCACAGCGTGCCGGTGCCGATGCCGGTGAAGCCCGGGAAGCTGACGCCGTGAGGAGCGGTGACGGTGGTCGCGCCGACGCCGGGCTCGTCGTAGGTGAGGAACGAGCCCATCGCCGTGGTGCTGCTGGTGGTCACCCCGCCGTAGATCCGCGTGTTGGACACGCCGTCGATGGTGTAGCGGTAGGGCGAGACGCGCAGCCCCATGCCGCGGATGGAGCGGGCGGTGCCGTCCACCGTGATCGGTCCCGGAACGACGGTGCGCACCGAGGCGAGCAGCGAGACCGGGTCGATGAACCAGAGCCGCGCCGAGGTGTTCGACGCGGACGCCACCGCGCCGCTGTCGTCTCCGAGCGTATCGTAGCGGATGAGGAACGGATCCGGCGCCGCCGCGCCGGGGTTGCGCCAGTTGGCTTCCTCCGCGCCGTTCTGGATGCGCGTGGCCTGGCTGCAGTCCCACATCCGCGGCACGCAGAAGCGGCGGCTGCCGTTGACCGAGATCCAGTACACCTGGTTCTGCCCGTTGCTGTCTGAGACCGCGGCTGCGCCGAGGCCGTCGCCGCCGAGGATCTGGTCCCAGTTGCCCGGGTTGAACTCCGCGACGAAGTTCTCGTCCTGGACCAGCCGCCAGCGCGTGCCGTTGTCCTGCAGCCCACCGAAGACGACGTTGGGGTTGCCCAGGGTCGGGTCGCCGGTGCCGATGCCGTAGAAGAGGTGCGTGGCGAGGCCCACGTCAGGCTGCGACCACGACCCGAGCTCGGGTGTGGGCACGTCCCAGATGTTGCGGGTGACGAAGATGCCGCCGTCGGTGCCGGCAAGCAGCACGGACAGGCCGTTGATGCGCAGCGCCAGCGTGGTGTGCCAGTCCGCGTGCACATAGGGAAGGAAGCCGTTGTTGGTGAAGCCGAGGCCGCTCTGCGGCAGCCAGTCGGAGGCGAGCTGGAAGGTGGCGCCGCCGTCCACGGTGCGGGCGCTGCAGAGGTCGCCGCCGAAGATCGCGCGGTTGGAGTCGCCGGGATCGACCGCGACGGTCAGGTTGTACCAGCTCTGCACGTGGCCGAGGTTCATGGTGGTGCAGCCCGACTGTCCTTCGCCGGCGAGGATGGTCGGGTTGGTCACAGCGGTCGCCGCGGTGGCGGGGCTGGAGAGGGTGAGGCCGGTTGCGATGCGCGTCCAGGTGCTGCCGCCGTCCACGCTCTTCATGTATGCGGACGTCGCGGTGGTGAAGCCGGTGATGCTGCTCTCCTGGACTGTGCCTGCCTGGGCGTAGAGCACGGTCGTGGTGGGATCGGTCGTGGCGCTCGCGGCGAAGGCGATGCGGCCGACCTCGGTGCCGAGGCTCTGCGTGACTTCAGTGGGCAGCCCGCCCGCGGCGCGGATCGACGACCAGGTGACGCCGCCGTCGGTGCTCTTCCAGAAGTCGCCCTTGTTGAAGTGGGCGGTGTTAGGGTCGCCCGCGCAGGAGACGGCGCCGAGCCCGGCCGACGGCGGCCGCGTGCCGGTGGTCGCTCCGGCGAGCTTCGGGCACGCGTAGACGCCGCTGACCAGCCACTGCGAAGTGCCAGCGACGGCGCCGAGATACTGGATCTCCCAGACGTTCTCGCGGGTCGGCCCGGTGCTCGCGTCGTTGGGCAGGTCGACGAGTTGGAAGCTCGCGCCGCCGTCGACCGAGGTGTAGAGGCCGTCGTCGGTGCCCACGAGCAGGTGCAAGCTGTTGTTGGGGTCGACGCGAATCTGGCGCACGTTGAGCGGCGAGCTGGAGAAGTTGTCGGCGGGGTGATTGGCGGCGCCGAGCGCCACCGGCGTGTTCCAGATGCCCGCTGCGGCGCCCGGCGTGTACGTGCCCTTCACCACCAGGCCCGACTGCTGGTCGAAGGCGTCGCCAAGGCCCAACCAGATGGTGACGGTGCCGGTGCCGGCGTCGAAGTTCGGGTCGATGGCAACGGCGCCCACCGCCAGCCCGCCGAGGTTGTCGGTGATGGGCTGCCAGGTGGGGTAGTTGCCGCTCAGGTCGCCGACCCAGACGCCGCCGCCGGAGGTGGCGAGGAAGGTGAGGTCGGGGTTTCCCGGGTGCACCGCAACGGCGGTGGGCCGGCCCGAATCCATTCCCTTGTAATAGGTGCCGTTGAATTCGGAGCGCGCAGCGAGCGGACCGAGGGTCTCCCAGACCCGCGTTCCGGGCGCGCTGGCCGAAGGAGCCAGCGGGGCGTTGCCCGCCCACTTCGCCTGCTCCTCCGCGGCAAGGTTCAGCAGGTACTTCTGCGCCTCGGGCGTGCGCGGGCCGATCTCTGCGGCCATCACCAGCCGGCGGATCTCGGCGTCGTCGGTCTCCTCGGTCGCAGCCGGATCGGCGGCGATCTCGTTCACCAGCGGGGCCAACTCCGGAAGACCATCGGCGCCGGCGGCGATCGCGTTCTTCGCAGCGAGAATGGCAGCCTGGCGCTGTGACAACTCCCATGCCTTGTAGGCCCTCGCGATGCGAGGGCTTCCGACCAGCGCTGCGGATGCGACGGCACCGGCCGCGACCCACAGCCACTTTTTGGTGACCAATTTGAGCTCCGGTTTTTTGGGGAAGCGCAACGACAGCAGCAGGACGAAACGCTAGCCGGGCGCCTGTTCGCTGGTCAACGACTTAAGGGCGCGGAAGCTCTTGTCCGGAGCGTGCAAGCGCTCATCGAGACGGGCGACGCGGCGCATTACCCACATTCACCGACCGTCGAAATGAATGTCGGGCGGCAAAATCACGCGGAGAGCAATGCGGGAAACGGCGCGGCGCTGCCGGCCTCGAAGACGAGGACGCCTTCGTCCACGTAGCCTTCGAGGTCCTCGGCCAGCCACCTCTGCCCGGCGCGGATCTTGTGGAACCGCACCGCGCAGCTCTCTCCGTCGTAGGAGACGATGACGTTGAAGCGCCCCGGATAGCGCGAGAGCGCCTCGGAAACCGTGCGCGCCGTGACCAGGCCCGCGGTGAGGAGCAAGAGCGGGCAGGAGGAGGCGATGCGCGCGTCGAACATCGCCTCCATGCGCAGCTTGTTGGCGCTGCACTCGAGCCCGGTCTGGTCGGGAAAGTCGGCGGCGCTCAGGTGCCGCTTCTCGAGGAAGCCGCCGAGGAGGAAGCAGCCGCCCGCCTCGACGATGCGCACGTCGGGGCCGCGGGGCGCGACCGCCGCTTCCACCTCGCGGCTGCGGAGGTCCTGGAGGTAGCGTCCCATCAGGCGGTTCAACTTCATGGGGCACAAGCATAGGCGGACGGCGGTGCCCCGCGCACCGGAAAGTTCAGCGGCCTTTTCCCCGCTCCGGCGCTACTCGCCCCAGACGGTGACCACCAGGCTGCGCCGGTGCGCCGAGTGGCGGTGCTCCCAGAGGTAGAGCGCCTGCCAGGTGCCGAGGGCGAGGTCGCCGCCGCTCACGGGCAGCGTCTCGGCGGTGCGGGTCAGCGCCGCGCGGAGGTGCGCCGGCATGTCGTCGGGACCCTCGGTGTCGTGCTCGTACTCCCCCGATTCCGGGGCCAGCCGCGAGAGGAAGCGCTGCAGGTCGCGAAGCACCGCGGGGTCGGCGTTCTCCTGCACCAGGAGCGAGGCGCTGGTGTGCTGGATGCAGACGTTGCACAGCCCGGTGCGCACTCCGGAGGCGGCCACCACCTGTCGGACCCGTTCGGTGACGTCGTGCAGGCCGGGGCGGCGGGGCTCCACCTGCACCGCCTCCTGGTGCAGCTTCATGCACGCTCCCAGCGCGGCGTGCCGTCACCCTCGACGCGCCCGCGCAGGCGTTCCTGCGGCTGGAAGCGCCCCTTGTACTGCAGCGAGGCGCAGGCCTCCACGCGGTACCCCAGGTACACGTACGCGAGCCCCTTCTCGCGCGCGTACTGGAGCGTCTGGAGCACGTTGAGGGTGCCGAGCGACAGACCCCTGCAACCGGGATCGTAGTAGCAGTACACGTCGGAGAGCGCGTTCGGCGTCTCGTCGGCGATGCCCACGCCCACCAGCCGGTCGCCTTCCCAGTACGAGAACTCGCGCGCGGCCGGGTGGGGAAAGCAGAACTGCATCGCGTACGATTCCTCGCCGATGCGGTCCGGCTTCCAGCCGCGGCCGGCCTCGCGCTCGCCGTGCCAGCGCCGGTAGAGCGCGAGGCGCTGGTCGTCCACGGCCGGCTCGCCCACCTCCACCCGCACCCCCTGGGCCCGGCGCAGGACGCGGCGCAGGTTGGCGGAGGGCGAGAACGTGGCCACCGGCACCCGGACCGAAACGCACTCGTCGCAGGAATCGCACACCGGCCGGAAGTAGACCGGACCGAAGCGGCGCCAGCCGCGTTCGAGCAGCCGCTCCAGCTCGAGCGGGCTCACTCCCGTCATGAGCAGGGTCTCGGTCTGCGAGCTGAGGCCGTCGATGTAGGGGCAGGGCTCGGGACCGGCGATGCGATGCTGCAGGAGGCGCACGGCCGCATTCTAACGCTACAATGCCTCGCCGAATCGCCCGATGAACCTGCTCCTGCTCCGCGAGGCGGACTTTCGCGAGGACGGCACCGTCCGCCTGACCGGCCGGCGTCTCCTGCACGCCCGCGAGGTGCTGCGCGCCGCGGCGGGCGACGCGGTGCGCGTGGGGAGGCTGGGCGGCCTCCTGGGCACCGGGGAAATCCTTCGCCTCGACGATGCCGAGCTGGTGCTGCGGCCGGAGCTGACCGACGCCCCTCCGCCCCGCGCCGGCGCGGATCTCCTGGTCGCGATCCCGCGGCCCAAGGCGCTCCGCAGGATCCTGCCCGCCGCGGCTTCCCTGGGCGTCGATCGCATCGTGCTGCTCAATGCCGCGCGGGTGGAGAAGAGCTATTTCGACTCCGGCGTCCTCGCGCCCGGGTCGGTGGAGGAGCTTCTCGTCCTTGGGCTGGAGCAGGCGCGCGACACCCGGCTCCCGGAGGTCCTGGTCCGCCCCCGCTTCCGCCCCTTCGTCGAAGACGAGCTGGACGCCCTCTGGCCCGAGACCCTGCGCCTCGTGGCGCATCCGGGAGCGCCGGCCGCTCCGCCGCGAACCGCAAGGCGCGTGGTCCTGGCGGTCGGCCCGGACGGCGGCTGGGTGCCCTTCGAGCTCGACCTCCTGCGGGCCCACGGCTTCACGGTCTTTGGACTGGGGCCAAGGACGCTCCGCGTCGAGGTCGCCGTCCCCTACGCCCTGGGTGCGCTCCGCAGACCCTGAAAAACGCGTGGCGGCGCGGCGGTGCTCCCGCCCCGAGAGGCGCGAAGTTGCGCCGGGAAGCAGCACCGCGCCGCCCGCGAACTGCAAGCCCAGGGATGAGCAAGGATCGTGCCCCGGGCCGCATCACTCTGAAAGCAGGCGACCTGGCGCAGCCGGTTCGCGCAAACCTACGTATGGCGCGCAGCGGTTGCGTTCCCGGGCCCGTCATGTCACCGATTCCTGCGTGCTCGACCGGCTCTTCCAGTTGACGGCGCGCGGCACGACCGCGGGCCGCGAGGTCCGCGGCGCGTTCGCCACCTTCCTGACCATGGCGTACATCCTCTTCGCCAACCCTGCCATCCTCGCCGCCTGCGGCATGCCGGCGGGCCCGGTGGTGGCCGCCACCGCCGCCGCCAGCGCCGTCTGCTGCCTGCTGATGGCCTTCGGCGCCAACTTCCCCATCGCGCTGGCGCCGGGGATGGGCCTGAACGCGGTCATCGCCTACCAGGTGGCGCCGGCGGCCGGCTCCTGGCAGATCGCCATGGGCCTCGTGGTGCTCGACGGGCTCACCATGCTGGTGCTCGTGCTGGTGGGCTTTCGCGAGGCGCTGATGCGCGCCATCCCCCGCGACCTGCGCCGGGCCATCGGCGTGGGCATCGGCCTCTTCATCGCCTTCATCGGCCTGGTCAATGCACGCCTCGTCGTCGTGCCGCCCGGCACGGTGCAGGCGCTGGCGGCGGGCAATGCGGGCTCGCTCCCCCCGGTGACCTTCGGGACGCTGCGAGACCCGCAGACGGCGATCGCGCTCGCGGGCCTGCTGCTCATCGCGGCGCTGATGGCGCGCAAGGTCAACGGCGCCATCCTCGCCGGCATCGCCGCCTGCACCGTCCTGGCGCTGGTCGCGAAGGTGGCCCGGCTTCCCGACGGCGCCTGGCTCTCGGCCCCGCGCTTCGAGACCTTCGGCAAGGCCGACCTGCGCGGCGCGTTCAGCCTGCGCATGCTGCCGCTCTTCATCGCCGTCCTGCTGGTCGATTTCTTCGACACCATCGGCACCAGCACCGCCATCGCCGAGGAGGCGCAGCTCACCGACGCGGCGGGCGAGATCCCGCGCCTCGGCCGCCTGCTCACGGTGGATTCCGTCGCGGCGGCGGTGGGCGGCCTGTTCGGGGCCAGCTCGGTGACCAGCTACATCGAGTCGGCCGCCGGCGTGGCCGAGGGCGCGCGCACGGGCCTGCATACCGCGGTGGTGGGCCTGCTCTTCGCGCTGGCCACGTTCGCCGCGCCCATCGCCGGCATCGTGCCGCCCGCCGCCACCGCGCCGGCGCTGGTGGCGGTGGGCTTCCTCATGTTCCAGCAGATCGCGCGCATCGACTTCCGCGCGCTGCCCACCGCCCTGCCCGCCTTCGTGCTCCTGGTCACCATTCCGCTCACGTACTCGATCTCGCACGGCATCGGGTACGGCTTTCTCGCCTACGTGGCGGTGCAGCTCCTGCTCGGCCGCGCGCGCGAGGTGCACCCCTTGATGTACGTCGCGGCCACCGCGTTCGCGGGCTACTTCCTCCTGGTGAGCTGAGCCAGCTTCACCCAGTTGTCGTTCCAGGCGCCGTGGCATTCGGTGCAGGCGCCCTTGCCGGGATGATGGCTGGCAGGGTCGATCTTCTCGTGGCACCCCGTGCAGGAGGCCACGCCGCTGCTCCAGCTGTGCGGCTTGTGGCAGCCCTGGCAGTTTTCCGCGTGCGCCTTGACCTGGTGCAGGCCCTCGTTGATGGCGTCGTGGCACTTCATGCAGTCGGCGTTGGCGAGCCGGATCTTCTCGTGCGGCTTGTGGCACTTGCCGCAGTCCCACTTCATCGGCGCCTTGGCCGGGAACACCTCGCCCTTGATCTGGCGGTTCTGGTGGCAGTCCAGGCAGAGGGCGCGATCGGGCTTGAGCGGCCGCTTGGCGTCGTCGGCCATGAAGGGATGGCACTGCAGGCAGTGCATCTCCGCCATGGTGCCCGCGGCCGCCAGCGTGATCTGCTTGTGGCACTGCACGCACATGTCCCTGGGGGGCTTGAAGCGGTGGAGCGAGGTGGAGTGGCAGAGCACGCACTCGATCCGCGCCTTCTGGGCGTGGATGCGGTGGCCGGGCGTGTCCGCGATGTGGTTCTTCTTCGCGGCGCTGCTGCCGCCGGCGTGGCACTTCTCGCAGACGTCGCGGTCCACCTCGGCGTGCCGCACCACCACGTCGGGCCGCTGGGTGGTGTAGACCCAGAGCTGCTTGAGGTTGCTGACCGTGTTGGGCACGTGGCAGGCGTGGCACTCGATGTTCTTGTGCCCGCTCTGCTCCCACAGGTCGTAGGCCGAGTTCATGGTGTGGCAGGAGAGGCAGAACCTGGGCTCGTGCTCGATGTACCGGTTGCCGCGCCAGGCGATGATGCCGAAGGCGACCGCCAGCACGCCTCCGGCGACGCCGAGGATCTTCCACTCCGCCCGGCCGAGCTTGCCGACCACGGGGATGTGGTGCCGGTGCGCCCAGACGAAGCGGGCGGCGAAGCCGGCGGCGAGCAGCAGCATCACCGCGGTGAGCACCAGCGCGGTGATGCGCAGCGGCTTCACCCAGACGTGCGCCTTCACCTTGGGCAGCTCGGTCGCGCGCACCTGATCGACCACCTCGAGCGCGTGCGAGGCGTTGCGGGTCAGCGCGAAGAGATCGAGGGCGTGCGCCATGCCGCGCAGCTCGCCTCGCGCGTCCTTCAGCCTGGCGTGCCCGGGGTTGTTGGGCGGGAGCTGCAGGTCGAGCTCGGAGATCTCGCGCTCGGCGTCGCGCAGCGCCTTGTGGATGCGCGAGGCCTGGGGAAAGGTGTGGCAGGTGGTGCAGAGCGGCTCGGCGATGAGATCGATGGAGGCCGTCTGCACGCCGTGGGCGCCGTGGCAGGTGTAGCAGCGCGGGTTGTTGCGGCCCGCCTTCTCCACGTGATGCGGGCCCTTGGCGTAGTTCTCCGCGGGCTTGGCGTGGCACTTGCCGCACATGGCGGTGGCGACCGCCGCGTTGACGGGCTTGCCGGTGAAGTCCTTGCCGTGGGCCACGTGCTTGGTGCTGGAGGTGGCGTCGCCGCCGTGGCAGTCGACGCAGGAGAGTCCCGCCTTTGCGTGGACGTCCTTCGAGCCCATCTGATCGGCGGCGTTCTTGAGCGCGGGCTCCAGTTGCGCGTGGCAGTCGCGGCAGGAATCGGCCGCGCGGGTGGCAGCCGGGAAGGAGACGACGAGGATGGCGGCGAGGATGGGGCGCACGAGCCCACGCAAAGCAAGCTCCGCGCCACGCTTGCGTGCAGAGTGAGGAGAATCTCAACGGGCGCGAAATCCATGCGCCGATCCGGAGTTTCCAGAGTCAAAACAGGCTGCGCCGCCGCCGACAACTTTGCGCCGCCGCCGCCATTTTGCGGCATGTCGGTCAGCGCCGACACGCTTCCGGCACATCCCGACAACTGCCGCCGTTACCGACTGTAATCACAGGACAATTTCTTGGCAGCGCCGCTGCACAGGGGAGAGGGCGTCTGGCCAAACCAAAAGGAGAACGCCATGTGGAGGCGCAACAAGACGCTGGCAGTGACCGGAGCCGCAGTGGGTCTCGTCCTCTTCCTCGCCGTCGGGTTCCTTCCCGCGATGATGTACGGCGGGTACGCCGGGCTGATGCTCGCCGACGGCATCTTCGGATCGCCCCTGCCGCAGCATCTCTTCGCGCGCGGCCTGGTGGGGTTCGGCATGCTCCTCGGCGTCTTCGCGACCGCCGCGATTTTTGCGGTGTCGGGCGCCGCCGCCGCAAGTGCGCTCGGTCACATGATCGCAGCCGCTTCGCGCGAGCCGCCGGCAAAGGTTTCGGAGCCGCAAGCCAAGACCGAGTGATTCCGCGGGGCGCAGGATCTTCGCATCGAAGATCCTGCGCCCCGTTGAGTTTTTTCGCAGTGAGGCGCGACCTTTGCAATCCCGCGGCTCCATGCGCGCACCCATCCTCGCCGCCCTCCTGGTCCTCGCCTGCGCAACCGCCGCGGCGGCGTCGAACCAGAGCTGTCTCGCCTGTCACACGGCGCCGCTCTTCGACGCCCAGGCGTTCGCCGGCTCGATCCACGCCAAGCTCGAATGCGCCGACTGCCACCGCGGCTACGACTTCGACCTGCACCGCTCGAAGCCGCCGCCGCTCACCGAGGCCGAGCAGAAGCTGATCGACCGCGTCGGCAAGCGCAGCACCGCGCCCGCGGCCCTCGCCGCGTGCGGCAAGTGCCACCAGTCGCAGCTCGAGGACTGGACCGCCTCGGTGCACGGGAGATGGCTGAGCGAGAAGCGCGCCGTCGCGGGCCCGCTCTGCCTCGACTGCCACGGCAGCCCGCACGCGGTACCCAAGGGCATGGCCGCAGCGCAGCGCGCCTCGCTCTTTGCTTCCCGCTGCATCGGCTGCCACGAGAAGGGCGAGCTGGTGAAGCAGGCGGGCCTCTCCGAAAACCCGGCCGACAGCTACCGCGACTCCGTGCACGGGCGCCTGCGCACCCTGGGCAGCACCCGCGCTCCGCTGTGCATGAACTGCCACAGCGCCCACGACGTCGCCGCGGTGGGCTCGGCGGACTCGCCGGTCAGCGGCGAGAACAAGGTGAAGACCTGCGCCGAGTGCCACAAGGGCGCGACCGCCGCCTTCGCCGCCACCTTCACGCACCAGCCGGTGAAGAAGAGCACCCGCCCGGTGGCCTACTGGACCATGGTGATGTTCTCCTGGCTCACCTCGGTGACGCTCACGCTCCTGGTGGTGCACGTCATCCTCGACTTCGGAGCCGAGGTGCGCCGTATCCTGCGACGCCGCCGGGGCCTCGCCTCTTCGCGCGCTTCGGTGCCCGCCTCGCTGCCCGGGTCGGTGGTGCGGTTCGACAGGCACCAGCTGGTGCAGCACTGGCTCTTGATCGCGTCGGTGATCACGCTGGTGCTCACCGAATGGCCGCTCCGCGCCGCCCAGGTCTCGGCCTCGCAGGCGATCACCTCGTTCTTCGGAGGCATCCACCGCGCCGGCGTCATCCACCGCTTCGCCGGCATCGCCATGGGCGTCGCGGCGCTCTACCACCTCGGCTACCTCACGGTGCTGGCGGCGAAGAAGCGGAACATCTTCGGCATGGTGCCCACGCCCAAGGACATCTCCGACATGTTCGGCAATCTCTCCTACTTCCTCGGCATCAGCGCCGAGCGGCCGAAGTTCGCGCGCTTCGCCTACCACGAGAAGTTCGACTACTGGGCGGTGTTCTGGGGCGTCGCCATCATGTTCGGCACCGGGCTGATCCGCTGGTTCCCGGTGGGGTTCTCCCGCGTGCTGCCCGGCAGCGTGCTCGAGGCGGCCCAGATCGCCCACGGCGACGAGGCCACCCTGGCCGCCCTCGCGCTCTTCGTCTGGCACCTCTACAACGTTCACTTGCGTCCCAGCGTCTTCCCGATGAGCTGGACCTGGCTGGACGGCCGCATCGAGACGCACGCGCTCAAGGAGGAGCACCCCCTCGAGTACGAGTCCACCTTCCCCGAGAAGAAGACCAACGGCGCCACCGCGAAGGAGCAGCGGCCGTGAAGAGCGTCGTGCTGATGCTGGTGGCCTTTGCCTGCGGCGCGCCGGAGGAGCCGGCGCGGCCGCCGCCCGCTGCGAAGGCAGCGGTGGAGCGGCTGCCCAGGCGCGGCGACCTGCCCTGCTTTCCCTGCCACTCCCAGCTCGTCTTCGAGAAGGGGCCGAAGTTCGCGCACGCCTCCATCGGCCACCGCGACGCGGGGCACTGTCACCGCTGCCACCTCGGCATGGGGCATCAGGGCAGGGACATCGACCGCAGCGCCTGCCTCACTTGCCACCCAGACGGAGCTCCGGAGCCGGAGCTCCCCGGAACGAGTGACAGGACGAGCAAGTGAGCTTCCCCGCGTGGGCAGGGGCGGTGCGGTGGCAGCGCAGGCACTCGTTGCGGTCGGAGATCCACGAGTGCGGGCGGTGGCAGGCGCCGCATTCGCGGTGCGAGGGCAGGCGATGCAGGCCGGCGGAGGTCATCTTGTCGTGACAGGAGGTGCAGTCGACGAGGGCGCGCGCCTCGTGCGGCTTGTGGCAGCCGGAGCAGGTGAACCGCATCGGCGCGTCCTCGGGGAAGTTGCCGGCGGGAAGGCCCTGCGCCTGGTGGCAGCGGAGGCAGTCGCGCCGGCTCGGGCGCAGGTCGGTCTCCACCGAGAGGAAGTCGTGGCAGGCGAAGCAGTGCAGCCGCTGCATGCCGGCGACGTTGACGGCGTGCGCGCCGTGGCACTCGCGGCAGCTCTGCACCACCGGCTCGAAGCGGTGCACGCCGGCGCCGTGGCAGCGGATGCAGGCGATCTTCTGCTCCACGGCGTGGATCCGGTGCCCGCGCGAGGCGCCCACCTGCACCCAGGCGGGGTCGTGGGAGAGATGGCACGCCGCGCAGGAGCCGATCTGCACGTCGGCATGCGCGCCTCCCCCCGGCTGGCGGCCGAGCATGAAGCCCGCGAGCATGGAGACGCCCTGCGACGGGGTGGCGTGGTGGCACTTCTGGCAGGCGATCCGGGCGTGGCCGCCGCTGTTCCAGAGCGCAAACTCGGGGCTCGCCTGGTGGCAGGTCGCGCAGAAACGGGCGTCCGAGGAGACGTAGGCGCGAAATTTTTGCGCGCTCCAGGCTGCGCCCAGCGTGAGCAGCGCCGCCAGCGGGATGATGATGCGCGCGCGCATGCGGCCCTGCTCCCGCTGCAACGCCTGTGCCCCGCGGGGTCGCGCGCATGACGCTGCGCCTCAAGCTCCTGGTGCTGGTGGCGGGCGTGACGCTCTTCGCCGCCACCGGCGTCACCACGGTGGCGCTCTGGCGCGGCCTCTTGCAGGCCCAGCAGCAGCTCTCCTGCGAAGGCTCGTCGATGGCCTCCTCGATCGCGCTCGGGGCGCAGAAGTGGGTGGGCGGCAACGGGCCGAGGGAGGGCGCCCGCGAGGCGCTGATGCCCATCCTGCAGCGGGCGCTGCGGACGGCGCCGCTGGTGCGCGCGTGGATCGTCGATCGCCAGGGAGCGGTGGCGGCGTGCGCGGACCTGTCCGGACGCGGGTGCCCCGCCGGGATGCCCGGATCGTTCCGCGCCACCGAGATGCCGATGGATTCGCTGCGGCGGCTGGTGGGGCGCGAGCCGCTGGAATCGAGCGCGCCGATCGTGGCCCTGGACGGCACGCTCGCAGGGGCGGTGCGCATCTCCTACCGCTCCGACGGCGTGCTGGCGGAGGCGAGGCGGCTGGCCACGGGCGCGGCGCTGATCGCGCTCGCCTGGATCGTGCTCGGCCTCATGTTCGGCAACGTGCTCCTGCGCCGCATCACCCGTCCGCTCACCGAGGTGGTGCGGGCGACCGAGAAGCTCTCCGAAGGCGAGCGCATCGAGGTGAAGGTGGCGGCCGACCCCGAGCTCTCCGAGCTGGTGGGCGCGTTCAACCGCATGTCCTCGCGGCTGCGCGAGGGCCGCGAGCAGATGGAGCAGCTGATCGCCACCCTGAACGAGCGCGTGGCCCGCGCCACCGAGGAGGGCCTCCGCGCCGAGCGGCTGATCACGCTGGGCGGAATCGCCGCCGGGTTCGCGCACGAGATGGGGAACTCGCTCCATGTCATCTCCGGCTTCGCCGCGGTGGCCGCCCGCGAGCTGCCGGCCGGCCATCCCAACCGGGCCGACATGGACGCGGTGAAGCGCGAGGCGGGCCGCGCCTCGGCCATGCTGGAGCGCTTCCTCTTCTTCGCCCGCGCGCGCTCGGCGCGGAGGGCCTCGCAGTCGGTGGAGCCGGTGCTGCGCGAGGCGGTGGAGGTGATCGAGCCGGCGGCGGTGGAGGCAAGGGTGACGACGGACCTCCACGTCACCCCGGCGCTGCCCGACGTGAACGTGGACGCCGAGCTCTTGCGCCAGGCCTTCGTGAACCTGTGCGTGAACGCCATCCAGGCGATGAAGGGCGGCGGCAAGCTCTCGGTGCGCGCCCTGCAGGAGGACGGCGAGGTGGTGGTGGAGTTCGAGGACACCGGGCCGGGCGTCCCCGCGCAGGTGCGCGAGCACATCTTCGAGCCGTTCTTCACCACCAAGGAAAAAGGGACCGGCCTGGGGCTCGCGATCGTGCGCCAGGCTGCCGAGGCGCACGGAGGCAGGGCCGAGGTGGAGGACACCGGACACGGGGCGCTCTTCCGGATCCGCATCCCCTGGAGGACCGCATGAAGCCGCGCGTCGCAGTGATCGACGATCTCGAGCCGGCCCGGCAGGTGATGGCGCGGGTGCTGGGAGGGGCCTTCGGCGTCTCCACCTACGACTCGGTGCAATCGGCCCTCTCGGCCTTCGAGCTGGATCCGCCCGACGTGATCGTCACCGACCTGCGCATGCCCGGCATCGACGGGCTCACCGGGCTGAAGCTCTTCCGCGACCGCGGCATCGAGGCGCCGGTCATCGTCATGACGGCCTACGCCTCGGTGGAGACCGCGGTGGACGCGATGAAGGCGGGCGCCTTCGAGTACCTGCGCAAGCCGGTGGATCCGGAGGCGCTGGAGCTCCTGGTCAAGCGCGCCGCGGAGCACGTGGGCCTGCGCAAGGAGAACGCGCGCCTGCGCCGCGAGCTGCAGGCGTCGCGCAGCGTGCAGGGAATCCTGGGCAAGTCGGCGGCCATGCAACAGGTCCTGGAAGTGCTGGAGCGGGTGGCGCCGAGCGACGTGCCGGTGCTGATCGAGGGCGAGAGCGGCACCGGCAAGGACCTGGTGGCGCGGGCGCTGCACGCCATGAGCCGGCGCGCGTCGAAGCCCTACGTGGCGCTGAACATGTCGGCGGTGCCGGAGGCGCTGGCGGAGTCGGAGCTGTTCGGGCACGAGAAGGGCGCCTTCTCCGGCGCCAACATGGCGCGGCCCGGATTCTTCGCGGCGGCGGAGGGCGGCACCTTCTTCCTCGACGAGATCGGTTCCCTGGCCCCGCCGCTGCAGCCCAAGCTCCTGCGCGTGCTGCAGGATGGCGACTACATCCCGGTGGGCAGCCGGCAGGCGCGCAAGGCGGACGTGCGGATCGTCTGCGCCACCAACGAGGACCTGAAATCGAAGGTGGCGTCGGGGGCGTTTCGCGAGGACCTCTACTACCGCATCCACGTCATGCCGGTGCGCCTGCCGCCCCTGCGCGAGCGGCGCGAGGACATCCCGCTCCTGGTGGAGCACTTCGTGAAGAAGCACGCGCAGCGCCTGGGGCGGCCCGAGCTGCCCGCGAGCCCCGCCGCGCTGAAGGTGCTGCTCGACCATCGCTGGCCGGGCAACGTGCGCGAGCTGGAGAACTGCATCGAGCGCGCGCTCCTCCTCGCGCGGGGCGAGGCGCTGGCGGTGGACGACCTGCCGCCGGAGGTGTGCGCGGGAGACGTGGAGGCGCAGGAGGGCAGCTACCGCCGGGAGCGGGACGACTGGGAGCAGCACTACCTGACGGCGCTCCTGCGCGAGGCGTCCGGGTCGGTGGCGAAGGCCGCCGAGCTCGCGGGGCTGCACCGCTCCACGCTGTACGAGAAGCTGGCCCGGCACGGCCTGGTGGGCGCGTAGGTCCGTGGGCTGGAACGCGTCCCATGACGTCGCGGTCCAACACCACAGGCGTAGTCCCTGAGCCGCCTTCGGCGGCCGGGACTCCACATCTAGTTGCCGGTGTGCAGGTCCTGGCGGAGGTAGCCGCACCTCCGCGCGAACCAGCGCAGGACGTCGAGGGCGGAGATGACCCCGACCACGTTGCCGGCAGCGGCATTGTTGACCACCGGGAGCACGTGGATGCCTTCGAGGGCCATCAGCGCGCTGGCCTCGGCCAGCGAGGCGGACTCGCTCACGGTGACCGCGAGCGGCGTCATGATCTCGCCCACCGACGCCGCCGGCGAGGGCCAGGCGCCGCGCAGCAGGTCGGCGCGCGAGACGAACCCGATCACCGTGCCCAGCGGATCCACCACCGGGGCGCCGGTCACGCCGCGCTCGAGAAGGATGTCGCGGAGCAGGTCGGTCTTCGCGTCCTGCAGCACGCAGACCACGCGCCGGGGCATCACCGACCAGACCCGGGTGCGGTCGCCGTCCGCCACCACCCGCTCCTCCACCGTGTCGTCGGCGCCGAAGACGGGCCCCTTCCTGCAGGTGACGTAGGAGTCCTCCTCGAGCGGATCGACGTGCACGGCCCCGCACTGATCGCAGTTGGTGCACTCGTCGAGGGGAATCGAGCGCCGCCGCGATTCGCAGTGCACCAGCATCGTCGCGGTCATCTCGCCGGCGCCGTCGATGGTCCTGCGCACGCGGATGGGAAGGCGGACCTCGGTCGCGGTCGCTTGGCGCATGGCGGCACCTCCTGAGGGTCACATCTCCTTTCAAGGAGCGGGCCAGATCGATGCCGAGAGCCGCGGGCCGTGGAAACCGAAAATTTTACGCCACCGGCTTCACGTAGACGGCGGCGGCGATCTCGGGATCGAGCGCGAGCGTAGTCTCGCCCGACTCGATTACCACCGACGGCGCGCGCTGCTTCAGGCGCACCACCGTGCCCGGCATCACCCCCAGCGATGCCAGGCGGTCCATGCGCTCCGCCCAGCGCGGCGCGAGGAAGGCGATGCGGCCGCGCGCTCCCAGCGGCAGCGCGGCCAGCGCCGTGATCAGCGGCTTGACCGTGCGCGAGAACGCTGCGCAGCAGGGCCCCGCGGGGATGGGCTTGCCGTGCGGACAGGAAGGAGGATGCCCCAGCAGCGTGCAGACCGAATCGGTGGCCTCGG
The DNA here is from genome assembly GCA_035702105.1 of Myxococcales bacterium. Lineage (GTDB taxonomy): Bacteria > Myxococcota > Myxococcia > Myxococcales > 40CM-4-68-19 > 40CM-4-68-19. The sequence goes on along the minus strand of DASSQZ010000013.1, from coordinate 8,055 downwards.
CGGAGAGCACGTGCTCGACCTCGCAGGCCTGCTGTTCCGTCTGCGTCTCGTCGAGGGCGAGGAGATCGGTGAACAGGCGCTCGGCCAGGCGATGGCGGCGCACCACCCCGGCAGCGCGCTGCTCGCCTTCCTGGGTGAGCGCCACCCGCACGCCGTCGAACGTGACCAGGCCCAGCCGGGCAAGCTCGTGAAAGTCCTCGGGACCTTTCTCCGGCGCGTGCCCTTCGAAGGCGTGCGCGAGGACGCTCTCCGCCTGGTCCCTGCCCTGCTCGCGCTCGGTGAACACGGTCTCGAGCAGCTCTTCCAGCTTGCGGATCTTCACGGCCCCCTCCTCGGCGTGGTGCTGCGGCCTGCGTCCTCCGCCTTGGGGAGCCGGTTCCTCCCGGTGGACAGGCGCACGAGCAGCTTGCGCAGGCGTTGCGCGATGGGGCCCTCGGCCGCGGCGCCGTGGCCGCAGTTGGGGCAGCAGACGAGAGTGCAGCCGTCGGACATGGGGCACGACGGACGGCAGCCGGCCTGCTTCTCGTCGAAGCGAAAGCCGCAGAGCGCGCAGGTCACAGGTAGAACCTCCGCATGAGGAAGTTGAGCAGCCCGCCCATGCCGAAGGCGAAGGGCAGGATGAAGCCCACCGTGAGCAGCGTGGCCCGCGTCCCGCGCTCCTTCAGCATCATGAAGAGCTGCGCGATGCAGGGCAGGAACAGCGTCACCGTGACCAGCGCGACGACGATCTGCACCTCCATCTCGCGGGTGACGGCGCCCGCGCGCAGCGCCGGCTCGATCTGGGCGAAGAGGCCCGCCGCCGCGTAGTCGCGGCGGAGGAAGCCGAGGATGAACGCCCCGGCGGTCTCCCGCGGCAGCCCGAGAAGCCCGGTCACCACCGGCGCGGCCGCGCGCTCCAGCACCGCCAGCGCGCCGATGCGATCCATCCCCCAGAGCACCGCCGTCCCGAGCAGGAACAGGGGCAGCGCCTCCCTGGCGTACCACTCCACCCGCGCCACCGTCTTGACCAGCACGTTTCCGGCCTGGGGGATGCGCAGGGGCGGCAGCTCGAGGATGAAGTCGGACCCGCGCCCCGGGATCACCCGCGCCGCGAGGAACCCGACCAGGAGCATCACCGCGGCGATGGCGCCGAGGAACCAGAGGGCAGCGGCGAGATGGACGCCCGCCAGCATGGCGAAGATGACCGCGAGCTGCGCGCTGCAGGGAATGGCGAGAGCGAGCAGCAGCGTCACCACCATCCGCTCCTTCTTCGTCTCGAGGATGCGGGCGGTGAGCGTGGCCATGGTGTCGCAGCCGAGGCCGAGGATGAGCGGCAGCACCGCCTTGCCGTTGAGGCCGAGCAGACGGAAGGCGCGGTTGAGCATGGCCGCCAGCCGCGGCAGGTACCCCGAATCCTCGAGCACGCTGAAGGCGAGGAAGAAGGTGGTCACGATCGGCAGCACGATGGCCACGCCGTAGGAGAGGCCCATGGAGAAGAGGCCGTAGCGGCCGATGATCAGGCCGGCGTCGCCGGAGAGGAGCGCCGGCGCGTGCAGCCACGCGAGCAGCGAGGTGGCCCAGGGCACGAGATATTCCTTGAAGACCACCGCCTCGAGGAAATCCACCGCGGTCTTCGCTCCCAACTGCCCGACGAAGAGGTAGCAGACCGAGAGCACCGCGAGGAGCACAGGCACGCCCAGGACCGGGTGCACCGACCATTCGCCCAGCTTGCGCAGCGCGCGCTCTGCGCTCTGGCCGGTCGCGGTGCGCGTCACCACCGATTGCTGGAGGCGCTCCACGGCGGCGAGCCGCTGGCGGGCGATGGAGAAGCGCAGCGACTCGCGCCCGGTCAGGCCGCGGCGCAGGCCGTCCACCCTGGCGAGCGCCTCTTCCGGCACGCGGGCGGCGAGAAAGCCGCGCAGCGACTCGTCGCCGGCCAGCGCCATGATGGCGATGGCCCGGCCGGAGAGGCCCTGCCCCGCGGGCAGGAGCGCCTCGACCTGCGCGATGGCCGCCTCGAGCGCGGGGTCGTAGCGCACCCGCAGCTTCGAGGGCCGCGCCTCGTCCACCATCGAGGCCAGCCGGGCAAGGCCGCGGCGCTGCACCGCCACCGTCTCCACCACCGGGATGCCCAGCTCCGCCGCAAGGCCCGCCGCGTCGATCTGGATGCCGCGCCCCGCCGCCTCGTCGCTCATGTTCAGCGCCAGCACCATCGGCACGCCCGCCTCGGCGAGCTGCGCGGTCATGAGCAGGCCCCGGGTCAGGTTCTTCGCGTCGCAGACCTGCACCACCACGAACTCCCGCTCGGCGAGCAGGATGTCGCGGGTGGCCTGCTCGTCCTCGCTGGCGGGGAGAAGGCCGTTGGCGCCCGGCGTGTCGAGCACGTGCCACTCGCGCTTGCCGAGGACGCCCGCGCCGCGCGTCACCTCCACGGTGGTGCCCGGGTAGTTGGAGACGGTGACGTAGCGTCCGGTGAGGGCGCCGAAGAGCGCGCTCTTTCCGACGTTGGGGTTGCCGACCAGGATGGCGGTGCGGGTCACGGCCGATCCGGGGAGCAAGGGCCGGACCAGCCATTCTGAGAATGAGATTCAGTTCCGCGACGCGCAAATCCTGCGCACCCGGGCGCGGCCCTGCACGGCTTGCGTTTGCATGATACAGTTGTATCTTGCAGCGCCGGATGCTTCCTGCAACCGCGACATCCGACGCCGCGCGCCTGATCGCCACGCGCAGCGCGCGCGGATTCGCCGACGGCGTGGCCAGCGTGCTCCTCGCCAGCTACCTCACCCGCCGCGGGTTCACGCCGGTGCAGATCGGCGCCATCGCCACCGCCACCCTGATCGGCTCGGCGGCGCTCCTGCTCGCGGTGGGACTGCTCGGCCACCGCCATCGCCGCCGCACCGTGCTGCTCGCCTCCTCCGCCCTGATGTGCGCGACGGGGTTGGCCTTCTACCTGGCGCAGGGGTTCGGCGCGCTCCTCCTGGTCGCGTTCGTGGGCACGCTCAACCCGTCCTCCGGCGACGTGACGCTCTTCCTGCCCACCGAGCAGGCGGTGCTCTCGGAGGCGGCCGCCCCGCGCGACCGCACCACGCTCTTCGCCTGGTACAACCTCGCCGGGGCGCTGGGCGGCGCGCTCGGAGCGCTGGCGGCGGGCCTGCCCGATCTGCTCCTCCCCGCTCACGCCGCGCAGGCGGAGCGGGCTTCGTTCCTCGTCTACGGAGCCCTGGGCCTGGCCTGCGCGTTCGCCTATCGCCGGCTCTCCCCGTCGCTGGATCCGCCTCCGTCGCCGCGGGCGCCGCCGCTGGAGAGGTCGCGCGGGGTCGTGCTGCAGCTCTCCGCCCTCTTCTCGCTCGACGCGTTCGGCGGCGGCTTCGTGGTGCAGTCCATCCTCGCCCTCTGGCTGTTCCGGAGGTTCTCGGTGCCGGTGGCCACCGCCGGCGCCATCTTCTTCGCGGTCAACGTGCTCGGCGCCTTCTCGCAGCTCGTCTCCGCGCGGCTGGCGGCGCGCATCGGGCACGTGCGCACCATGGTCTTCACGCACCTGCCCTCGAGCGCGTTCCTGATCCTCGCGGGCGTGATGCCCACCCTGCCTCTCGCCGTGTGCTTCCTGCTCCTGCGCTCGATGCTCTCGCAGATGGACGTGCCGGCGCGGCAGGCCTACGTGATGTCGATGGTGCCGCGCGAGGAGCGCGCCGCGGCGGCCAGCGTCACCAACGTGCCCCGCAGCCTGGCCTCGGCCGTCGCCCCGCTCCTCGCCGGCGCGCTGCTGCAGCGCAGCGCCTTCGGCTGGCCGCTCGTCTGCGCGGGCCTGCTCAAGGGCACCTACGACCTGGTGCTCTACGCCAACTTCTCGCAGCGAAGGCCCGACGAATCCTGAGCAGGGCGGCGGCGCGGCGGCAGCCGGCTCGCACGCTTCCACAAGCGCTCGATCGGGACCCGCCGCCAATGCCCGCCCGGGGGAATTCTGCTATGGAGGGCCGCTTTCCGACGCGGGGGCGGTCCCCGGGGAGAAGGTTGGAGATGAAGAAGATCCTGGTGACGGGGGCGGTGGGGCAGATCGGCTCCGAGCTGACGCTCGCGCTGCGGCAGAAGTACGGCGGCGACGCGGTGGTGGCGAGCGACGTGCGCATGCCCACCGACGTGGCGCTGCGCGACGGCGGCCCCTTCGAGTTCGTCGACTGCATGGACCCGCACCACCTCACCCGGGTCATGCAGATCCACCACATCGACACCGTCTATCACCTGGCGGCGCTGCTCTCGGCCACCGGCGAGCAGCGGCCGCTGCAGGCCTGGCAGCTCAACGTCAACGGCCTCGTCAACGTGCTGGAGGCGGCGCGGCAGTACAAGTGCGCGCTCTTCTTCCCCAGCTCCATCGGCGCCTTCGGGCCCGCCACGCCGAAGAAGCGCACCCCTCAGGTCACCATCCAGCGGCCCACCACCATGTACGGCGTCACCAAGGTGGTGGGCGAGATGCTCTGCGAGGATTACTGCCGCCGCTTCAACATGGACACCCGCGGGCTGCGCTTCCCCGGGCTCATCTCCTACGCCACCGAGCCGGGAGGCGGCACCACCGACTACGCGGTGGACATCTTCCGCCAGGCGCTGCAGCACGGAAACTACACCTGCTACCTTCGCGCCGACGCGCGCCTGCCGATGATGTACATGCCCGACGCCATCCGCGCGATGATCGAGCTGATGGAGGCGGACCCCGCGCGCCTTGCGCACCGCAACGCCTACAACCTGGGCGCGGTGGACTTCACGCCCGCGGAGATCGCGGAGGCGATCCGCAAGCGGCTTCCCTCGTTCACCATCGAGTACCACGTGGACCCGCGGCGGCAGGCCATCGCCGACTCCTGGCCCGAGTCGGTCGACGACAGCGCGGCGCGCGAGGAGTGGCACTGGAAGCCGCGCTACGGGCTGGAGGCGATGGTCGACGACATGCTGCAGAAGCTGAAGGGATAGGAGGAGCCATGCCCATCGCAAAGCTGGTCGAGGAGCTCTCGGCGCAGCTCGCCGAGATCGATCGCAGCGGCACCGGCAAGGGGAACGAGCAGGTGGTGGTGGCGGTCAAGCCCGCGCAGGCGGGCCGCGGGCCCCGCTTCCTGCTCGAGGGATACGGCGAGCGCCCCTTCATCCGCATGAACTCCAACTCGTACCTGGGCCTGGGCCTGCGGCGCGAGCTCCTCGACGCGGAGGAGCGGGCGGCGCACGCCTACGGCGTTGGCCCCGGAGCGGTGCGCTTCATCAGCGGCACCTACGAGCCGCACCACCATCTCGAGCGCTCGCTGGCGGAGTTCCACGGGCGGCCCGCCTGCATGGCGGCGGGGTCCGCCTACACCGCGGTGGCCGGCGTGCTCTTCAGCCTGGGCAGCCCGGAGACGGTGATCGTCTCCGACGAGCTGAACCACAACTGCATCGTCAACGGCATGAAGCTCGCGCCGCACAAGGCGCGCAAGGTCTACCCGCACCTCGACCTCGAGGCGCTGGAGCAGCGGCTCGAGGAGTCCCGGGGCGCGGAGGGCGCGCTGGTGATCACCGACGGCGTCTTCAGCATGCGCGGCGATCATGCGCCCATCGACCGCATCGCCGGGATCTGCCGCAAGCACGACGCCGGCTTTCCGCGCGGCTGCATCCTCGTCGTCGACGACTCGCACGGAGTGGGCGGATTCGGCACCGCCGGCCGTGGCACCGAGGAGGTCACCGGCGGGCGCGCCGACGTGCTGGTGGGCACGCTGGGCAAGGCCATGGGCGTGAACGGAGGGTACATCTGCTCGGAAGCGCCGGTGATCCGCTGGCTGCGCGAGAAGAATCCCTTCTACATCTATTCGAACCCCATCGCCCCCGGAGAGGCGGCGGCGGCGCTGGCGGCGCTGGAGCTGATCCGCGGGCGCGAGGGGCTGGCGCTGCTCTCGCACCTGCGGGAGATGACCCAGCGGTTCCGGGACGGGCTCACCAGGCTGGGCTTCGAGACCATCGCGGGCTCGCATCCGGTGGTGCCGCTGCTGGTGCGCGACACCGACCGCACCCGCGCGCTGGTCGCCTTCCTGCGCGAGAACGGCGTGCTCGCCACCGGGCTCAACTACCCGGTGGTGCCGCGGGGCGAGCAGCTCATCCGCTTCCAGGTCTCGGCCGACCACACCGCGGGCGACATCGACGAGGTGCTGGCGGTGCTCTCGCGCTTCAAGTAGCGGCGCGGCCGGCGAGGTGAAGGCCGGGCGCATCCAGGTCCGCGGCATCGGTTGTGGGCGCCCCCGCCGCCGCGCCGCGTGCGCATCCCGGAGCAGAGGACGCTGGGCGAGTACCTGGTGGCCGACACGCCGGAGGCGCCGCCGGCGTTGCGCGGTCTCAGAGGGGCGCCTTCAGCAGCGGGGCCGCGGCCCAGCGGCCGTCGCGCTCGCGGAGAAGGGCCACGAGATCGGCGCCGAGGAGCGCGCGGACGAGCGCCGGCTGCGGAAAGCCCGCCGGCAGCGGCCAGGGCGGCGGAGAGGGCTCGAGCAGCGGCAGGTCCTTCCCCTCGCGGAGCGCGGCGAGGTCGTCCCCGGCGATCTGCAGCGAGGGCAGCCAGGGAAAGAGCGCCGCGCCGCGGACGTGCACGCGCGCGCCGCCCGGCCCGGGATCCTCCCAGGGGCCAATCGAGGTGCGGCGCAGCGCGCCCAGGTGCGCCAGCGCCGAGGTGGCGCGCCCCAGGTCCCGCGCCAGCGCCCGCACGTAGTAGCCGCCGCCGGTCACGATTCTCAGTCTGCTGCGGCGCGGGAGGTCGTGCTCCAGGAACCGGGCCTCGTGCAGGTAGACGCGCGAGGGAGGGAGCTCGAACGACTCTCCCCGGTGCGCCCGCAGGTAGGCGCGCTCGCCGCGGACGCGCTTGTTGCTGTGGGCCGGCGGCACCTGCTCCCGCCAGCCCAGGAGCGGCCGCAGCGCGGCGTCGAGGAGGTCGGGCGTGAGCGCGTGCGCGCTGGCGGTGGCGGTCACCTTTCCCAGCAGGTCCCCGTTGTCCGTCTCGGCCCCCCAGGCGATCTCCGCGACGTAGGTCTTGGGAACGCCATGGAGCAGATCCATCAGCCGGGTTGCCTGTCCGGCGAGCAGGAGCAGCAGGCCGCTGGCGAAGGGATCGAGCGCGCCGCCGTGGCAGACGGGCAGCTCGTCGCGCCGGATCCCGGCGCGGCGCACCTCGTCCATGAAACCCTGCACCAGCGAGAAACTGGTGTGGCCAACCGGCTTGTCGAGGAGGTAGATGCCCGGCTTCGTCAGCTTGCAGTCCTGTTCAGAAAGGAACCGACATGAGGATCTTCGCACTGCTGCTCGCGCTCTTCGCCTCGCCCGCCTTCGCCCAGGGAAAGGGCAAGGGCAAGACCGAAGTGACCTGGTACGGCCACGCCGCCTTCGTGGTGAAGACGCCGGGCGGCACGACGCTGGCCATCGATCCGTGGATCGACAATCCCGCCAACAAGGACAAGGGCGCGATCGAGAAGATCGCGAAGCTCGACTACATCCTCATCTCCCACGGCCACTTCGATCACGTCGGCGACTCCGTCGCGCTGCAGAAGAGGACCAACGCGAAGATCATCGCCTCCTCCGAGCTCGGTGGCCAGCTCGTCGCGGCGGGAGTTCCCAAGGAGGCGGCGGGGTTCGACACGGTCGGCAACGCGGGCGGCGTGCTCCGGCTCACCGACGAGGTGAGCGTGGCGTTCGTGCAGGCGGTGCACAGCTCCGGGTTCCGGGCCAGCGACAGCGGTCCCCTCCTCTACGGCGGCGCGCCGCTCGGGTTCGTCATCGTGGTGAAGGGCGGCCCCACCATCTATCACACCGGGGACACCGCCTATTTCGGCGAGATGAAGCGGGTGGGGGAGAGGTTCCACCCCGACGTGATGCTGGCCTGCATCGGCGGGCATTTCACCATGGACCCGCAGGATGCGGCCATCGCGGCGAGGGACGTGGGAGCGAAAACGGTGGTGCCGATGCACTTCGGGACCTTCCCGGTGCTGACCGGGACGCCGGAGGAGTTCGGGAAGGCGCTCAGGAAGGCGGCGCCGCGGGCGAAGATGGTGGAGATGAAGGTGGGGGAGACGCGGGCGTTCTGAG
>DASSQZ010000012.1:0-10285 GCA_035702105.1 Myxococcales bacterium | reverse complement strand
CCGTCGTGTGCAGGAAGACGACGGCGGAAACGCCCCGCAGCGGATCGGGCCTGAACGCCGCCGGATCTTCCGTCGCCACCACCTCCAGGTGCTCGCGCGCCGCCATGTCGCGCATCGCCGCCAGCGCCGCCGGAATGGAGTTGTGCCGGAACCCGATTGTCCGGGTGTAGACGACGATGCGCCCGCTGGCGCCGTTGCCCGCGGCCTTCGCGCCGCCGCAACCAGCGTCAGCCGCCGCGATTGCCGCCACAAGAGCAGCCAAAGCGTGCGCCCGGGATTGCCGGAAGCGTTTCACGACGCCACCCACTCCGCCGATCTGCCCGCGGCACGCGGCCCGAACACCGCTTGATGTTCAATGGCTGACAAATGGTGCAACCGGTTGAACCGGGCGTCGTGGCGCGCCGCAGCGCCGGCTCGAACCCTAATCGGACGCGGCGGGGCGCAACGACAGCTCGTGTGTCCAGGCGCGGCTCTCTTGCGCATGCAGGAACAAGAGCGCCTCGGCGACCGCGGCGGGCGGAATGGCGCGCTCGGCTCCATGGCGCTGCATCCAGCTCGCGCTCGCCGCGGTGGCGAGCTGTCCTTCGAGGGCGAGGTAGACGGCGTGCACGGAGCGGGCCTTGAGCTCGTCCGCTGCCGCCTGCCACAGCGCCCGCAGCGCGTGCTGGGGAGAGGAGAGCGCCCCGAACCCGGGCCGCACCCGCGCGGAGAGCGTGGTGCCGATCTGCACCAGCGTCTTCGATGCCGGCGCCAGCGCCTGCAGGAAGTGCAGCGAGTGGAGCACGGTTCCTTCCAGCCGCTGGCGATAGTGCTCCGGGTCTTCGCCCAGCACCGGCCCCACCCGGAAGGGCGCGCCGCTGGTCTGCGCGCAGACGGCCAGATCGAACGGGCCGCAATCGGACGCCAGCTTCCGCAGCGAGGGCGGATCGGCCAGGTCGGCCACGAACCCGCGGCCGCCGCTGTCGCGCGCCACGGCCTCCACGTCGGCCTGCGTCCGCGCGGCGCACACCACCTCCCAGCCGCGCTGCGCCAAGGAAAGTGAGAGCTCCCGCCCCAGCCCCCGCGCGCCGACGCAGAGGAACCTCACTCGCGGTGCACCTTGGTCAGCGAGCCCTGGGCGGTGGGCGTCATCACCACTTCGGAGATGTTGACGTGGGCCGGTCGGGTGGCGACCCAGAGGATGGCGTCGGCCACGTCCTCCGCCGTGAGAGGCTTGAAGCCGCGGTACACCGCCTTGGCCTTCTCCGCGTCGCCCAGCCGCACGATGGAGAACTCGGTCTCCGCCAGCCCCGGGTCGATCTCGGTGACGCGGATGTTGGTGCCCGAGAGCTCGAGCTGCAGCGTCTGCGAGATGACCCGGACCGAATGCTTGGTGGCGGCGTAGACCGAGCCGCCCTCGTAGACGCCGTGGGCGGCGTAGGAGCCGAGATTGATGATGTGGCCGGCCCTGGCGGCGATCATCCTGGGCAGGAACGCGCGGGTGACGCGGACCAGGCCGACCACGTTGGCCTCCACCATGCCGACCAGGTCCTCGTCGCGGAGCCTGTCCATGGTGTCGCGCCCCAGCGCGCCGCCCGCATTGTTGAGCAGGACCAGGGGGGTCCCCGCTCCTGCGCACCAGGCGTCGATGCTCTCCTTCGAGCGCACGTCGAGGGGCCGCGCCTCGGCGCGGGGAGCGCCCGCCGAGAGGCATTGCCGCGCCACCTCGCGCAGCCGGTCCACCCTGCGCGCTCCGATGTACAGCGGATGGCCGAGCCTCGCGAACGCCAGCGCCGTGGCGGCGCCGAAGCCGGAGCTCGCTCCCGTGATCACCACCAGTCCCTTGTCGCTCATAGCCGGGTCACGTCCAGTGGAAGGGGCAGCTCGCGGCTGCCCTCGGCGCTCGATCGGTAGCAGGTCTCGATGATCTGCACGCAGGCCACCGCCTCTCGCAGCTCGCGGTTGACGAAGTCGGAGGTGGCGATGGCGGCGCGGAACTGGTCGAAGAGCGAGTTGAACCAGCGCGTGTGCGAGGCGTCCATCCAGTCGCTCTCGATCACGCCCTTCTCCACCCTGGGCGCGGCGCTCGACTTGCCGGTGGTGAGCTCCCAGTCGTCGTCGTCGATGACCAGCGCGCCGTCTTCGCCCTGCAGCGAGTACACCACCTTGCGCACTCCCGCCGTCCAAGTCAGGAAGGTGTGCGCGTAGCCGTTGGGGAAGGTGAGCACCGCGTTGAGGTTGTCCTCGGTGTCCCACTGCCGGTCCAGCGTCAGCGCCTTGGCGGTCACGTGCGTCGGCAGCGATCCCAGCCAGGCGAAGGTCAGGTAGAAGCTGTGCGACCCGTGGTCCATGGCGATGCCGCCGCCCGAGATCCTCTTCTCGCGGCGCCAGTCGGTCTTCCACTCCTTGACGCCCTTGGCGTGGGTGGTGCGGAAGGTGTTGAGGGTGACGGCGCGCACCGCGCCGATGCGGCCCGAGCGGACCACCTCGTTGGCGAACTTCACCACCGGCGCGTGCTTGTAGTTGTGGGCGGGGAAGACCACCCGCCGGTACGCGCGGGCGGCGTCCACCAGGGCCTTGGCCTGGGCGACCGAGGTGGCGAGCGGCTTCTCGCAGAGCACGTGCACGCCGCGGCCCAAAGCCGCGAGCGCGATCTCGGCGTGCGCGTCGGGCGGAGTCGCGACGTCCACGAAGTCGAGCCCGCGCTCCTTGTCGAGCAGCTCCTGCCAGGTCGGGTAGAGCCGCGCCCCGGGGGCAGCGGCGGAGGCGGCCTGCAGCCGCGCCGGGCAGAGATCGGCCACCGCCACGATCTCCACGTCGTCCCTCTGCAGATACGCCGGGTGGTGACCCTTCCCCGAGATGAACCCGAACCCGACGATCGCTCCCTTCAGCATCCGTTCTCCTTGTCGCGCGCGGCTTTAGCAGATGCCGGACGTGTGGAAAAGAGGCACGGCCACAGGCTATAAGCCGCGCATGGCTTCCCGCGGTCTCTCGATGTGGCTGGCGCTGCTGCGTATCGCCGCCGGCGTTTCCCTCTTCGCTGCCGGCCTGCACAAGCTGCAGTGGTTCACCCACCCGCCGCTCGACCAGCGCTTCCTGGAGTGGAGCCAGCACCCCGCCAACGCCATGGTGGCGAAGTACCTGCACTTCGTCTCCAACCACCCCTCCATCCTCTCGCGCATGGTGGTGATGGGGGAGCTGGGGCTCGGGGCGCTGCTGATCATCGGCTTTCTCACCCCGCTCGCCGCGCTGCTCGCCTTCTTCATGGTGCTGAACTTCCAGTTCGCGGGCAGCTCGATGTTCTCGCTCAACTACATCACCGGGCAGAGCGGGCTCGCCTACCTGCTCATCTATCCGGTGCTCCTGCTCGGCCGCGCCGGCACCACGCTGGGCGTGGACGGGATGCTGGCGGGGGGCGGGCGCCGCCCCGGCTGACCTGGCGCGAGGCCCGGGCTCAGCGCGCCGCCGCCAGCCGCGCCTGCTTCCGCCGGCGCAGGGCATCGCGGGCCTCGGCGGAACCGCAGGAACGTCCGCCCGCGGCAGCGCGGGAGAGCAGCGCCTCGGCCTGATCGTCGTTCACCAGCGCAAGCCTGCGCGCCGCCGTCCTGCGTGCGCTGCACGAGGCGTGCGGGTCGGCGAGGTCGGCGCGGGCGCTGGTCAGCCTGTCCTCGTCGGTTGCGGCCCCCTCCAGCTCGAGCACGAGCAGGGCGTCCTCGCGGGAGGCCGCGCGCTGCGAGGAGAGAAGGCGGCGCACCGCGGGAGCGGCCGGTCTGCCGATGCGCTCGCCGAGCAGCCGGATGAGCGCCGGCCGCCAGACCGCGGGAAAGGTCTCGGCATCGAGCAGGTCGGCGAGCGCGTCGATGGCGCCCTGGTCGATCACCCGGGGATCCTGCCGCGCCGCAGCCGCGAAGTCGGCGAAGGCCGGGCCCAGCTGTCCGAGCGCGTGCTCCGCCTTGCCGCGGATCACCTGCACCGCCGGGTCGTTGGCGCGCGGCGAATCCGCGAGCGCGTCGAGCTGCGAGAGGGCCGCGAGCGGCTGCCGGCGCTCCACCATCTCGGCGGCGCGGGCCACCGGGTCCATGGGCGGGCGCAGCTCCTTCTCTCCTGCCGCCGCGGCGATCAGGACCAGCCCCGCGGCCGCCCACACCGCGCGCTTGCGGGTGAACTCCAGCGTCCGGTCCAAGGCCATGCGCAGCCGGACGGAGCGCGCGGGATCGGGGAGCCTGCCCAGGCGCGAGAGCGCGCGGCCGCCATAGGGCGCAAGCGCGTCTTCGCCCCGCAGCGCGCGCCGCAGCCGGATGCGGCCGCCGCCGCTCAGCGGCACCTCGCCGACGATCTCGGTGGGCGCCTCGCTCTTGTTCATCGAGAGGTAGACGGCGTCGGTGAGCAACACCTCGCCCGCGTCTGCCCGCGCCTCCGCCTCCACCGCGAGCTGCATCGCCTCGCCGTGGAGATCGCCGCGCGACCTGCGCACCTCGCCCTGGCTGAGCGCGATGCGCACCTCGATGCGGTCGCCCGACTCCGCCCGCGAGTTCCAGGCCGCGAGCCGGTCCTGCATGGCGGTGGCGCAGAGCACCGCGTCGGTGGGCGAGAGGAACGCGGCCAGCATCGCGTCTCCCAGCCCCTTGACCTTGCGCCCCCGGTACCCGCGCACGATGGGCAGGAGGAGCGCGTCGTGGAGCGCCAGCATGCGCGCGTTCTCGTCGCGGGTCTGCGCGCTGGTCCGCGCGGTGAACCCCTTCATGTCCGAGAGCAGGAGAACGAGGTTGCGGGCGTTGCGCTTCATGGCAGCACCCCCAGCCGCGCCAGCGCGAAGAACGCCGCCGCCACTGCCACCATGGCCGCGAGCCCTGCGCCCACGAACACCCGCACCTTGTCGGGCAGCCGCGGCAGCACGTCCTGCGCCTGCCGGGCCGCGGCATCTGCCGCCGCCAGCAGGTGGCGGGAGACCTCGCCGGGGATCTCCACGCCGTCGGGAGAGGGCAGCGGCCCCAGCTCGGGCAGCGGGGAGAGCGCCGCCACCAGGCGGAAGACGCGCACCGGCTCGGGCACGCCCTTGAGGGTGCGCTCGCCGGCGTCCTCGCAGCGCACCTCGGCGCGGTTCATCGAGAGCCACACCGACTCCCCGAACAGCACCTCGCCAGGGCCCGCCATGGCCTCGATCCGCGAGGCGATGTTGACCGGCTCGCCGAAGACGTCTCCGCGGTCCAGCCGGACCTCGCCGAGGTAGATGCCCACCCGGGCCTGCAGGCGGCGCTCGGGCGGCAACGACTCATCGAAGGTGCGCACCCTCTCGCGCAGCGCCGCGGCGCAGAGCACCGCCTGGGTGGGCGAGTCGAAGGCCACCAGGAAGGTGCCGCCGGTCTGCTTCACCCGCCGCCCCCCGAACTTGCGGAACGCCGGCTCCACCAGCGCCTCGTGCAGGCGTAGCATCCGTTGGGATTCTTCCCACGTCTGCGTGCCCAGCCGCTCCGCATATCCGCAGAGGCCGGCAAACACGATGGCGAGGTTGCGGGATTTCATCGGTCCTCAAGGTAGACAGCGGGTCCACTCGGGGAAGTGCGGAAGGCTCGGCCCTATCTACGTTTCGACAGCGGCGCCACCGGCGCGACCGGCGCCCAGGTCCAGGCGGGGTGGCGCCCGATGGCGTAGTTGAGGTTCCACTCGCTCTTGAAGAGCGCGATTGGGTTCTGGTCGCGATCCTCCACGCAGAGGGCGTCCACCTCCGTCTCCAGGCGCGCAGGGTCGAAGTCCGCGCCGCTCACCCAGCGCGCAACCTGGTAGGGCAGGCGCTCCAGCAGCAGGTCGGCATTGTACTCGTGTTGCAGGCGGTACTGCAGCACCTCGAGCTGGAGCGCCCCCACCGCGCCGACGATGGGATCGCGCATTCCGCCCCCGCGCGCGTGGAAGATCTGGATGGCGCCTTCCTGGGAGAGCTGGGTGAGGCCCTTCTCGAACTGCTTGCGCTTGAGCGCGTCCCTGGCGCGCACGCGGGCGAAGATCTCCGGCGAGAAGCGCGGCAGCTCCGCGTACTCGAACGCCTCGCCTTCGCAGAGCGTGTCGCCGATGCGCAGCGCGCCGGTGTCGAAGAGGCCGATGACGTCGCCGGGCCAGGCCTCTTCGATCACGTGCCGGTCCGCCCCGAAGATCTGGTGCGGCATGGAGAGGCGCACGGGCTTCTCCTCGCGGGGCAGGTGGGCGTCCATCCCACGATAGAACCGCCCGGAGCAGATTCGTAAAAACGCCAGGCGGTCCCGGTGGGCTGGGTCCATGTTCGCCTGGATCTTGAAGACGAAGCCGGAGAACCGGGGAGTGGCCGGGTCCACCGCCTCGCCGTCGACGCGCACGCGGGGCCCCGGAGGGGGCGCGATGCGAACGAAAGCGTCGAGGAACTCGTCCACTCCGACCTCGGTCATCGCCGATCCGAAGAAGGCCGGCGACAGCTCGCCGCGCAGCACCCGCTCCTCGTCGAACGGATCGCCCGCGGCCTCCAGGAGCTCGATCTCCTCGCGGACCTTCGCGGGCACGTCGCCGGCCACGGGGCGGCGCTGCCACGACGCGTCGAAGAGCTGCGCCACGCCCTTGAACTCCGGCCCCTGCCCGAGCGGCCAGGTGATGGGACAGGTGCGGATGCCGAGCAGCTCCTCGACCTCGTGCAGGTTGTCGAACGGCTCGCGGCCGAGGCGGTCCAGCTTGTTGACGAAGGTGAAGATGGGGATGCCGCGGAGGCGGCAGACCTGGAACAGCTTGCGGGTCTGCGCCTCCACGCCCTTGGCGCTGTCGATCAACATCACCGCCGCGTCGGCGGCGGCCAGCGTCCGGTAGGTGTCTTCGGAGAAGTCCTGGTGGCCGGGCGTGTCGAGCAGGTTGATGCGGAAGCCGCGATGTTCGAACTGCAACACCGAGCTCGTCACCGAGATGCCGCGCTGCCGCTCCAGCTCCATCCAGTCGGAGGTGACGTGCCGCTGCGCGCCCCGCGCCTTCACCGCGCCCGCGAGATGGATGGCCCCGCCGTGGAGCAGGAGCTTCTCGGTCAGCGTCGTCTTGCCGGCGTCCGGATGGGAGATGATGGCGAAGGTGCGGCGACGCTGCGTCTCGGCGCGCAGCTTCTGCTCGGGGTCCACCTGACTTTCCTAGCAGCAATCCCCGAAAGTTGGCTCGCTTTTCTCCGACCGCTCGAGGATTGTGGGAAGTCGTTCTGGTTCTGGCTTGTGGTTCTGGTCCGTGGGTCGCGGACGAATGGTGAACGGCGCTCCCCCCGAGGGACACCGCGGATTGCGGTCCGGCGACGCGTGGGGTCCAGGGGGAGACGCGAGTCGCCCCCTGGTGTGATCGACGGAGCGATCACTCCCGAGAAAAGGCGCGGGACCAAGCCACTGCGCATCAAAAAGCCACCACCCCGCCGCAGGCGGGGTGGTGGACCTGTCCGGGATCGAACCGGAGACCTCTAGAGTGCGATTCTAGCGCTCTCCCAGCTGAGCTACAGGCCCACGTCGTGCCACGAAAAACCTCGTCGGTCGGGGGAGATCCGCCCGCGAGGGACGGGGCTTGTACCGTTGCGGCCCCGCGGCTGTCAAGGACACTTGACTCCCGGGCGGCAGCGGGGGAGACGAGGCGGATGGGCATCCTCATCGTCGCACTGGTGGCCACCGCGGTGGGGTTCCTCCTCATCCTCCTCATCGGGCGCGGCCAGCCGGTGTCGCCGGCGGCGCCGCAGAACCTGGCCCGTGAAGGGCACGGCGAAGTGTCCTGGGTGCGCGGGTTCGGGGTGGAGGGCTTCCAGCGCCTGCTGCTCACGCTCTTCAGCGAGATGGGCTTCCACCCCGAGCGCAGCGAGCGCGGGGCCGCCACCGTGGACCTGTTCGCCACCGACCCGACGCCCATCCGCGGCGGCCGCCTCTACGTGCACGGCCTCTTCGGCCAGGCGGGCGTGCCCATCGACGCGGACGAGGTGCGCAACATGATCGAGACGGCGCGGGCCGAGTTCGTGGGCAAGGGCGTGCTGGTGACGCTCGGCGCCTTCACCTCCGACGCCCGCGACGCCGCCCGCGGCAATCCCATCGACCTGGTGGACGGCGACGAGCTCTCGCGGCTGATGCGCAAGCACATGCCGCAGGCCTTCGCGCAGCGGAAGGTCTGACGCCGCCGCCCTGGAGCGGCCCCTGCGCCCGCGAGCTCATCAAAGCATCCACACCGATTGAATTCGATTCACGGGCATTCCGCGCCGCCGGGGTCGGCGGGAGTGGGCGCGTTTCGCACACGCCGGGTCCGGTGATCAACAATGACCCGCGCTTGCGATGATCTGGTAACTTTCGATAACGCAGCAAACGACCGGACTCACCGAGAAAACCTGCTCCGCTTGACACCTCCGATCGGCGGGGCGTAGCGCCGCAAAGCGAGTACAGACCGCCTGCACGGTGGCGTCTCCCGGGTCCTCCGGGCCACCGTCCAGGCAAGGGAGGGTCTGCAATGAGAGCACAATCCTGTAGATTCTTTTCCGTAATCATCGCCCTGGGAGCCGGAGCCGCGCTCGCCCAGACCGATCCCGGGCCGCGGGGCGGCCCTGCCGGCGCCGGCGGACCGCTCGCGGGCCTCGGCCCGGACGAGGTCTCGACCTTCAACGCCGCCCGGGAGGTCTTCGCCGAGATCGACTCCGTCTCCGGCGGCATCGCCGGCGAGGAGGGCAGGGGCCTCGGTCCCACCTTCAACGCCAACAGCTGCGCCACCTGCCACGCCCAGCCCGCCGCAGGCGGATCGAGCCCGCACCCGAGGCTCGGCCAGGTGCGGGTGGACAACCCGCAGGTGGCGCTGGCCACCCTCGACCGGCTCGCCGGCCAGAGGCAGGCGGTGCCTTCGTTCATCGCCGCCGACGGGCCCGTGCGCGAGGCGCGCTTCGTCCGCAATCCCGACGGCAGCCTCGACGGCGGCGTGCACGGCCTCTACACCATCGCCGGACGCATCGACGCGCCGTCCTCCTGCGCGCTGGCGCAGCCGGACTTCGCCGGCGAGCTCGCCCGGGGCAACGTGATCTTCCGCATCCCCACGCCCACCTTCGGGCTCGGGCTGGTGGAGAACACCCCGGACCCGGCGCTGATCGCGGCCCTCAGGAGCACGGCCGCGGCCCGCGCCCGGCTGGGCATCGGCGGCCGCTTCAACACCAGCGGCAACGACGGCAGCATCACGCGCTTCGGCTGGAAGGCGCAGAACAAGTCGCTCGTCATCTTCGCCGGCGAGGCCTACAACGTGGAGCAGGGCGTGACCAACGAGCTCTTCCCCAACGAGCGCGGCGGGATGCCGGCGTGCGAGGCGAACCCCACCCCCGAGGATCACGGCCGCATCCGCAGCGAGGCCAGCGGCGCCCTCAGCGGGACGCTCACCGAGATGTCGTCCGACGCGGTCAGCTTCGCCAACTTCATGCGTCTGTCGGCGCCGCCGGCGAGCACCACCGGCACCTTCTCGGAGCTGAACGGGAGGTTCCTCTTCAAGGCGATCGGCTGCGCCCTCTGCCACACGCAGACGCTGGTGAGCCGCGCGTCGATCTATCCGAACCAGACGGCGGTCGAGTACCACCCCTACAGCGACTTCGCCCTCCACCACATGGGGCCCGGGCTGGCCGATTTCGTCTCGCAGGGCGGAGCGGGGCCGGACGAGTTCCGCACCGCGCCGCTCTGGGGCGTGGGCCAGCGCATCTTCTTCCTCCACGACGGGCGCGCCGGGCCGGACAACGGCGGCCTCGCGCGGGCGATCAGCCAGCACGCCAGCAGCGCCCGGTGCGCCGCCGGCCAGCAGTTCACCGACGACGGGGTGGCCTGCCGCTCGGAAGCCAACGCGGTCATCGCCAGGTACAACTCGCTCGCCGCCTGGCAGAAGCAGGACGTCCTCGAGTTCCTGCGCTCGCTGTGAGGAGGGCCGGTCGAACGGCCAGGACGGGGCGGCCGACGGAGGCCGCTCAGTCCTGCATGCGGCGCAGGATCTGGTCCTTGCGCCCTTCGCGGATGAGCCGGTCGTTCTTCCGCGCCTCGTCGAAGCTGAGGTAGGTGAAGTACCCCACGAGCAGCAGCATGAAGACGATGGGGATGTTGTCGGGCACCGACACGATCGCCCAGAAGTTGGAGAGCCGGCCCATGGGCGGCCACGAATAGCCGAGCGTCCTGCTTCAAGTCAACGCGCGACGATCTGTCGCAGGGTCCTTGGGACGGCTTGACCGGCTGCATCCTTCATGTCAGGTAAATGCGTTCTTCACGGCTGAAGCAACGAGGGAAAATCTCATGCCCGGCGGCAACCCCGGCATCCCGGAAGCGGAGAG
>DASSQZ010000011.1:0-15684 GCA_035702105.1 Myxococcales bacterium | reverse complement strand
CCGGTGCCGGGCAAGACCATGAACTACGCGCTCGCCGACATGCTCGCGGGCGGCCTGCACCTGGGCCCCTGGGCGCTGGGCCACTGGTACGTCGTCGTCACCATCGCCTCCGAGGCGCTGCTGCTGTTCGTCGCCGCGCAGGCCGGCTTCATCGCCGGGCCGCGGGTGATGGCGAACCTGGCGCAGGATTCCTTCCTGCCCCACCGCTTCTCGGCGCTGAGCGACCGCCTCACCATGCAGAACGGCGTCCTCCTGATGGGCGGCGCGAGCTTCCTCATGCTGCTCTACACGCGCGGCTCGGTGGACGCCCTGGTGGTGATGTACTCCATCAACGTCTTCGTCACCTTCTCGCTCAGCCAGCTGGGGATGATGCGCTACTGGCGAAGGCCCGAGACGCGCAAGCGCTTCGCCGAATGGCGCCGGCCCATGGCCATCGCGGTGGTCTGCTTCGTGGTCTGCGCGTTCATCCTGGTGGTGAACCTGCTGGAGAAGTTCACCGAGGGTGCCTGGCTCACGGTGGTGGTCACCGGGGCGGTGGTGGCCCTGTGCCTCTTGATCAAGCGGCACTACAACGGCGTCTACGGACGCCTCAAGCGGCTGGACCAGATCCTCACCGCGCTGCCGGTGGGGCCGCCCACCCGCCCGCTGGAGATCGCGAAGAAGAAGCCCACCGCCGTGATGATGGTGGGAAGCTTCTCCGGCCTCGGCATCCACTCGCTGCTCACGGTGATGAAGCTCTTTCCCCGCTACTTCGCCAACGTGATCTTCATGTCGGTGGGCGTGGTGGACAGCGCCACCTTCCAGGGCATCGAGGAGGTGGACAAGGTCCGCGAGGAGACCGAGGAGGCGCTGAGGAAGTACGTGGACCTCGCCCGCGGAATGGGCATTCCCGCCGACTACCGCATGTCGATGGGCACCGAGGCGATCAGCGGCTGCCAGCGCCTCGCGGGAGAGGTGGCGAAGGAATACGAGCGCAGCATCTTCTTCGCCGGAAAGCTGATCTTCGAGCAGGAGCGCTGGTGGGACCGCGTCCTGCACAACGAGACCGCGTATCAGATCCAGCGGCGGCTGCAATTCGCCGGGTTACCGATGGTGATCCTGCCGGTGCGCGTGCTCGAATAGCGGCAGCGATGCTTCTTCGGATCGGCCGCCGGGCGCGCGGAGACAGGCTTCGGGTTGCGGGCGCGGCGGCCCTGCTGGCCGCGTGCCCGCTCGCGGCCTGCTCGCTGCAGCCGCGGACCTGCGAGATGACCGCGACCGACGACGTGGTCGATCCTTGCGGCGTGGCCTCCGACGGGTCCACCGGGGCGCTGCCGGGCACGCCCGATCCGGGCGCGATTCCGGTGGGGACGGTGGGGGCGAACGGCGGCAGCGTCGATCGGCTCTGGTTCGCCACCACCGGGGACACACGGCCGGCGAGGTGCAACGACACCGCCGGGTATCCGCGCGCGGCCATCGCGCAGGTCGCCGCCGCCATGAAGGCGCTCGAAGTCCAGTTCGCCGTCGATCTGGGCGACCACATGTACGTCTGCGGCGATCAGGGCGGCCTCACCGCGGCGCAGCTCGACGCGGTGGCGCGAGCGCAGATGGGCGCGTACATGAGCGGCATCGCGTCGGGCCCCCTCACCTGGTGGATGACGCTCGGCAACCACGAGTGCCAGGCCGCCTTCGCCACCGGCAGCGCCTGCGCGGTGGGTGGCCCGCACGACGCCAACTTCGAGGCGTACATGGCGGCGCTGCGGCGCGCGCAGCCTTGGTACGCCAACGACGTGCACACCTCGCTGGGGCTGGCCCGGTTCGTGGTGGTGGCCGACGACGCGTGGGGCGCGGAGCAGTCGGCGTGGCTCTCGTCCACCCTGGCAGACGCGGACGCGCGCGCGAAGTACACCATCGTGGTGCGGCACCATCCGGTCCAGGGATCGCGCACCGGCCGCGCCGCCATCGTGAACCTCCTGCGCCAGCACAAGTACACCCTGGTGCTCACCGCGCACGAGCACGACTACCAGCACGATCCCGACGGCTGGCAGGGCAGGTCGGCGGTGGTGGGCCTGGGCGGGGCGGGCGGGAAGTGGGGCTTCGGCACCGTCCTGCAGGAAACGGGCGGGGCGCTCACCTTCGTGCGGCGCGACGCCAACGGCAATCCTATCGGCGTGCCCTGGACGGTGACGCCGCAGTAGCCTTCTTCGCCAGCGGAAGGCCGTCGGCGAAGGTCCGGCTGCGCGGCTTCAGGTGCCAGCGCGGCTCGCTCTTCTTCGGCGGCAGCGCGTCGACGTCGATGCGGACGATGGCGCCCTTGCGGAACTGCACGCGCGCCGCGTCCTCGGGCGCGAGCTGCGAGAGGGCCGCCACCAGGTTGGACATCTGCGGGTCGTGGCCCACCAGCGCGATGGCGTCGCCGTCCCTGGCGCGGGCGGCGAGAGCATCGATCACCTGGGCGGCAGGCGCGCCCGAGCGCAGCTCCTCGAGGACGGAGACCTCGTCCCGAGCCAGGGCGCGGGCGAGGATCTCCGCGGTCTGGACGGCGCGGACCAGCGGGCTGGTGAAGAGGGAGGTCAAGGGCTCGCCGCGGCGGGCGAAGGCGCGCGAGCCGCGGCGGAAACGGCGGCGACCCTTCGCGGTGAGAGGGCGGGACTCGTCGGGGGTGCCTTGAGTCGGGTCTTCGGCGATGCCGTGGCGGACGAGGTAGATGCGGATCATCGGGGTGTGGCTCTTGGGTCGTGGGTCTGGGTTCTGGTTCTGGTTCTGGTTCTCGTTGCTGATTCGACCTGGCGGATCCGGAGCGGGCCGCCGGACAGCTCTTCGAGCAGATCGGATTTCTGGCGGGCGGACCAGAGCTCCAGATCGCTGTTCTGGTCGGCGACCACGTCGAGATGGACGGAAGCGCCGCGCAGCCGGGCGTTGACGCTGCGCACGTGGCGGCGATGGCCGCGGTCCAGGCCGTCGGCCACGCGCAGGAGCGCGGCGAGGCGTTTCACCACGATGCGCTCGGGCGGGGTGAGGCGCTGGAACTCCTCGTGGCGTTCCTTGGGGGGCGAGCGGCGGTGATAGCGGGCGATGGTGGCGATGAGCTCGCGCTCGCGGTCGGTATAGCCGGGCAGGTCCGCGTGGTAGAGCAGGTAATAGCTGTGCTTGTGGTGGCGGTTGTAGCTCACGAACGAGCCCACGTCGTGGAGCATGGCCGCCGCGTGCAAGAGCGCGCGTTCCTCCTCTCCCAGCCGGTGCAGGTCGCGGAGCTGATCGAAGAGCGAAAGGCTGAGCTGCGCCACCTGCTCGGCATGCTCCTCGCGGTACGCGCAGCGGCGGCCAAAGGCGCGCAGGCCGTCGAGGACCGCGCTCTCCTGGTGGAGGTGCGCGCCGTGGGGGCGGCCGGTGCGCCGCACCAGGTCGGCCATCAGCCCGTCGCGCAGGCCGCGCGAGGTGATCTGCAGCTCGTCCACCCGCAGCTTGCGCATCACCCCTTCGCAGATGGCGGCGCCGGCGTAGATGATGTCGCTGCGCTGCTCGTCCACGCCGTACTTGCGGCGCTGCCTCTGGGTGGATGCCGCGAGCCAGCGCACCACCCCGCGCACCTCGTCGTAGCTGACCGGCACGCTGCCTGCGCCCTCGCGCCCGTTGAGCCTGCGCGCGAGCTGCGCCACCGCGCCGGTGGTCCCCGCCGCGCCGACGATGCGCCGGTGCTTGCCGGTGAGCAGCGGATCGATCTGCCCCAGCGCGTCCTGCACGGCCTCGTCGATGAGCCGCGCCTGCTTGCGCGTCACCGGGTCGCTCTGCACGAAGAATTCGGTCAGCCGCACCGAGCCGAGCTGCAGGCTCCAGGCGGACTCCGGCTCCTCGCCGCGGGCGCCGATGATCTCGGTGGAGCCGCCGCCGATGTCGAGGATGAGCGATCGCTCCGAAGGCGGCTCGCCCTGCAAGACGCCCAGGCAGACCAGGCGAGCTTCCTCCGCGCCGCTGATCACCTCGATGTTGACGCCGGCGTGGTTGCGCACCGTGCGCACCAGCGCGCTGCGGTTGGACGCCTCGCGCACCGCGCTGGTGGCCACTGCGCGGATCTGCCCGGCGCCCGCGCGCTGCGCCAGCTTGGCGAAGCGGTCCAGCGCCACGGCGGTCCGGGCGATGGCGGCGCCGGAGAGCCGCCCGGTGCGGAAGACCTGCTCGCCCAGCCGCACCGGCTCGCGATCCTCGGCGAGGATGGTCAGGTGCCTGCCCACCACCTGCGCGATCTGCAGGCGGGTCGCGTTGGACCCCAGGTCGATGACGGCGAGCACGCTGCCGCGCCGCCCGGTCGGCACCTAGCGCAGCTCCATCACGAAATCGTGGACGGAGGGGATCCCGGGGAGCACCTCCACCGGGCGCCGCGAGTGGTCGGTGTCGAGGTGCACAACGTGCGCGTCGGGGAAGTTGCGCTTGTACCCGTTCACGTGCGTGGGCTCGTTGTCGAAGGCCGCGGCAAGGCCGCGCAGCTCCTTCAGGCGCGCGTGACAGGTCTCCTTCCAGGCATCGTCGTCGTCGTCGGGCGCCGGCTTCATCCAGAGCTGGACGTCCTTGCCGCCCGGCAGGGGAAAGCCGGCCCTGCGGAAGCCCTCGAGCGTTCCGTCGAGCATGCCCTGGTGGCGGCCGGTGACGTAGACGATCTCGCCGCCGCGATCGAGCACGGCCCGCAGGTAACCGCGCGCGCCGGGCACGGGGAGATCGTCCTTGCAGTACTCGCTGGTGAAGAAGCGCTCCTTCCAGAACTCGCGCAGCGGGCGGACGATGGCGTTCGTCTCGGTCTCGCCAAGGCCGCAGAGCCGCAGCGTGTCGCGCAGGTCCCAGGAGACGACGGCTTCCGGAGGGCAGGCGGCCAGGCGAGCCTCGCCCCGCAGGACGCCGTACTCGCGCACGATGCGCGCCTGGCGCGGCCGGTTGATCAGGATGGTGCTGTCCAGGTCGAAGGCGGCCGGCCGGCCGCTCACCGCGTCGAGCGCGGCGCGAAGGACGCGGGTCTGCTGCGCCGGAATCGCCCGCGAGCCGAAGGGAAGTCGCGTCGTCATCGGACGCGGGGAGGAGTACCAGAGGCGCCCGCCGTGGGAAAGGCGCTTCTGCGCAGCGGAACCGGCGTGACCCGACCGGCCGGCGGCATCGCGCGAAACGCCGGATTCCCACCGCTACCGCTTGGCCCGTCGCTCGCAGATGAAGGCGGGGCCCTCGGGGCAGGGGAGGCGTCGTGGGAAAGGTCGGAAAGTGGGCGTTGGCGGCTGCGCTTTGCGTCGGCTGCGCGAAGGGCGGGTCCGGCAGTCCAGGCACCGGGATCGTCGAGGCGGATGGAGGCGGGGTCATCGCGCCACCGCCTCCGCCCGCCGACGCGGGGCAGCCGGATTCCGGCACGCCGCCCGATGCGGGGACTCCGGATGCGGGCCCGAAGTTCGGGGGACCCGGACCGTGGCCGATCAAGAACGTGGAGTACGGCTTCGCCGACGGCATCCAGGAGATGCCGGTGGTGGGCGTGACCACCGACGAGACCCAGAACCTGTGGGTCGCGACGCACTCCGCGCTCTATCTGCTCAAGCCCGGCGAGACGAAGTTCCGCCGCTTCGACGGGAGCACCGGTCCTGCCGGCGCCTCACCCGGGGGCATCGAGCACCGCCTGCACCTGCCGGGAAATCCTGTCGCCGCCTGCAATGACTCGGCAGGCCTGCTCAAGCCGTGCCCGGCCGGCGAAGCCGACGCGCCCGGCATCAGCGAGATCGTCGGCGGCGGACCCAACGAGGTGTTCGTCGGCTACTTCGGCCACCACGACTGGGGCAGCCCGACCGACGGGACGGAGCAGGATCCCTGGCGCCACAGCGGCAAGCTGGACCGGGTGCGCCTGCAGCCCGACGGCAACCTCGAAGTGGTGCGCTTCGACATGGTCTCCAACAACACCGTGGAGTTCTGGCACAACCGCACCGTCTGGCGGATGCTCTACGACCACGGGACGAACCCGAATGGACACCCGCACGAGCTCTACGTCGGCACCGATCACGGCGTCGACAAGATCAGCCCGGACAAGTGGAAGCCGAGCGTGGGCTGGTTCCTCAGCCCCGACCAGCAGCAGTCGTGGATGAGCGATCACCTGCACCCGCGCGCCTGCTTCCACGCAGCCTGCGTCAGCGACGCGAATCAGCGGCTCGGCGACTGGCGCGGCCTGGCCCTCGACGCCGACGGCGATCTCTGGGTGGGAGGGCGTTGGGCGGCGGGCCAGATCAAGTACACGGCCGACAACACCAACTGGTACAACAATCCGCGCGACCCGATCACCAAGGAATCGGCGTTCGGCCCCACCTTCGGCGACCCCTACAACGGGGGCTGCGGCGAAGGCGGCGACACCACCCGGCCGATCTTCTGCCCGCCGCAGGAGGGAGACGTCGTCAACATCAGCGCCGTCGCCGTGGACAAGCACGGCATCACCTGGTGGTCGAGCGGCTCGCTCTTCAACGACCCGGCGGACGTGAACTACGGCATCGCCTCCTTCGCGCCGCCGGGCGCGCCGCCACCCGCCGTTCCCTGGCACTTCAAGTACTACGATCCCATCCGCGACGTGGGCATGGCCGAGACCAACGTGCGCGACATGCTCGCCTTGCCCGACGGCCGGCTGGTCGTGGCCGGGCCCAACACCGGCCTCGTCATCTGGGATCCGCAGACGGGCAAGCACACCGCCATCCGCGCCGGACAAGGCATCCCCGACGACGGCGTGATGCGGCTGCAGCTCGACACCATGGTGGACCCGCCAGCGCTGCAGGTGGCGACCCGCGGCGGGGCCGCGGTGCTCCGGATCCTGCCTTGAGGCGGGCGCTCGCGCTCGCGTTGCTCGCCGCAGGGTGCGGAGGCGGACCGCTTGCCGGCGCCGGCGGCGGGTCGGGCGCGGACACGGGCGCCGTGCCGCGCTTCGGCGGCCCCAGCCCGTGGGGCACCGCGAACTCCGTCTACGGGAGGAGCGCAGGCATCCTCGAGCAGCCGGTGATCGGTGCCACCACCGACGAGGCGCAAGACCTCTGGGTGGCGACCCGCTCCGCCCTCTACCTGCTCGCGCCCGGCGAGAAGACCTTCCGCCGCTTCACGGCGGCCGACGGCCTGCACCTCCAGTCGAATCCCGTCCAGTACTGCGACCGCGACTTCACCGGCGGAGATCGCGGCTGCCCCATCGCGGGCGCGGCCGCCGACCCCGGCATCAGCGAGATCGAGGGCGGCGCGGCCGGCGAGGTCTTCGTCGGCTACTTCGGAATCGACGACGGCACCGGCGAATGGGACGATCCCAACCGCCACAGCGGCAAGCTGGACCGCGTGCGCCTCGCGGCCAACGGTGCGCTGCAGGTCGATCGCTTCGACCTGGTGGCCAGCAACTCCGCGCAGTTCTGGCACGACCGCACCGTCCAGCGCCTCCTCTACGACCACTTCCGCCACCCGCACGAGCTCTACGCCGGCACCAACCACGGCGTGGACCGGCTCTGGCCCGACAAGTACCGCGCGCCGAGGAGCGGCGAGTGGTTCCTCAACGCCGACGACGAGTGGATGAGCGACCACCTGCACCCGCAAGTCTGCTTCCACCGCGCCTGCGACGCGAGCGGGACCGACCAGCGGCTCGGCGACTGGAAGGGCCTCGCGCTCGCGGCCGATGGAAACCTCTGGGTGGGCGGCCGCTGGACCGGCGGCCAGATCCGCTGGACGCAGGATCTGACCTCGTGGTGGAACCGCCCCGGCAACCAGATCTTCACCGTCGCCTTCGGCGATCCCTACAGGGGTCCGTGCAGCGGCTTCTGCAACCAGCCGGTCTTCATGGTGCCCGCGGAGGGCGACGTCATCTCCGTCCAGGCCGTCGCGGTCACGCCGGACGGCCGCGCCTGGTTCGCGAGCGGGCGCACCACCACCAGCGATGCGCCGCGCGGCCTCGCCGCGTGGGACGGCGCGGGCTTCCGCTACTTCGATCCGCAGCGGGACTCGGGCCTCGGGGAGAGCGACGTCCGCGACATGGTGGCGCTGCCCGACGGGCGCCTGGTCATCGCCGGTCCGAACAGCGGCCTCGTCTTCTGGAACCCGCAGACGGGCGCGCACACGGTCCTGCGGGCGGGGACCGATCTCCCCGACGACCACGTCTTCCGCCTCAAGCTGGACACGATGATCAGCCCGCCGACGCTCTACGTCTCGACCTTCTCCGGCGCAGCGGCCCTGCGGAAGCTTCCCTGAAGCCGGCGATCGGCGGGCCCGCGCGCAGCGTCAGGGCGTCTTCTTCACCTGCTCCTGCTTGCGCAGGGTCGCTTCCATGCGCGGCGGCACCGTGTCGGCCACCTTGCGCATCACCTCGCCGAACACCCTGGGCTGCTCCTTCTCCAGCTTCACTCCCAGGGGCGATCGGTAGAACGCCACCAGCTGCTTCATCTCCTGCGGGGTGAAGTGGCGCTGGTAGACGTCCGCCGTCCAGGCGAGCAGCTCGTCGTAGCTCATCGAGCTCTGCGCCGCCTTCTTCAGCGCCTCCACCGACTCCGGCGGCATCTTCGCCTTCGATTTCGCCTCGGCCTCGGCGATGAGCGGCCGGTACATGCCCTCGATCATGGCGTCGTAGCGTTCGCGCGGCACCATGATGCGCACCGCCTCCATGTAGACGGCGGGCGGCGCGGCATCGGCGGAGGAGCAGAGCAGCAGGGCGAGCAGGGCGGCGAAGATTCGCATGCGCCGCTCTCTACTACAGATCCCCGCCCGCGGCGCGACGCCGATGCCTGGCAGGCGACGGGCCGTCCGCGGTAACGTTGCCCCACATGGCGACAGCCCCCCTGCCCGTCTGCGGACGGCCGTGATCCTCCTCGTCGCGCTCGCCGTCGCCTCGGGCCTTGGCCGCGTTCGCGCGCAGGGCGAGCTGCGCTGGGCCGGCGACCTGCAGGGCGGTGAGCCGTACGTCTACCGGGACCCGCGCGATCCCGACCGCCTGGTGGGCTTCGAGGTGGACCTGGCGCGCGCGCTGGCCGCGCGGCTCGGCGTGCGCGAGCGCTTCGTGCAGAACGACTGGGCGAACCTGGTCCCCTCGCTGGAGCGCGGCGACTTCGACGTCATCCTCAACGGCCTGGAGGACACGCACGCGCTGCGGGGGCGGATCCTCATGTCGCGGCCCTACTTCGCCTTCGCCGAGCAACTGGTGGTTCGCCGCGGCTTCCCGCTGCGCTCGCTGGACGCGCTGCGCGGCCACAGGGTGGGAACGCTCTCGTCCTCGCTCGCGCACCAGCTCTTGCGGGCGCGGCCCGGCATCGAGACCGTGCTCTACGGCGGACAGGAAGAGCCCTACCGCGACCTCGAGCTGGGACGCACCGACGCGGTGCTGCTCGACTCCGTCATCGCCGCCCGCTACGGCCTGAGCAAGCCGGACCTGGAGCTGGCCGATCCCGACGTGGCCCGCGGCACGTACGTGGTGGGGCTGCGCAAGCAGGACGGCGATCTCCGCGATGCCATCGACGCGGCGCTGGCGGCGTTGGCCGATGCCGGCGAGCTGCAGCGCATCTACGCCCGCTGGCACCTGCCCGACCTGCCGGCGACGGCGCCTCCCAAGTTGACCGCGGACGAGCCGCCGCCCGCGACCTTCGACGAGGCCCAGTGGCTGCTCTTCCTTCGCGGCGCCTCGGTAACGCTGCTGGTCTCGCTCCTGGCCATGGCCCTGGCCGTGCCGATGGGCCTTGCCCTCGCGCTCGCTCGCCTCTACGGAGCCGCGCCGCTGCGCTGGGTCGCGCACGCCTGGGTGGAGCTCCTGCGCGGCACGCCGGTGCTCCTGCAGCTCTACATCCTCTATTACGGCCTCGCGCCGCTCATCCACCTCGACGCGCTCTCCGCCGCCATCCTCGGCCTGGGCCTCAACTACGGCGCCTACGAGGCCGAGGTGCACCGGGCCGCGCTGCAGGCCATCGCGGCGGGCCAGGCGGAGGCGGCCGCGGCGCTGGGCTTCTCGCGGGCGCAGGCGCTGCGGCTCGTGCTCCTGCCCCAGGCGCTGCGCACGGCGCTGCCGGCCATGACCAACGACCTGATCGCGCTCCTCAAGGACAGCTCGCTGGTCTCGGTGATCACGGTGGTGGAGCTGACCAAGCAGATGACCATCACCGCCGTGGACGTGCGCTCGTGGGCGCTGCCGGGAGCGCTCTGCGCCGCGCTCTACTTCGCGATGAGCTACCCGCTCGCGCGCATCGCTGCCCGGCTGGAGGCGCGCCTCCAGGCCATGGGCGAGGAGCCGGTGGTGGTGGCAGCGCCATGATCCTGACGGTCAAGGACCTGCACAAGGCGTACGGCGGGCGCCACGTCCTGCGCGGCATCGACGCCGAGGTGGCGGCGGGCGAGACCATCGCCCTGGTCGGGCCGTCGGGCGGCGGCAAGAGCACGTTCCTGCGCTGCCTCAACGGGCTCGAGTCGTTCGACAGCGGGAGCGTGCAGATCGCGGGGCTCGCCCTTGCCGCCCGCACCCCGCCCGACGCGCCGGCGCTCCTTCCCTTGCGCGCCCGCGTCGGCATGGTGTTCCAGGGCTTCCACCTCTTTCCCCACCTCACCGTGCTGCAGAACGTCAGCCTCGCGCCGGTGCACGTGCGCCACCAGGCGCGCGCCGCCGTGGAAGAGCGCGCGCTCGCCCTGCTCCAGCGGGTGGGCCTCGGCGACCGCGGCGGCGCCCGCCCCGCCCAGCTCTCCGGCGGCCAGCAGCAGCGCGTCGCCATCGCGCGCTCGCTGGCGATGCAGCCGGAGGTGCTGCTCCTCGACGAGCCCACCAGCGCGCTCGATCCCCAGATGCGCGGCGAGGTGCTCTCGGTGCTGCGCGACCTCTCGGGCACCTGCACCATGCTGGTGGTCACGCACGAGATGGCCTTTGCCCGCGGCGTGGCCTCGCGCATCTGGGTGTTCGACGAGGGCCGCCTGGTCGAGGACGGCCCCGCTGCGCAGGTCTGCGACAACCCGCGCAGCGAGCGCGCGCGCGCCTTCTTCAAGGCCGCTTCCTGATCCGTTTGAACTCAAACGATGGCCCCCGGAGCGGCGAGCGCACGGCCGCCTGGATGCACACCATTGCCCGCGGGACTTCGTTCCCGGGGAGCATCAGCCATGGCCGTCGTTCCGAGTGTCCGTCCTCGTACAGTCACGCAGTGGGTCCTGGGGCTTCTGGCAGCCGGCGCCGTCGCCCTCGTCATCGGCTACGCCGTGCGGAGCAAGGCTCCAGCGGCGGCGGTGCCGCCGGCGCAGGCCGCAGCGGCGCCTGCGCCCGCCGCGGATGCGCCGCTGCCCCCTTCCGCAGAGAGCGACGCGCGCGTGCGCGAGGCCCTTTCCGGGGTGAGCCCGAACGACCTCTTCCACCGCTGGCTCGCCTCCGCCGACGACCTCCTCAACCGGCTCGCGGTCGTCGCCGTGAGCCTCTCCGAAGATCGCAGCCCCGTGCGTGAGCTTGCCTTCCTCCGCCCCTCGCAGCCGTTCGGGGCGGTGCGCAGCGGAGGCGGCTTCGTCGTCTCGCGGCGCTCCTACGCCCGCTACGACGTTTTCGCGAAGGCGATTGCGTCGCTCGACGCAGAGCGCGTGGCAGGCGCCTACAAGACCCTGCACCCGCTCCTCGAGAGCGCCTATCACGGCCTCGGCTACCCGGGGCAGCCGCTCGATCGCCTCGTCGCCCGCGCTCTCCAGCGCATCGTCGACGCTCCGGTCCGCGAGCGGGTCGCGGTCCAGCGCGCCGGGTCGCTCTGGGTCTTCGCCGACGCGAATCTCGAGACGCAGGGCGGCGTCGAGAAGCAGCTGCTGAGGATGGGCCCGCGGAACACGCGCCTCGTCCAGGCCCAGGCGCGCGAGGTGGCCCAAGCCATCGGGTTGCGCCTGCGCGGGCCGCTCGAGGCAACGACGACACGCTGAGCGGAATCAGCGGCGGGCGCTCGCGGAGCGGTCGAAGCGGAGCTTCCAGACCATCCAGAGCGCCTCCGCGACGATGCGGCGGCTCATCTTGCTCTGGCCCACGCGGCGGTCCACGAAGGTGATGGGCACCTCGACCACCCGGAAGCCCCTGCGCAGCGCCCGGTAGGTCAGCTCGATCTGGAAGGCGTAGCCGCTCGAGCGCACCGAGGCGAGGTCCAGCCTCTCCAGCACCTCGCGGCGGAAGCACTTGAAACCGCCGGTCAGGTCGCGCACGGGCACCCCGAGGATGGTGCGCGCGTAGAGGCTGCCGCCGCGGCTGAGCAGGCGCCGCCCCAGCCCCCAGTTGACGGTGCCGCCGCCGGGGACGTACCGGCTGCCCAGGGCCACGTCGGCATCGGCGGCGAGCAGCGCCGGCAGCCGCGCGGGGTCGTGCGAGAAATCCGCGTCCATCTCGAGGATGCGGCCGTAGCCCGCCTCGAGCGCCCGGGCGAAGCCGGCCAGGTAGGCGCGGCCCAGCCCCTCCTTGCGCGGGCGGTGCAGCACCTGCACCCGCGGCTCGCGCGAGGCGATGCCGTCGGCGACGGCGCCGGTGCCGTCGGGCGAATTGTCGTCCACCACCAGGACGTCGAGCCGAGGCGCGGCCTCGAGGATGCGGGGCACGATCAGCGGAAGGTTCTCGCGCTCGTCGTAGGTGGGCAGCACCACGCAGGCGCGAGCCTGGTTCATCGCGCCTCCAGGAGCTGGAGCACTTCCTCCGCGGCTCGTCGCGCGGCGGGCGGCGAGTGCGCCGGAGCCAGCTCCTCGCGCAGCCTCCGCATGCCCTCGATCTGCGCCTCCCGCTCCTGCGTCTGGCCGAGGAGCGGCGCGACCGCCCCGGCAATGCGCTCCGGCGTGCACTCCGACTGCAGGAGCTCCGGCACCAGCGCGCGTCCCGCGAGCAGGTTGACCAGCGAGATGAAGCGCAGCCGCACCAGCGCGCGCCCCACCAGCCAGCTCAGCCAGCTCGTCCGGTACACCACCACCATCGGCGTCAGCGCCAGCGCCGCCTCCAGCGTGGCCGTGCCGCTCGCGACGATGGCGGCGCCCGCACCCGCCAGCACCTCCGGCGCGCGGCCCTCCACGACCTGCACGTCGGGAACCAGGCCGAGCAGCGCGCGATCGACGGTGGGCGCCAGCGGCACCACCAGCTGCAGCGCGGGATTTTCGCCGCGGAGGAGCCGCGCCGCGGCGAGCATGGGCGGCCAGATGCGCCGGATCTCCTGGTGCCGCGACCCGGGCAACAGCGCCAGCGCGAGCGGGTTGCGCTTCGCCGGCGGGGAGCTTCCCGCGCGGTGCGCGTCGGCCACGGGGTTGCCCACGTAGCTGGCCGCGACGCCGCGCTGCTCGTAGAAGCGCTGCTCGAAGGGCAGGATGACCAGCATGCGCGAGACGTCGCGCGCGATCTGCCGCACCCGGTACGCGCGCCACGCCCAGACGCTGGGGCCGATGAAATACGCCACCGGAATGCGCAGCGCGCGAAGCTGCCGGGCGAGGCGCAGGTTGAAGTCGGGGCTGTCGATGAGCAGCGCGGCGCGGGGGCGGCGCTCGCGGGCGGCGTCGCGCAGCGCGTCCATCGCCTCCAGCACGCGGGGCAGCGCCGGCAGGACCTCGGCGATGCCCATCACCGACACGTCCTCCGCCCGGACCAGGTCCTCGAATCCCTCTGCGCGCATGCGCGGCCCGCCCGCGCCGAAGGCGCGCAGGCCCGGCCGCAGCTCCTTCAGCTCGCGCAGCACCGCCGCCCCGTGCAGGTCGGCGGAGGCTTCCAGCGCCACGACCAGGAGCTCGTCCGGGCGGGCCAGCGGCGGCACTCAAGGCACCTGTTCGAAGTCGAGCCGGGGGCCGTCCTTCTCCAGCGCCTCGCGAACCAGGCCGAGCAGCCTGAGCGCGTCCTGCGGCGGCTGCCCCCGCGAGCGGACGATGACGCGCACGTCGGCGGGGTTCGCCCAGGGGTAGAGCTCGCGCATCTGGCCGTCGAGGATGAAGCTCGCGTACGCGTTCAGCTTCTCCTGCAGCAGAAACACGGCCCGGGGCAGGAGCCAGTCGCCGCGTTCCACGTCGAGGTAGAGCCGGAACTCGCGCTCCCCCTTCTGCTTGCGGATCTCGTCCACGGAGTCGGTGGCGGCGAGCATGTCAGATTCCCTCGACGGCGATGCCGTTGCGGTCGGCGGCGGCGGCGAGCTCCTCGCGGTCCAGCACCAGCGTGGTGCCCGCCTCGATGGCAAGGGCGCTGCAACCGGCTGCAGCGCACGCGTCCACCGTGCGCGGCCCCACCGCGGGCACGTCGAAGCGGTCGTCCTGCTGCGGCTTCTTCGCCTTCACCACCACCGCGCCCCTGGCCAGCGCGCCGCCGCGAGCGATGCAGGCGTCGGTGCCTTCCACCGCCTCGACCGAGAGGACCACGCCGGCTTTCACCACCACCGTCTGCCCGATGTCCGCGGCGCCGAGGGCCCGCGCCGCCGCGAGGCCCGCCTGGGCGTCGGCGCGCTGCCGATCGTCCAGCTTCCGCTTGCCGTACGGCCCGCGCGATGCCAGCAGCTCGGGCATCAGCGGCAGCGGCGAGACGATGCGCACGCCCTCCTCCTCCAGCGCGGCGGCGATGGCGCGCAGCGCGGCGTCGTCGCCGAAGGAGCGCAGCCGGGCCAGCACCTTCACCCCCAGCCAGTCGGGGCGCACGTCGAAGATGCGCGGCTTCCTGATCCCTCCGCAGAGCACCGCCTCCTCGCAGCCCGCGGAGCGGAGCACCTCGGCGATGCGGCCCAGTTGCCCGAGCTTCACCCAGGTAGCCTGCAGCGCAGGATCGGTCTCGCCCTCGTGGGCCACCGCCACCACGTTGCGACCGGCGCGCGCGGCGGCCTGCGCGAACAGCAGCGGGAGGCGCCCCGAGCCGGCGATCAGCCCGATGGGCGCCGCCGCAGCCGTCACCGCGCGATGCCCCGCTGCGTGCCTTCGAGGAAGGCGACCAGGTGGTCGATCTCCGGGTTGCCGCCGTACTCCGCCTTGACGTGCGCGATGGCCTCGCGCAGCCCCATCTTGCTGCGGAAGACGATCTTGAACGCGCCCTTCACCCGCGCCAGCGCGTGCTCGTCGAAGTGCGCGCGGGTCAGCCCCACCGTGTTGATGCCCACCACCTCGGCGCGATCGCCCTGCACCGTGAGATAGGGCGGCACGTCCTGCGTCACCATGGCGCCGCCGCTCACGAAAGCGAGCCGCCCGATGCGGGTGAACTGGTGCACCGCGGCGAGGCCCCCGAAGATGACGTGGTCCTCGACGGAGACGTGCCCTGCCAGCGCCACCGAATTGGCGAGGATGCAGTCGTTGCCGAGCTGGACGTCGTGCGCCACGTGGCTGTTCGCCATGAGCAGGCAGCGGTCGCCGATGCGGGTGACGCCGCCCCCGCCGGCGGTGCCGATGTGCACCGTCGCGAACTCGCGGATCTGGTTGGCGTTGCCGATCTCCAGCCGGGTGGGCTCGCCCGCGTACTTCAGGTCCTGGGGGATGGCGCCCAGCGCGGCGAACTGGAAGATGACGTTGCCCTCGCCGATGGTGGTGTCGCCCTCGATGACGGCGTGCGGGCCCACCCGCGTGCGGGCGCCGATCTTCACCTTGGGGCCGATCACCGCGAAGGGCCCCACCTCGACGCTGCCGTCCAGCTCCGCGTGCCGGTCCACCACTGCAGTGGGATGGATGGCCATCAGTCCTTCCTGTCCGCGATCATGGCCATCATCTCTGCCTCGCTGGCCGCCTGGCCGTCCACTTTCGCTTCGCCCGCCAGGC
>DASSQZ010000010.1:0-17757 GCA_035702105.1 Myxococcales bacterium | reverse complement strand
CAGGCGACGCAGAGGTCCAGCGTGTCCTTCATCTGCGTGGAGGTCAGCGCCGGCGGCCCGAGCTGTCCGCTCAGCGCCAGCCGCAGGCTGGTGGCGCGACCGCGGGTCACGTCCTTCTCGTCGAGGGTGGCCTGGTAGCTCGGGCACATCACCGCCTCGAACTTCCGGCACTGCCCGTTGTTGTTGCACATCTCCGTCGCGGCGAGGAACCCGCCGCTCTCGGACCAGTCGAGCGCGGTGCGGATGGGCAGCGCGCGATAGCCGGGCTTGTAGCGGAAGAGGCTCCGGTCATCCATCTTCGGCGCGCGGACGATCTTGCCCGGGTTGAACAGGCCCTGCGGGTCGAAGCTGTCCTTCACCTCCTCGAAGGCGCGCACCAGCTGCGGGCCGAACATCATCTCGTGGAACTCGGAGCGGCTCAGCCCGTCGCCGTGCTCGCCGGAGTGCGAGCCCTTGTACTCCTTGACGATGGAGAAGGCCTCCTCGGCGATGGCGCGCATCTTCCTCGCGCCCGACTCGTCTTTCATGTTGAGGATGGGGCGCACGTGCAGGCAGCCCACCGAGGCGTGCGCGTACCAGGTGCCTTCGGTGCCGTGCCGGTGGAAGAGGTTCGTCAGCCGGTCGGTGAACTCCGCCAGCTTGTCCAGCGGAACCGCGCAGTCCTCGACGAAGGAGACCGGCTTTCCCTCGCCCTTCATCGACATCATGATGTTCAGCCCGGCCTTGCGCACCGCGGTCATCGCCGCCTGCGATTTGGGATCCGGCGTCCGCGCCACCGCGCCGGGATGGCCGTGGTCGGCCATC
The DNA here is from genome assembly GCA_035702105.1 of Myxococcales bacterium. GTDB lineage: Bacteria > Myxococcota > Myxococcia > Myxococcales > 40CM-4-68-19 > 40CM-4-68-19. The sequence continues at coordinate 16,953 of DASSQZ010000010.1, read as the reverse complement.
ACCTCCTCCAGCCTGTCCAGCGATTCCAGCAGCGGCGCCTCCTCGTCGCCGGCGAACTCCACCAGGAGAATCGCCTCCGGATTGCCCTTGACGTGCTTCTCCAGCGTGGAGCGGAAGGTGGCGATCTGGCGCGCCAGGTCCATCATGGTGCGGTCCACCAGCTCCACGGCGGTGGGATGCAGCTCCACGAGAAAGCGGGTCATGTCCATCGCGTCGTAGAAGCGGGCGAAGTGGCAGATGGCCGCCACCCTGTGCTTCGGCAGCCGGCTCAGCTTGAGCTTGATGCGGGTGAAGAAACCGAGCGTGCCTTCCGACCCGACCATGATCCGCGCGAGGTTCTGCCGCGGCTCGCCCAGCGTCTCGAGGTTGTAGCCGCCCACCTTGCGCAGCAGCCTGGGGACCCGGAGCTCGATTTCGGCGGCGCTCCGGGCATGGAGCGCGCGCAGCTTCTCCGCCAGACCGCGCAGCCGCGGCGGCTGCCCGTCGAGGCGGTCGGGCAACTCGCCGAACGCCAGTCGCTCGCCGTCGGCCAGCACCGCCTCCACCTCGAGGACGTTGTGGACCATGATGCCGTACTTGATCGACCGCGTGCCGGCGGAGTTGTTGCCGGTCATGCCGCCGAGGGTGGCGTTGGCCGAGGTGGAGACGTCCACGGGAAAGGACCAGCCGGTGGGCTTGAGCTGCCGGTTCAGCTCGTCGAGCACGATGCCGGGCTGCACGACCGCGATTCCCGCCTGTGCATCGACCTCGAGGAGCCGGTTCATGTGCCGGCTCGTGTCCAGCACCAGCGCGCGCCCCAGCGTCTGGCCGTTCTGCGAGCTGCCCCCGCCGCGGGCGATGACCGCGAAGCCCTCCTCGCGGGCGAGCCGGATGGCCGCTTCCACGTCGCCTTCGTCGCGGGGCAGCGCCACGCCGATGGGCTCGATCTGGTAGATGGACGCGTCGGTCGAATAGCGGCCGCGGCTGAACGAGTCGAAGAGCACCTCGCCGCGGAGCACGCTCCGCAGGCGCGAGGCGAGGGCCGGGTCTCCGGGCACGCGGGACATGCCCGCTGGCATACCGGATCCGTGCGCCGATGAGGAGGCGGGCCTGCTAGCGCCGCATCCAGTAGCCGGGCACGAGCCGCCAGTAGCCGTCCGGGTCGCGCTCCCAGTGGGCGGGCTGCCAGGAGTAGCCGCGGTAATGGGAGATCCAGCGGCCCTCGATCCAGACCCATTCGCCGTCTTCGACGGTCCAGTATCCCGGCTGCCAGGAATATCCGGGCCTCGGCGGAGGCGCGTACACCACCGCCGGCGGCGGCGGCGGCGGCTGCGTGGCGCTCACGATGGCCGCGGTCACGATGGCCGTTCCCGCCATGGCGGCAAAGAGCCCGCCTCCGTGGCGGTAGCACCCGGGCGCCGCCACGGCCAGGGCGGCGACGGCTGCGGCGGGACGGATGAGCTTCTTCATCGGATCCACCTCTCGACAACCAGACCCGCCACGGCGGCGGAAGTTCACTCCGGAAATGAACCCGAAACACGCGCTCCGCCGGGGGCGCATCGGTTGCGGGGAGGAAGGAGACGTGTACGATCGGGTCGCAGGGGAGGGGAACGACGCGCACCGGGGCTCCAGCGCAGCAGTGGCGCAAGTGGCCGCGGCGCATCGCCTGGGCGCTGCCGGCCCTGGTCGGCTTCGCGCTCGCGTCGCAGATCGAGCAGGACGTGCCGGTCGAGCAGTTGAAGCCGTTCTTCGCAAGCGGCGCTTCGCGCTTCGTCGACATCGACGGGCTCTCCGTCCGCTATCGCGACGAAGGCAAGGGACCCGCGCTCGTGCTCCTGCACGGGACCGGGTCGTCGCTCGACACCTGGGACGCATGGGCAACCGTGCTGACCGCCCGCTTCCGCGTGATCCGCATGGACCTGCCGGGGTTCGGGCTCACCGGACCCAACCGGAACGACGATTACCGGATCGAGAGCTACGTCGCTTTCCTCGACTCGTTCCGCCTCCGCCTCGGGCTCGAATCGTTTGCGCTCGCCGGCAACTCGCTCGGCGGACAGATCGCCTGGAGCTATGCCGTGGCCCATCCGCAGCAGATCGGCGCCCTGGTGCTGGTCGACCCGGCGGGTTACCGGATCGATCGGCCCGCGCTGGTGTTCCGGCTGGCGAGGATTCCCGTTCTCGCCTCGCTCTTGAGCAGGCTCGATCCCGGACCCATGGCCGCGAAGACGCTGCGCGACGCCTATGGCGATCCGGGCAAGGTCACGCCGGAGTTGATCGAGCGCTACCGCAAGCTGGCCCTGCGCGAGGGAAACCGGCGCGCGTTCATGGCGCGCGCGGCCCTGCGCGGCGAGAACCGCAGCGCCGACATCGGCAAGGTGCGCGCGCCGACTCTCATCCTCTGGGGCGCCGAGGATCGGCTCATCCCGGTCGCGCACGCCTATCGATTCGAGCACGCGATCCCGTCGGCGCGGCTGATCGTCTACCAGGGCGCAGGGCACGTGCCGATGGAGGAGATCGGGGAGCGCACCGCGCTCGACGTGGAGGCGTTCCTCACCGGCGCCGCGGCCCGGCGTCCCGCGGAGGTGCGACAGTGAGCAGGGAGACGAACGAGGAAGCGGCTGCCGAAGCCCGGCGTTCCTGAACCTGGCGGCGCCGCCGCGGGTCAGGCCTGGACGATGCACTCCGTCGGGCAGACCGCCTTGCAGGAATGCTCGCCGCCCTTGGCCTTGCACTCGTCGCACTTGGTGGCGTCGATGGTGTAGAAGTCCTCGCCCTCCGAGATGGCCTGGTTCGGGCACTCCGGCTCGCAGGCCCCGCAGTTGATGCACTCTTCAGTGATCTTGTTCGCCATTTTTCAGGTCTCCCGTGTGCGCCCGCAGCGAATGCACGGCGCGCGCCACGCGCGGAAGTTGCGCCGCGCCGACGGAGGGCCACCGGGAGCGCGCCATTTCGTCGCAGCCGTCGCGCAAATCGGGCGCGCGCCCCGGCAAGAATTGCGAGGGGCCACGCCCCCTGGGGGCACCCTGCGTGCTGCGCACGGCGACGGTGTCCCCGCAGGAGTGACGCCCGCCTCAGAGAAGGCTGACGAGTTGCTTGCCGACGTTCTCGCCCCGGAGCAGGCCGATGAAGGCCCGCGGCGCGTTCTCGAGGCCCTGCGCGAGGGTCTCGCGATAGCGGATCCGCTTCGCCGCCACGTGCCCGGCAAGCTCCGCGAGCGCCTGCGGCCACACCTCCATGTGCTCGGAGACGATGAATCCCTGCAGGAGCAGGCGGCTGGTCAGGATGGGCCGCACGTTGTTGATGGGAATGGGCTGCCCGCCGTAGCCGGCGATGAGTCCACACACGGCGACGCGTCCGAAGGCGTTCATGCGGGCGAGCGCCGCGTCGAAGGTGGGCCCGCCCACGTTCTCGAAGACCACGTCGATGCCGGCGGGGGTGGCGGCGGCGAGGTCGGCCGCGAACGAGGGCGACTTGTAGTCGATGCAGGCGTCGAACCCGAACTCCCCGGTCACCAACTCGCACTTGGCCTTTCCGCCGGCGATGCCCACCGCGCGGCACCCCATCAGCCGGGCCAGTTGACCCACCACGCTCCCGACCGCGCCGGCGGCTGCGGACACCACCACGGTCTCGCCCTTGCCGGGCTTGCCGATCCGGTTGAGCCCGTACCAGGCAGTGACGCCGGGCATGCCCACGCAGCCGAGGTAGGCGGACGGAGGAATCACGGAGACGTCGATCCTGCGCAGCCCCGATGCGCCGGTGACCTGGTACTGCTGCCAGCCCGCCATGCCCACGACGAAGTCGCCGGGTGCGAGCGAGGGGTCCTTCGACTCCAGCACCTCGGCGACGGTGCCGCCGATCATCACCTCGCCGAGGGGCTGGGGCGCGGCGTACGACTTGGCCTCGTCCATGCGGCCGCGCATGTACGGATCGAGCGACAGGTAATGGACGCGGGTGAGCACCTGGCCGTCGCGGACGGGCAGGACGTCGGTCTCGACGATGCGGAAGTCGGCCTCCTGCACCGGCCCGCGCGGGCGGCGCGCCAGGATGACCTGCCTGTTCTTCATCGCTTCCCCCCGGAAGCGGCGTAGCGGCGCGACACCGTCTCGGCGACGCAGGCCGGCTTGTCGCCCCCTTCCACCTCGATGGTGACCGTCCAGGTGAGCTGCACGCCTCCGGGAACGTCCTCCAGGGCAGCGGGCGAGAAGTGCGCGCGGATGCGCTGTCCGGCGCGCACCGGCGCGGGAAAGCGCACGTGGTTGAGGCCGTAGTTTACCACCAGCTTCGTCTCCGGCAGCGAGAGCGCGTCCGCCGCCAGGCGAGGCAGCAGCGACAGGGTGAGAAAGCCGTGCGCCACGGTGCCGCCGAACGGCGACTCGGCCCTGGCGCGCGCGGGGTCCACGTGGATCCACTGCCGGTCGTCGGTGGCCTCGGCGAAGAGGTCGATGCGCTCCTGCGTCACCTGCATCCAGTCGCTCACGGCCACCTCGCGGCCGATCTGCCGGCGCAATTCCTCCAGATCGCGGATCTCCACCTTGGCCATGTGTTCTCTCCCCCTGAATGCCGTCAGGGCGTTCCCAGGCCGCGCCCGGCGTCCACCGTGTGCAGTTGGCCGGTGACCTTGGCCGCATGCAGCAGGGCCACGATGGAGGCGGCCACCTCCTCCGGCTGCAGCGTGGTGCCGAGCGCGCTCCGCTCGCAATACGACGCGCGCGCGCGGTCGTAGCTCTCGCCCAGGCCCTGCCTGAGCCAGCGCGTCTCGGTGAAGCCGGGCAGCACCGCATTGACCCGGATCTCGGGCGCGAGCGAGCGCGCCAGCGCCAGCGTGAGCGTCATCAGCGCGCCCTTGGAGCAGGCGTACGCGTACGACGAGCCGATGCCCATGCTGCCGGCGATGGACGAGACGTTGACCACCGCCCCGCGCGACGCCCGCAGCGCGGTCTCGCAGGCGCGCACCATCTGGTAGGGGCCGATCAGGTTGACGGAGTAGATGCGCTGGAAGTCGTCCGCCGAGAGCGCATCGAGATTGCGCATCGGGGCGAACTTGGTGGTGGCGGCGTTGTTCACCAGGCCGTCGAGACGTTGCCAGCGGGCAAGCGCCGCCCCAGCGAGGACCTGGCAGGCGGCGTCGTCGGAGACGTCGGCGCGCACCACCACCGCGTCGCCTCCCGCCGCGATGCACGCATGCGCCACCCCTTCGGCGGGGGCGGGGTCCCGGCTGAAGTTGACCACCACGCCCGCGCCCTCCTTCGCGAGCAGGAGGGCGGTGGCCGCGCCCACGCCGGTGGACGACCCGGTCACGATGAAGGCCTTCCGCTCGCGCATCGCCAGGTCCTCCCGGGGACAGCCGCCGCGAGTAGATACCGGTGCTCCAGAGTGCGCAAGGCCGCGGTGGAATGCCGCTGCCTCCCGCTTCAGGCCTTGGCGTGCCCGCAGCCGGTGCTGCCGGGCTGACCACAAGTGCAGTCCACGCAGCCTCGCTCGGCGCACGACCCGCACCAGCGCACCACCCGCTTGCGCAGCGTCTCGCGGGCGCGGAACACCCGCACCCGCGCGTTGTTGGCGGTGATGCCGGCCTCGGCGGCGAACTCGCTGATCGGCACTCCCTCCACGTCGATGCGCCGCAGCGCCAGCGCGTACTCCGGCTTGATCGTCTCCGACAGCCGCGTCACGCAGCGGCAGACCGCGTCGCGCTCGTCCAGCGCCGGCGGCGCCTCCTCGTCGAGCTTGCGGCTCAGCGCCGCCAGGGCACGCTCGCTCGCCCCGCCCCGCCGGTAGTGGTCGATGACCGCGTTGCGCAGGACCCGGTAGAACCAGGCCACCGCGCTCTCCTCGCTGCCCAGCGGCAGCTTGTCCAGGCTGCGCGCATAGGCGTCCTGCAGGACGTCTTCCGCCACCTCGCGGTGGCCCACGCGCCGCTCCAGGAACGAGAGGAAGGCCCGGCGGTGCCGGGCGAGCACGCCGAGCATCTCGTCGCGCGGAGGGAGGTCCTCTGCCCGCTGCTGTTCCATGGAGCCGAGTGTAGGTCGCGGACTGCGTCAAAAGCGAGCGCCGGGGGGCGGATGTACCGTCACGCAGAGCGCGAGGCGAACCTCGAGAGGCTGAAAGGAGCGCGATCCGCAGCTCCACGCCATCTTCGTGAAACTCGACGCCGACCGGAAAGCAGGGCGCCTCTAGCGGCCCCTGCGGCAATGACAGTCAGTCGAGCCTGGCGGCGCCGGCTCGCGCGGTCCGCGGTCGGGCCGAGCCGGACGCCCGGCTGGCCACCACCGAAGGGCCATCCACCCTCCCGGCCTCCTTTCGCCGCGCGCTGGCGCACCGCCGCCGGTGCCAACGGGTCCAACCGGTTGTCAGTTCAACCGGTTGAACCGCGGCGGGAGTCAGGTCAACCGGTTGAACTGCCGTCTCCGGCCGGGTGGCGCGCCGCTCCGCGGACGCCCCGCAGCGGCGTCGACTCGAGCCACCCCGCTGCTCGTCGAGCTCGGCGAGGGCGAGAAGGAACTCCGCCATCTCGGCCCGCTCACGGCGGAGGAGGTCCGCGAGCCGGCCGGCCTGAGAGGTGCGTCGTCGTCATGGCGGCAGTATCCCGCGGCCCCCTGACATGAAGGCGGCCCGGCAATCGCGACACGTTCGCTGTCGCCGTCCGGTCCACGCACACGGTGCGTGCACGGCGAGCGAAGCTGCATGCGGCAGGAGTGACCTGCAATGCCGGCGGCCTGTCCTCACCGCCGCGGCACCGGTCCGCGGCGGCCGCGCGCGGGGGCCACTGCGTCCAACTCGGCCTTGCGCTGGGCGAAGAAGTCGCCCGGCCCGAAGGGATGCAGGCTGCTGTGGCCACCGTTCAGGTCGAGCGCCAGCGAGATGCCGCGCACGTCCAGGAGCGCCGCGCCGCGCTGACCCCTCGCATCCGAGCGCAGCGCCGCCTCGATGGACGCGCCGTCACCCTTTGCGACCAGGTCGCGCAGCGCGAACCATCCCGGCCCTCCCGCCGCCGACCCGCGCACCGCGAGCCCTTCCATCGCGAAGAGCCCCTGCACGAATCCGGGCAGATCTTTCAGGTGGCCATAGAGCCCGAGGATGGGCCGCGCATCGCGGCACTGCGCGGTCAGATCGGCGTCGAAGGCCAACCTCTCGAAGCGCAGGTGCGCCCGGGGCAACTGGATGTGCGCCCACCACTGCGGGTCGATGTCCGCCCCGGCCAGGCGCGCCCCGCTCACCTCGATGCGCGTGCCGGACAGGTCGGCTTCGCCCTCGAGATCGAGCGCACGCACCACCGCGTCGATTCTGGCGTCGCCGTCGACGTCGACGTCGCGGGCGCGCCCCCGCAGCCCCGCGAGCGACGCGCGGGCCCAACCCGTCATCCGCCGCGGAGGGCCCTCGAGGTGCGCCGCGAAGGTGCCGTGGCCTCTCTCGATCTTGCCGCCCGCTCCCAGCCGCCTGGCCAGCGCGCGCGCGTCGGCGATGCGTCCGCCGCCGAGATCGACCGAGAGGAACGACGGCAGGGCCGGGTCGGCGAGGTCCGGCGGGCTGGCTTGCGCCTCCACCTGCGCGGAGGCGAGCGCTGCTCCGGCTCCGCGGGCATCGCGCAGCGAAAGCCGCGCCTGCAGGGCCGGGCCGGCGCGGAGGTGCGCCTCCACCTGTGCCGCGCGCAGATCGCGATAGGCCAGGTCCGCGAGCGAGAGGTCGAACGCGCTGCCCTGCAGGACCCGGCCCGCCTCGAGGCCAAGGACGAGCGCAACCTCGCCGCTGCCGCGCGCCTCGACGAGATCGTCCAGGTGGCCGCGCAACCGTGCCTCCAGGCCGAGGGCATGGAAGAAGCGCTCGGGCCAGGCCTCGCGCGGGTCGAGCGGCCCGAGCCGCAGGCGCAGCTTGCCCTCGATCCCGTTCGCGACCGCGCCGCCCGAAAAGGTCAGAGCGCTGCCGGCCAGCGCCAGCTCCGCCGGCGCGATCAACACCTGCCGCATGGGCTTGAGATAGAACGCGCCGGCCACCTCCATTTGGCCCTCGAGGCGGAAGCGATCGATCCAGACCTGCCGCACGCCCTTGCCCTCGACGTTCTCGAGCCAGATCGAGAAGAGGTGGTAGCGCCAGTCGGGAATCTCGTCCTCGGGGCCAACCTGCTGGAGCGGCACCGCCGGGAAGCCTTCGATCGCCGGCAGGCCCACGAGGTTGGCGCCGCGGGCCTCGCGCTCGACCAGGCGGTGGCGCATCGCGAAGGTGACGCCCTGCGCGCGGACGCGGGTGGCGTGGAAGATCTTCGACGCGAGCTGTCCCATCGCGATGCTGGCGCGGGCGCTGTCGATGCCCAGGCGCCATTGCATGTGCCGATCCTGCGCGGTGATGACGAGCCCGCGCACCTGCACGGTGCCGGGGAAGATGGACCAGGCCGAGCGGTACTCGACGTGGACCGCCGGCGTGTGCGCGTTGATCAGGCTGCGCAAGAGCGGCGTCCAGAGGAACGCCTGGGCCGCGACGATCCAGAGCGCCCAGGCGGCGGCGACGGCCAACGCCGCTGCCTGCGCCGCGCGACGCCACAGCGCCCGCCCGTCCGCCCGTCTGCCGCTCGCACGCACTCCATCAAACCAATGGGGACTGACGGATACCGCGGCAAGCAGGAGGCGAGGGGGCGAGCGCGCGCCGTCCGGGTCAGGAGGCCGCGGGCAAAAGCAAATCCTCGAGGAAGAACGCCGACAGCTCCGCACGGCCGGCGATGCCCGCCTTGCGGTAGAGCGCCAGCGCCTGCTGTCGCGCGGTGCGCTCGCTGGTTTCGCGGATCTGCGCGATCTCCTTCAGCGACATGCCCTTGAGCAGGAGCAGTCCCACCTCGCGCTCGGCGCCGCTCAGCCCCCAGGCGGCGAACTGCCGGTCGATGGCGGCGCCCAGGCCGGAGAGCAGCGCCCGCGAGTCCGACCGCCACCGGGCCGCGTCGGCGCGGGCGCGGGCGAGATCGCGGTAGAGCGCGCCCGCCTCGGTGCGCGCCGCGGCGATGCGTCGCCAGAGCAGGGCGAGCCCGCCCGCGGCCACGGCGAACACCGCGCCTTCGAAGAGCACGTGCCCCGCGTCGGCCCCGCCGATGCAGTCCATGACGATGTCGGCGCCGGTGAGGATGCCGATGGCGCCGAAGAGCGCCATGAGGATGCGGCGATCGGAGCGGCTGGAGCCTGCGTCATTCGACGCATCTTCCGGCTCCACGGCGATGAAATCGCCGGCCTTTTCCGCCGCTGTGTCATCCGCCGGATGGCTCTGCATCGACCGGGCTCCTACCACACCTGCCAGCGGCGGACTCTAGCGCCGCGAGGAGAAAACATGGGTCAGGTTCCGCTCCATCCCGCTCTGGTGCACATTCCCCTGGGCCTTGCCGTCGTGCTCCCGCTCGTGGCCCTGGGCGTCACCGTGGCCCTCGCCCGCAACTGGCTTGCGCCCCGCTCGTTTGCCGTGGTGGTGCTGCTCCAGGCGCTCCTCCTCGGCGCAGGATTTGCGGCGCTGAAGACGGGCCAGGACGAGGAGGATCGCGTGGAGCGGGTGGTGCCGGAGCGGGCGCTGCACGCGCACGAGGAGGCGGCGGAGCGGTTCCTCGTCGGAGCCGGGATCTCGCTGGCGATCGGCGCCGCGGGCCTCTTCTTCCTGCGCAGGGAGCGCGCGCTGCGCTGGATTGCCGCCGGCGCGACCGCTGCCACCGTGGCGGTGGCAGCCCTGGCGGTGGGAGTGGGAAAGCCCGGCGGCGAGCTCGTCTACGTGCACGGCGCGGCGGGAGCCTACGCGGGCGGCGCAGCCTCCGCCGCGGACGGGGCGCCGGCGGACCGCCGCGACGACGACGACGACTGACGAGCCGGGCCGGTCAGGGCAGCGCCTTGCGGAACGCCACCCGCTGCGAGGTGGAGAACCCGGCGCGGTGCAGGAAGCGGTGCAGGTCGAACGCATCGGGCGCGACCTCCGTCTCCAGGCGCTCCACGTGCAGGGCGGCCAGGTTCTCGACCATCTGCGCCAGGAGCGACGAGGCGAATCCGTGGCGGGCGAAGCGCGGGTCCACGTCGATGGTGTCGAGCGAGGCGGACGCCCCCACGTGGCCGAAGTCGCCGAAGTCCACGCGGGCCATGGCGAACCCGACCGGGAAGCCGTCGTTCTCCACCACCAGCGAGACCTGGATGGCCGACTCGTGCAGCACCTCGTCGACCTTGCGGCGCAGGTAGTCGCTGCGGTCGCGCCCGGTGATGCGCTCGTCGATGCGCACCAGCGCCGGAAGATCGCCTTCGCGCAGGTTGCGCACCAGCGGCGGAGCGACGTCGGTGTCGTCCACCGGAAGCCGCCCCACGGCCATCTCCAGGATCCTCCTCGGCGCCAGCTCGAATCCGGCTGCATCGAGGAAGCGGAGGATGCCGTGCTCGCGCCAGTGCGCCTGCGTGACCAGCGCGGAGATGTGCCGTTCGCGCGCCAGTTCGGTCAGCCGCGCCAGCATGCGGGTACCGGCGCCCTGGTGCCGCGCGGAGGGGTCCACGCCGAAGGCCTCCAGCACGACCGAGCCCTCGGGGTCGCCGTATTCGCCTCCCGCCTTGCGCGAGAGCACGAAGCCGATCAGGCCTCCATTCGCCGCGGCCGCCGCGAGCTGGAGGTGCTGGCGGGGCTGCCGCAGCGCGGCCTGCAGCCGCTTCTCGAAGTACCCCCGCCGCGGCGCGCCGGAGATGCGCGCGTCCAGGGCCACCACCGCCTCGAAGTCCGCCGCCGTCAGCGGCCGCACCGTCGCGTCCACAGGGACCTCCTCAGAGCAGCTCGCGCGAGAGCCGCGCCACGACGCCGAGTTGCTGGTCGCGGCGGGCGGCGTCGGTGTTCTCGAAGGCATCGAACTCCTCGTCCACGCGCCTGCGCTCCTGCCCCTGGAGGGCCTGGTCGGCCATGGGGAAGAGGACGTGGTTCTCCTTTTCGATGTGACCGGACAGGAGCGCGGAGTAGGCGCGGGCCGTGTCGGCGAAGCGCGCCCGCGAGGCCGCGTCCCCGGCCGCGCCCGCCGCCGCCGCGCGCAGGGCGGAGATGAGCTTCCGCCCCTGGTCGTGCTCGTGGAGCATCACCCCCACCGGCCCGCCCTCGCCCGGCACGCCCGCCTCTTCCAGTGCGGGAAAGAGGATCTCCTCCTCCTTGTGGTGGTGATGGAGGTCGGCAAACTGGCCGAGGAAGTCGAGCGCCTGGTCCACCGCCCTGGCGGGCACCTCGGCGCCCTTGATGGCGCGGTCGGCAAGCGCCTCCAGCACGCGCAGCCCGCGCAGGATGATCTCGTGCTCCTCCATCAAGAGCTGTGTCGCCCGCATGGTGTGCGTCCTTTCAGAAAGCGGCGGAGCCGGTCAGCGCGCGGCCGATGGCCAGCGTGTGGATCTGATCGGTGCCCTCATAGGTGTAGGTGGATTCCAGGTTGGCCGCGTGGCGCATGACGTGGAAGTCGCCGGCGATGCCGTTGGCGCCCAGCACGGCGCGGCAGCGGCGGGCCGCCTCCAGCGCGATGCGGCAGTTGTTGCGCTTGAGCAGGCTGGTCTGGGCAGGGTGGAGCTTGCCCGCCTCCTTCAGGCGCGAGTAGTGCACCGAGAGCAGCGACGCCTTGACGATCTCGCTCGCCACGTCGGCGAGCTCGAGCTGGACGAGCTGCTTGGCCGCGAGGGGAACCCCGAACTGGGTGCGCTCGCGCGTGTAGCGCAGCGCGATCTCCAGGCACGCCCGCGCCGCGCCCAGCACTCCCCAGGCCACGCCGAAACGCGCGTTGTCGAGGCAGCTCAGGGGCGCCTTGAGCCCCGACGCTCCCGGCAGCCGGGACGACTCGGGAACGCGCGCGCCGTCGAGCACCAGGCCGCCCGTGAACGACGCGCGCATGGAGAGCTTCCAGGGAATGTCCTCGGCGGCATACCCGGGCTGCCCGCGCTCGAGCAGGAAGCCGCGCACGCCCTCCCGGGTGCGCGCCCAGACCACCGCCACGTGGGCGATCTGCGCGTTGGTGATCCAGAGCTTGCGGCCGCTCAGCACCCAGTCGTTGCCGTCGCGATCCGCGTGCGTCTCCATGCTGCCCGGATCGGATCCGTGGTTCGGCTCGGTGAGCCCGAAGCAGCCGATGGCGCGGCCCGCCGCCATCTCCGGCAGCCATCTCTCCTTTTGCTGCTCCGAGCCGTAGCGGTGGATGGCGTACATGGCGAGGCTGGTCTGCACCGAGACGAAGGAGCGCAGGCCGGAGTCGCAGGCCTCCAGCTCATGGCAGGCGAGGCCGTAGGCAAGGGCACCCATGCCGGCGCAGCCGTAGCCTTCCAGGTTGGCGCCGAGCAGGCCGAGCTTCGCCAGCTCCGGCACCAGCTCGAGCGGGAACCGGCCCTCCTCGTAGTCGCCGACGATGCGCGGCATGAAGCGATCCTTGACGATGCGCCGCACGCTCGCGCGCACCTGCCGCTCCTCGTCGGCGAGCAGGGTGTCCCAACCGATGAGCTGCTCCAGGTCCAGGGTGTCGTTTTCCATGTTTTTCCTCAGCCTGCCTTTGCGCGCTCGGAGAGCTGCCGGTGGCGCAGGGCCCCGAGCAGCGCCGCGCCGATTGCGCCTGCGAATTGCGCCTGCGGATGCGCCCGCAGCTCCACCTGCACCTTGCGCTTCTCCGCCACGAACTCGGCCGATAGCGCGCTGACGAGGCCCGCGTCCAGCGCCAGGCCGCCGGTCAGGGCGATGACGCCCTCCACCTTGGCCGAGCCGACCAGCCGGGCGAGCCGCACCGCGATGCCCTGGTGGATGCCCATCAGGATGTCGGCGGCGGCCACGCCCCGCGAGACCAGGTTGATGACGTCGGTCTCGGAGAGCACCGCGCAGACGCTCGAGACCTGCTCCGGGGCGGTGGCGGTCTTCGAGAGCGCGCCCACGTCCTCGAGCGGCACGCCCAGGTAGCGGGCCACGTTCTCGAGGAACTGGCCGGTGCCGCTGGCGCATTGGCTGGTCATCCGCACCCCCAGCACGCGGGCGCGCCCGTCCATGCGGATGGCGCGCGCGTGCAAGGCGCCCATGTCCAGCGCTCCGGCGGCGTCCGGCACCAGCAGGAGCGCCCCGCGGGCGTGCGCCGTCATGCTGTAGAAGTGGCCGGTGCGGAAGGGCACGCCGTCGCCGTCGCCCGTGGAGGCCACGTAGCGGAGCTGGGCCGGATTGACGCCCGCGCGCTCGCAGGCCTCGCGGAAGGCGGCGCGCGAGACCTCGACCACGGCGCGGCGGCGGATGCGCTGCATCACAGTGGTCAGGACCGACCCCGAGCCGCCGTCGCTCTCGACGATGGCCACCTTCACCGACGAGGCGCCCACGTCCACTCCGGCGGTGAGGCCGCGCTCGCCTGCAGGGCCCGGAGCGGGAAGATCGAAGGTTGCCGGCTGCTCGTCGACGGGCTCCTCGTGGTGCTGGATGCTGGCCACCTTGAGCAGCGGCGCCTTGGCCTTCACCGGCGCGCGCACCGGCTGCGCCGCGGCAGCGGCGGTGGCCTCGAGGAAGCGGGGCTGCGGATACTTCTTGCCGCTGCGCAGGTCGTCGAGCGCAAAGAGCGACGCGCCGAGCGCCCCCATGTAGATGGAGTCGGCGTGGATGTTGATGGTGAGGTCCTTGCCGAAGCTCTCCCGCACCAGCTCGTCGAGCAGCTTGACCACCGCCGGGTTCTTGCTCACGCCGCCGGTGAAGGTGAACTGGTCCTTCACTCCTCCCGCGCGGGAGAGGAGCGAGAGCGCGCGCAGCACGATGGCGCGGTGCAGCCCGAGCAGGATGTCCTCGCGCCGCTCGCCCAGCGCCAGCCGGTCGCGCAGTTCGGCGCCGGCGAACACCGTGCAGGTGGAGTTGACCCGCACCATCCGCTTCGCCTGCAGCGCCAGCGGACCCAGCTCGTGCAGGCCCAGGCCCAGCTCGTCGGCGATGTAGCCGAGGTAACGGCCGCAGCCCGCCGCGCAGCGGTCGTTCATCTGGAAGGCGGTGACCACGCCGCCCTCGTCCACCTGGATGGCCTTGGTGTCCTGCCCGCCGATGTCCAGCACCGTGCGGGTGCCGGGGAAGAAGTGGTGCGCCCCGCGGCCGTGGCAGAGGATCTCGCTGCGCACCGCCGCGGGATCGAAGGGCAGCGTCTGACGCCCATAGCCGGTGCCCACGCAGGCGTCGGGCAGGCGGGCGAAGGCCGCCGCGGCCTCGGTCATCGAGGTCCACTCGTCGCGGGCGGGAGGGCGCAGGGCCGCGGGAGCGACGTTGGGGAGCTCGTCCCAGGCGGAGCGCAGGAGCGAGGCGGGCTCGTACATGGAGAGCTGCGTCTCGATGGCCAGCACCGCGCGGTCGTAGAGCCCCACCAGCCGCTCGAAGGGCACGCCCTCTGCCGAGAGCTTCTCCGCCCTGGAGAGGAACTGCTCGCCGGCCACGTCGCGGAAGAAGTCGCTGCGCCGGCCCGCGCCCGGGGCGAAGAGCGGCGCCGCTTCCTTCTCCATCTCGTCCAGGACCCGGGTCACCGCGGGCTCGAGCACGGCGCGGTGCTCCTTCTGCTCGGGCCGGTCCAGGGTGCTCTCGATCTCCCCGCGCAGCGCGGCGAGCTGGCGCCGGTGCAGCGCGAGGCGCGTCGCCTCGTAGAAGGTGCGGGCGGCGAGATCGACCTCCCTGCCGGCGAGCGCGTGCTTCTCCGCGAAGAGCGAGCCGATGCGGTTGAGGGCCGCTCCCAGCCGCGCCTCCTCCAGGGCCACCGCGCAGGCCACCTCGTAGCTGGAGCGGCTGTTGGTGATTCCCTGGCCCACGATCTGGCCGTCTTGGTCCACCAGCACGGCCTTGGTGGTGGTGGAGCCCAGGTCGATTCCGGCGCACGTGCTCATGCGATCCTCCCCGGCTGCTCCGCCGCAGCCCCCGGCGTCTGCGCGCGGCCGCGGCGCGCCTCGATCATCTGGAAGAAGCTCTGCAGCCGGTTGGAGATGTTCGCCTTGCCGAAGTAGCGCGCGTCCACCAGGTCGGACTCGATGAAGCCTCCGGGCACGCCGGTGCGGTCCTGGAGCATGCGCATCATCTGGAGCTGCCCCACGCTGAAGGAATTGCAGCTCTTCACGCTGTTCACCAGGAACCCGTCGGCCTCGTACTCCTTCACGTAGCGCGCGAGCAGGTCCACGCGGGAGGGCAGGTTGAGGTTCGTGTAGCAGCCGAGGCAGTAGTCGGCCATGGTCTCGTAGGGATGGGCCGGATCGTGGCGGAACCCCGTGTCGTAGAGGCCGCCCACGCGCGTGTAGGTGCTCGCCACCACCACCGCGCCTTCGCTCGCGAACATGCCCCAGAAGTCGTTGAAGCTGGTCCAGCAAGGAGGGCCCTCCACCACCAGGCGGTACTTCTCCTTGCCCATGGGGCCGTTCGGCGTCATCGGACCGAGGCCGCGCGCCGCTCGCGCATCCACCTCGCCGCGCAGCTCCCGGGAGTAGGTGGCCGCCTCCTCGGTGCCGCGGAAGGCCGAGAAGATGGGCCCCACGTAGTAGACGCCGCCGAAGTAGCCGTCCACCGGCGAGGGCCGCTTCTTGCCCGACTCCCACACCTTGACCAGGTCGTCCTCGGCGCGCGCCGAGGCGGCCAGGCGCCGCGACAGCTCGGCCTCGTCCAGCTTCTTGCCGGCGATCTTCTCCAGCGCGGGAACGATCTCGTTGCGAAGCTGGTCGACGACGTACTGGCGCATCTCCGGGGTGATGGAGCCGTCGCCCTGGTAGGGCACGTGCAGCATCAACACCGGGCACTTGTACTGCTCGCGCAGGATCTCGAACCACTTCATGAAGGTGAAGCAGCCGGTGTACGAGAGCAGGAGCGCGTCGGGGGCGGGCAGCTTCTCGCCGGTGGGCCCGACGTTGCCCTTGAGCGACATGCCCAGGTCGCACTTCACGTAGCTGCACACGTCTTCGGAGTGGCCGGCCTTCTCCGCCTCGGCGATGTACCCGCCGGACTTGCCCCGCATGCCCGACTGCAGCGCGTTGATCTCGGGAAGCACCGGCAGCAGATCGAGCGCGCCGAGCAGCTCGGTCAGGTTGCCGGGGACGAAGGTGTAGACCACCTTGCGCCCGTCCTCGCGGGCGGTGGAGAGCCGCTTGTAGTGATCCGCGATCATCCGCTTCTGGCGGAGCTGGCTCGCGTCCTTGACCTGGCTCGCCTCCAGCGCCTGCGCCTCGTTTCCGATCACCTGGGCGGTCATGACTGTCCTCCCCACAGCTTGAGCGAGTCGCCGAACGCGCCGGCCTGCTCGCGCACCGGCTGGAACTGCGCGGTGTTCTCCGAGAACTTCACCGAGGTGTGCGGGATCTTCCGGTCGTCGAGCGCCTTCTCCAGCATGGGCTGGTCGAGCAGCGCCGGGTCGCAGAAGGAAGCGGCGAGGAAGACCACGCCGTCTGCGCGGTGCTCGCCAATCTGGGTGAGCAGCGCCTCGCCCTTGGGCGCGTTGCCCACGTAGCGGCAGGCGGTGGGCGTGCCTTGCACGAGGAAGGCGCGGACCAGCGCGTCGAGCGGGTCCTCGCCATCGCGCAGCTTCACCGGTCCGCGGACGGCGGTGAGGCCGAGTTGGAAGTCGTCCACCACGATGTCGCAGCCCGACTGTTCCAGGGTGCGGATGAGCCCGAAGGGCGGCTGCTCGCAGAACGAGCCCACCACCACCACGCGGGCGTTGTCGTAGGCGCGGGCAGGGCGCTCGCGCAAGCAGGCGAGCAGCTCGCGGAGCAGGGCGGAGTGGTCCTCCGCGGAGAGCTGCGTTCCCGCGCGGGTGGCCAGGTACGCCTCGGAAGCGCGCACGCGCCAGGGCTCCCTGGTGCGCAAGTGTTGAAGGTCGTCGAGCAGCCCCTGCCGCTCGTTCTCGCGCGCGATGGCCCGGGCCAGCGACTCGTCGGTGAGCGGCCTCGCGCCCGCGGCCACCAGCATCGCCGCCACCCGCCGGAGCTCGCCGGCGTAGAACTTGCCGCCCAGCTCCGGCGCGAAGTTCTGCGGCATGTCCAGGTAGGAGAC
>DASSQZ010000009.1:0-19260 GCA_035702105.1 Myxococcales bacterium | reverse complement strand
GGCAGCGCCGACAAGGCGCTCCTGGTGGAGAGCCGCGACCATGCCCTGACCATCGGCCTTCGCTGGAAGCCTTGAACGGGGCGCCCGCGGGGGTTACCGTGCGCCCGTCATGGCCTTCCCCATCGACCGACCCCGCCGATTACGCAGAACGGAGACGCTGCGCTCGCTGGTGCGCGAGACGCACCTGCGCGCCAGCGACTTCATGCTTCCCCTCTTCGCCGTCTCCGGCAAGGGCATCCGCCGGCCCATTGCCTCCATGCCGGGGGTTTCTCAGCTCTCTGTGGACAACCTGGTGGAGGACGCCCGCACCGCGTGGAAGTCCGGCGTGCGCTCGCTCATCCTCTTCGGCATCCCCGACCGCAAGGACCCCGAAGGCACCAGCGCCTGGGACCCGAACGGCCCGGTGTGCACCGGCTTCAAGGCCCTCAAGGACGCGCTGCCGGACATGGTGCTCACGGCCGACGTCTGCATGTGCGAGTACACCGACCACGGGCACTGCGGCCCTCTGGAGCGCGATGCCCGCGGGCACGTCGCCGTGGCCAACGACCGGACCCTGCCCCTGCTCGCGCGCGCGGCCGTGGCCTACGCCCGGGCGGGCGCCGACATCGTGGCGCCGAGCGACATGATGGACGGACGCGTCGCCGCCATTCGCGCCGGCCTCGACGAGAACGGCTTCAGCGACATCCCGGTGATGAGCTACGCGGTCAAGTACGCGAGCGGCTTCTACGGCCCCTTCCGCGACGCCGCCCAGAGCACGCCCAAGGAGGGAGACCGCCGCGGCTACCAGATGGACCCCGCCAACGTGCGCGAGGCCCGGCGCGAGGCGCTGGCCGACGTGGCGGAGGGCGCGGACATCGTCATGGTCAAGCCCGCGCTCCCCTACCTCGACGTCATCTCCGAGGTGAAGCGGCTCACCGATCTGCCGATCGCGGCGTACAACGTCTCCGGCGAGTACTCCATGCTCAAGGCGGCATCCCAGCTCGGCTGGATCGACGAGAAGCGGGTCTGCCTGGAGATCCTCACCGCGATCAAGCGCGCCGGCGCCGACATCATCCTGACGTACAGCGCGGTGGACGCGGCCCGCTGGCTGCAAGACCACGCTGGATGAGTGCCGCCACCCGCTGGAAGATCGTCGAGACCAGCTCGGTGACGGACGAGAGCCTGGAAGGCATCGTGAACGACTGGACCGCGCAGGGCTGGACCTTCGAAGGCATGCAGTTCGCCATGCGCGAGTCGTCCAAGCGGCCGGCGATGGCGTTCGTGCTGTTCACGCGGCGCGAGCCCTCGCGGGGGGACGATGCAGAAGGCTGACCCTCCCGGTCCGGCGCGGGGATTGCCGCCGGCGGACTTCCGCCGCCGCTCGCTGGCGCGCGCCATCGACACGGGGGTCGCGCTCCTCCCCATCTTCCTCGTCCCGCGCGGGCATCCGCACGCGGGCGAGGTGCTCTTCGCCGCGCTGCTCCTCTACGGCGACTCGCTCTTCGGTGCCGGGCGCTCGCTGGGGAAGCGCGTCTCCGGCCTGCGGGTGGTGAAGCTCGCGACCCATCGCCCCGCGGGAATGCGCGACTCGGTGCTGCGCAACCTGCCCTTCGCCCTGGCGGTGCTTCCTGCCGTGCTCGGGGCCTCGCGCCCGATCTTCGCGCTCGCCCTCGCTTGCATCCTCGCCGTCGAGGCGCTGGTCACGCTCCGGCCGCTCACCCGCGATCTGGGCCAGCGCCGGCTGGGCGACCTGCTCGCCGGCACCCAGGTGATCGACACCCGGATCGCGCTCGGCCTCGACACCAACCCGGCGGTCAAGCCGGCCCGTGTCTCCGCTCCCCTCGCCTCCAGGGCTGCCCGCAGGAAGGACTCCGCCGCATGCGCATTGCGCTGACCCACAACCTCCGCCTCACCGACTCCGAAGACGAGGCCGAGTTCGATTCCCGCGAGACCATCGACGCCCTCAGCAGCGCCCTCGAGCGCCTGGGCCACCGGGTGGAGCGCATCGAGGTGAGCGGGCCGGCCAGCCGCACCGCCGCGCGCCTCGAGGCCTACGCTCCCGACCTGGTCTTCAACACCGCCGAGGGCCGCCGCGGGCGCTTCCGCGAAGCGTTCTACCCCGCGCTCTTCGACGAGCTGGGCTTCCCCTACACCGGCTCGGACGCCTGGGTGCTGGCGGTCACGCTGGACAAGTCGCTCACCAAGCTGATGCTCCTCGAGCACGGCGTCATCTCGCCGCGCGGGCAGTTCATCGAGGAGCTCTCGGACCTCAAGGCCGACGGCTTCCGCTTCCCGGTGATGGTGAAACCCAACTTCGAGGGCTCGTCCAAGGGCATCACCCAGGACTCGGTGGTCGAGGAGAAGGGCCGGCTGCGCGCGGTGGTGGAGAAGCAGCTCCTGCGCTTTCCCGCCGGCGTCCTGGTCGAGGAGTACATCCCCGGCAAGGACCTGACCGTGGCTTTTTTGGAGAAGGCCCCCTCGCAGGTGCTCACGCCGGTCGAGTACGTGATCGCGGAGGAGGAGCTCTCCAAGCGCCGCTACCGCATCTACGACTACGACCTCAAGTCGGTGCACTACGACGCGGTCAGCGTGCGCTGCCCGGCGGAGCTGCCCGCCTACGCGCTGGAGCGGGCGCAGGAGATGGCGCGCAAGGCCTACAGGGCGCTGGGCGTGCGCGACCTGGGCCGCATCGACTTCCGCGTCGCCGAGGACGGACAGGTCTACTTCATCGAGATCAACGCGCTGCCGTCGCTGGAGCCGGGGGCGGGCATCTACGCCGCGGCAGCCCTGGAGGGGCTGCACACCGACGCGGTGCTCGGCAAGGTGGTGGAGAGCGCGGTGGCGCGCTGGGGACTCAAGGACCCGCGCAAGTCGCGCAACAAGCCCCCGCGCAAGGGGCCGCTGCGGGTGGGGTTCGCCTACAACGTGAAGCGGGTCAAGCCCGCCCTCGACGGCACCCGCGACGAGGAGGCGGAGTACGACGCGC
Organism: Myxococcales bacterium; assembly: GCA_035702105.1. GTDB lineage: Bacteria > Myxococcota > Myxococcia > Myxococcales > 40CM-4-68-19 > 40CM-4-68-19. The sequence continues at coordinate 16,295 of DASSQZ010000009.1, read as the reverse complement.
CCGCTACCGTCCAGGCGGTGCGCGAGGCCATCGCCGCGGCGGGGCACGAGGTGGTGGATCTGGAGGCCACCGCCGATCTCCCCTCGCTGATCGAGACCACCAGGCCCGACCTGGTCTTCAACATGGCCGAGGGGATCAAGGGGCGGAACCGCGAGTCGCAGGTGCCCGCGCTGCTCGAGCTGCTCGACATCCCCTACAGCGGATCGGATCCGGCGGCGCTCAACATCGCCCTCGACAAGGCGCTGGCCAAGAAGATCGTCCGCCAGCACGGCATCCTCACGCCCGACTTCTTCACCATGACCACCGGCAAGGAGCGCGTGCCCAGGGACATGAGCTTCCCGCTCATCGTCAAGCCGGTGGCCGAGGGCAGCTCGAAGGGCGTGCACGCGACCAGCGTGGTGGAGAACGAGGCCGAGCTGCGCGAGGCGGCGCAGAAGATGATCGCCAAGTACGACCAGCCGGCGCTGGTCGAGGACTACATCGGCGGCCGCGAGTTCACCGTGGGCATGCTCGGCGAGCGCAGGCCCAAGGTGCTGCCCCCGATGGAGGTGGTGTTCCTCGACAAGGCGGAGACCCGGCCGGTCTACTCCTTCGAGTTCAAGCAGGACTGGTCCTCGAAGATCCGCTACGACGTGCCGGCCTCGCTCGAGCCCGCGCAGCAGAAAGCGCTGGAGCGCGCCGCGCGCGAATGCTTCATCGCGCTCGGCTGCCGCGACGTGGCCCGGGTGGACTTCCGCATGGACGAGCAGGGGAAGATCTACTTCCTCGAGTGCAACCCGCTGCCGGGCCTGACGCCCGGGTGGAGCGACCTGGTGCTGATCGCCAGGGCCGCCGGCATCGAGTACAACGCGCTCATCAGCGAGATCCTCTCGGGCGCGATCCGCAGATACAAGGAGCGCGAGCGCGAGCGGCGCAGCGAGCTGCGCGGGCCGCCGGAGCTGGGCAAGGCGGTCAATGGCAACGGCGGGCAGCCGTCGGTCCCCCCTCCCCCCGCCGGCGACGAGCAGAAGATCGCGCCCGCGTAGCCTGCGATCCGCCCCCTCCGGGCGCGGCGGATGGCGGCAGGAGCGTGCGAAAGGTGATCGAGTAGCGCAGCGCCTTCCCTCCCGGGATGGAGTGCTGCCACTGCTTGCGGGCGGGTCCGTCGAGCACGTAGGCGGAGCGCGGCTCGACCACGGCCGCGGAGGTCTCGCCCGCGCGCCGGAAGCGGAGCTTCGCGGCCGACCCCAGCGAGACGCCCACCACCGCCGGCCCGAACATGGGCGCGTCGCGGTGCCAGCCGATGCCGGCGCCCGGGGGATACTCCGTCACCAGCACCTCCTCCAGCGCCTGCGGCTCGACGCCGATCAGCCCGGCAGCGCGCTCGCGCAGCGGCAGGAGCCAGCCCGGCGCCGGCGCGGCGGGAGAGATCTCCCACGACTCGTATCCGTAGTCCCACCCGTAGTGCGCGGCCCGCCGCAGCGCCACCTGCCCGCGCATGCGGACCTCGCGAAAGCTCGCCTCCGGCATGTGCTGCAGCAGCGCCCGCTCCTCGTCCTGCGCGACGAAGTCCGGCAGGTACTGGAAGCCTTCCGGCAGCGGTCCCGAAGGCTTGCGCGCCATCCGCAGTCAACTTATGGAGCTGGTCGGCAAAAGCGAAGAGGCGCCCTCGCGTCCGCCGGGCAGGGCCGCGCCCGTCCGTGGGTCTGGCCGACGGCGATCGAATCCGGCCGCGGATGGCATTCGGACGCAAGGCGAGCTAGACCAGGGACGTGGAACAGCGGCACCGCGCGCGCGAGCTGGGAATTCCGCTCGGGCGCTTCAGGCCCGGCAAGTGGAACGCCATCACCGACGTGGAGGGCGTGATGGTGGGGCACTCCACCATCATCCGCGGCGCCGGCCCCTTGCGGCGCGGCCGCGGGCCCGTGCGCACCGGCGTCACCGCCATCCTGCCCAACGAGAAGAACATCTTCGAGCAGCGCGTCACCGGCGGCGGCTTCGTCCTCAACGGCGCCGGCGAGGTGTCGGGTCTCACCCAGCTCATCGAGTGGGGGCTGGTCGAGACGCCCATCTTCCTCACCAACACCCTCAGCGTCGGCGCGGTCAGCGACGCCGCGGTGCAGTGGATGGTGGAGCAGTTTCCCGGCATCGGCGACGAGCACGACGTGCTCATTCCCCTGGTGGGCGAGTGCGACGACTCCTGGCTCAACGACGTGGCCGGCCGCCACGTCAAGGCGGAGAACGTCCGCGAGGCGCTGGAGACGGCCGGCAGCGGGCCGGTGGCGGAAGGATCGGTGGGCGGCGGCACCGGGATGATCTCCTGCGACTTCAAGGCCGGCATCGGCACGGCCTCGCGCAAGCTCCCGCAGAGCTTCGGCGGCTACACCGTGGGAATCCTGGTGATGAACAACTTCGGCCACATGCGCGACCTGCGGGTCGGCGGACTGCCGGTGGGGCCGCTGCTCGAGCCGAAGTACAGCGCCTTCGCCAAGCGGGCCGTCAGCTACGGCAGCATCATCGCAGTGGTCGCGACCGACGCGCCCCTCTCCAGCCACCAGCTCGGGCGCATCTCCAAGCGGGTGGCCATGGGCATCGGGAGGGCCGGCAGCATCGCCGCCCATGGCTCGGGCGAGATCATCCTCGCCTTCTCCACCGCCAACAAGATCCCGCGTACGACGCAGAAGATGATCTACCACATGAAGATCCTCCTCGATCAGCGGCTCAATCCGCTCTACGAGGCGGCCATCGAGGCCACCGAGGAGGCCATCCTCAACTCGCTCTGCATGGCGCGGGAGATGGACGGCGTGAACGGCAACTTCGCGCCCGCGCTTCCGCTCGAGGAGGTGAAGGACATCGTGGAGCGCAGCGCGCTGCGGCCCAGGCCGCGCGCCGCGGGGGTGAAGCCGCCCACGGCGCAGAAGTCGGCTCCGCCGCCGGCGGAGGGCCCGCGCGTCTCCGAGGCGCCTCCCAGCGCCGCGCGCGGCGCGGAAGGGATGATGACCGTGCCGCTCCCCAAGGAGCCCGGGACGGGGTCGTGAACCGGCTCTTTTGATTCGACACGGTGGGCGTTGCGCTCTAGAGTGCGCCGCCCGAATCCCTCGAGCCGGAGTCGAAATGGCGCGTTCGAAGAGCAAGCACATGCGGCTGATCATGCGTCGCCGCAAGCAGTGGAAGGCGCGGACCAAGCGCATCAAGGAAGCGATCAAGGCCAACGGCGGCAAGCCGCTGCCGCCCCGGCCGGCGCACGTGAAGAAGAACCCGCCGCTCCCTCCGCCTCCGCGCCCCGCAGCGCAGGAAGCGCAGACCGCCGCGCAGCCCGCCCCGCAGCCCACCTGACGTTTTCCCGCCCGGGCGCTGCACCGGCGAGCCGGCGAGCGCCTGCCCGGCCGCCAGGGGCGCGCCTGTGCGGCTCGTGCCTATCTTCCGGCCATGGCGGGGGAAGCGCGGGTCGGGACGAGCGGGTTTGCGTACAAGGAATGGGTGGGCCACGTCTATCCGAGCGGCGCGTCCCCGGGGCAGCTCCTGCCGCTCTACGCCGAGCGGCTGGCGGCGGTGGAGCTGGTCACCATCCCCTCGCGAGCGCTCGGCGCGGAGCTGCTCGATTCGTGGGCCGCGTCGGTGCCTCCGGGGTTCCAGTTCGCGGTGAAGGCGCCGTCCCGGGTCGGCGTCGAGCTCAGCTCGGGCAAGAACGCGGTGCGCTCGATGGGCGCGTTCCTGGAAGTGGCCGAGCGCCTGGGTGATGCGCTGGGCCCGGTCCTCATCCAGGTCCCGAGCACGCGCAAGGCCGACCGGCACGCGCTGGCCGCGCTCCTCGATGCCTTGCCGGAGGGACTGCGCGTGGCGTTCGATTTCCGGCACCGCTCCTGGCTGAACGACGCGACGCTGCGGCTGCTCTCGGCGCACGAGGCGGCGCTGGCGCTGACCGACGACGGCGAGGGGGCTCCGCGGCTGGAGCTGACCGCGAGCTTCACCTACGTCCGCATCCGCCGCGACGACGACGACCTCGAGGCGATCGACCAGTGGGCGGAGCGGCTGGGTCTGCTCGCCCGGCGCGGCGTGGACGTCTACGCGTTCGTGAAGCACGACCGCAAGGGCCTGGCGGTGGACCGCGCCATGCGCCTCGCCAGCCTGCTGCGCGCCGAGTCGACGGTGGGCGAGCAGGCGATGCTCAGCTAGACGGTCCGGCGAGGGCTCAGTCGCCCTTCTTGGACGGTGCGTCGGGCTTGTTCGCGGCGTGGCTTGGGGCGGCGCCGCCGGTGGACGGAGAAGGCGTGGCCGCGGCGGGAGCATCGCTGGCGGGCTTGCTGGTGCTGCCGCCGTCGGACTTGCTGCCCGAGCTGTAGAGGTCCTTGTACCAGCCGCCGCCCTTGAGCTGGAACGAGTTGCGGCTCATGATCTTCGCCATCTTCCCGCCGCATTCGGGGCACGCGTCGGGGGGAGGATCGCTCACCTTCTGCAGGCGCTCCACGATGCGGCCGCACGCCTCGCAGACGAATTCGTAGATGGGCACGCGACGATCCTAACGCAGTTCGAGCAGCTTCTGCAGCCGGATCGCATCGTCGCGCCGCAGGCGCAGCTTCTTTGCGAACAGGTCCAGCGCGTCGCTCTTGCCCCGCAGGCTGGTCCAGACCACGCCGGCGCGGGCGGCCACCTCGCGCCGGAGCTCGTCGTAGAGCCCCAGGTCGCGCAGCTCGTCGGCATGGCGCAGCACCTGGTCGATGCGGTCGGCAGGCCACTTCTTCCGCCGCACCTCGTGGCGCAGCCGGTCGCGAACCGCGTCGAGCTCGCGGGCGAGGCCCCGCATCACCACGATGTCGCGCAGCCCTTCGCGAGTCTCGCCCAGCTCGGCCGCCACCTTTTCCTCGGAGGCGCGGTGCTTCGACCAGAGCGCGCGGATCAGGTCGCGCTCGCGCAGCGAGAGCTCCCGCTCCAGGCCCGCCGCCCGGAAGCGCGCCAGGAGCGCGCCGCCGGAGGTGCCGAGGCGCTGCGCCAGAGCGGCCCTTCGCGGCCCCACCTCCGCGAGCAGCGACTTGAGCAGGGCCTGTTCGGGGTCCGGCGCGGGGGCCGGCGCCGCCTCGGGCGCAGCGGGGGAGGGTGCAGCCGGCCTGGCGCGGCGCCGCACCGGGGGACCGCTCGGACCCTTCACCGCCGCGGCGGCGGGAAGATCGGCGTCGGTGCCGCGGGTGAGGCGATAAGCCCGGGAGCGGATCCTGAGGGAATCCAGCTCGGCCTGGAGATCGGCAACCGGGACGCCGAGGGCGCGGGCAACCAGGGGCGCGTCGCGGTGGTAGGCGAAGAGGCCGAGCAGGTAGGTGATGCGCTCCTCGTTCCCGACCCGCGACGTCCCGGCGGCTCGCGTTCTCGATTTCTCGTTCGTGTCTACGCTCTCGTTGAGCTCGCGGCGCTTGCGCTTCGGTGCCGCCACCATCGCGGCCAGGGCGTCGCGCTCGGCCTGGAGCTGATAGTACCCGGAAACCTCCCTCGCGGCGGCAACTTGCACGTCGATGCCGCGAGCGAGATCGGCCCAGGCGAAGGGCCCGAGCGACGAGGCCGGAGGATTGGAGAGCAATCGATTGAGGCGTTTCTCTTCTGCGTCGGTCAATGGCGCAATCGCGGCGCGGATTTCCGCGTCCCCGGCGCCGTGCGTGTGTGCACGCACTCGGGCGACCAGCGCCGCGCTCACCATCGACGGATCCCTGGGCATCGCGGCGGCGCACCTTGGGCAAAAGAGGCCCACATGTCAACCCGGAATACTTGCAAGCACCCGCCCGATCGGCGGATGCTGCCGGCGTGCGCCGTTTTCCGCTCCGCCTGAAAATTGCCGCCTTCGCGGCGGGCCTGGTCGTGCTCGCCACGGGGCTTCTGGCGCTCTTCACCGTCATCCTTCCCTGGCGCGCGAAGCTGCAGGCGCAGGAGCGCATGGCCCGCTCGTTCGTGCAGATGGCGCTGCCGCTCGGCATCGACCTGCGCGCGGACGGCGCCCACTTCGACCCGGCGCGCGTGCATGCGCTCGTGGCCAACTCCAGCCGGGCCCAGGGCATCGAAGTGGTCTACGCCCTTCTCTGGGACGACAAGGGCCACCTCGACTCCGCCGCCTCTTCCGTCAACGCAGAGCTCCTCCAGCGCGCCTCCACGCCGCTGGCCGAGCTCTACCTGCGCGACCGCCCCCGGGCGCTCGAGCTCCTGGCGCTGGGGCGCAAGCAGTCCGGCATCCGCCGCCTTCCCATCAAGCTCGCCGCAGGCGATGGCCAGGCGACCATCGGCCGCCTCGACCTGGGGCTCTCCACCGTGGCCATCGACGCGGAGCTGCAGCGCACCCTCACGCGCGACGGCGTGGTGCTGGCGCTGACGCTGCTCCTCGCGGTGCTGGCGGCGCTCTGGATGGCGCGCCGCATCGCCCAGCCGCTCACCGACCTGTCCGCCGCCATGCTCCGGGTGCGCGAGGGCGACTTCGAGATCAGCGCGCCGGAGGACGCCCGCACCCACGACGACGAGATCGGCGACCTCTCCCGCGCCTTCGACGAGATGACGCTGGGTCTCAAGGAGCGGGAGCGCCTGCGCGGCACGCTCGGGCGCTACGTCTCCGGCGACGTGGCCGAGCGCATCCTCTCCGAGTCGGACGACCTCTCCCTGCGCGCCGAGGTGCGCCACGTCGCCGTGCTCTTCGTCGACGTACGCGGGTTCACCGCCATCTCCGAGAAGCTGATTCCCACCGAGGTGGTGAAGCTGCTCAACGAGTACTTCGACGTGGTGGTCGACCGGGTCACCGCGCACGGCGGCACCGTCAACAAGTTCATCGGCGACGCCGCCATGTGCATCTGGGGCGCGCCCAAGGCGGCGCAGGAGGCGGAGAAGTCGGCCGTCCTCTGCGCGGTGGAGATCCAGGCCAGCGCGGCGCGGCTGTCCTCCGAGCGCATCCGCCGCGGGCTGACCACGGTGGGCTTCGGCATCGGCATCAACGCGGGCGAGGCGGTGGCGGGAAACCTGGGCCCCGCCAGCCGGCTCGAGTACACCGTCATCGGCGACGCAGTGAACCTGGCCCAGCGCCTGGAGTCGCAGGCGCGTGCCGGAGAGGTGCTGGTCTCCAAGCCGGTCTACGACAAGGTGGCGCGGGTGGTGGACGCGGCGCCCCGCGATCCGGTGAAGCTGAAGGGCAAGGCGCAGCCCGTCCAGCTCTGGGAGATCAAGCGGATCAAGGCGGCCAGGACGGAGGCCGCGTGAAGCGGATCCTCGCGGCGGCGCTGCTGATCGCGATCGCGGCCTGCGACGACGAGAAGGCGGGCACGCCCGACGAGCTCACCATCGTGGTCCAGGGCGACCGGCGCGAGCTGGAGCAGCAGGAGAAGTCGCTGCGCGAGCGCGAGGAGTCGCTGCAGAGGGACAAGGCGCAGCTCGACTCGCGCATCGCCGAGCTGGCCCGCGGTCTCAAGGCGGCCGCGGACGCGGAAGGGCGCCGGCGCATCGAGGAGGAGCTGCGCCAGCAGCAGGCGCTGGAGGGGCAGCTGGGAGTGCGCGTCTCCGCCCTGCAGGCGCAGAAGAACGAGATGGAGGCGAAGAAGCGCCTGGTGGACGCCGACGTGCAGAAGGCGGCGCACAGCGCGCTCGACGCGCGCGCCTCGGCGGTGGTGGCGCGGGAGGCGAGGGTGGCGGAGCGCGAGGCGCAGGTGGCCTCGCTGGAGCGCGATCTCGCCGCGCGGCTGAAGGACGTGGCGCTGCGGGAAAAGGCGGTCGCCGCGTTCGAGCGCCAGGGACCGCCGCCCGAATACAGCAACCGCAAGGGCGTGCCCAAGGCGCTGGCGGTGGAGGAGAAGCACAACAAGCTCCTCAAGGACCTGGACGCGCGCGGCGTGCTGATCAGCGACCTGCCTCCCGAGGACCAGCCGCTCAACGCCGAGATCTTCACCGCCCGCCGCCAGCGCGACTTCGTGCGCGCCTGGGACCTGCTCGCCGACTTCGCCAAGGTGGTGCAGAAGGTGAAGGTGGACCAGCGCTTCGTCGAGTCCAAGATCACGAGGCTGCAGGGTGCGCGCGGCAGCGCCCGCCTCTCCGAGGCGCAGCGCAGCGAAGTGGAGAGGCTGCTCAAGGACGTCACCTCGGCGTTCTCCGACGGCCACTATGAGCAGGCGAACAAGGGGCTCAACCGCATCGCGGTCATTCTGGACGCGGGCGCCGCGGCGGGATAAACGACCTCGGTGTGAGCGAGACCGCCGCCGATCCGCGCAGGCTCCGCGTCCGGGCCGGGCTTGCCTTCGTGCAGGTGCTGCGACCGGCGCTGTACGCGCTGCTCGTGCTCTCCGCGCTGTTCACCTTCTGGTCCGGCGGCGAGCTGGCCGGCCGGCAGCTCCCGCGCTGGACGCAGGTGGTGGCGCCCACGCTCTTCGCCGTCTTCCTCGCCATCTTCACCGTGTACCGGTTCGCGCTGATGCGGGCGAAGAAGTATCCCGCCGCCACCGGCATGTTCCAGATCGGGCTCGGCGCGCTCATCTGGGTGCTGCTGCTGCCCTCGACGCGGCAGCGGATCGCCCCGGAGGCGCCCGCAGCGGACGAGGTGCCGGCGCTGATGACCGCGCCCGACCCGCGGGTGCGCGCGCTGGCGGTGGAGGTGGCGGGCTACCGCGCCGACGTCAAGTACGTGTCGGGCCTCATCGACCGCCTCGACGACGCCGACGAGCGGGTCCGGGGCCGGGCGCACGCGGCGCTGGCGCGGATCGCCGGCGCCGACGCGGGAGAAGACGCGGGGGCCTGGCGCGCCCTGGCGCGGCAGCGCGGCTGGCTGCGCTGAATTGCCGCGCCGCTTGACGGGGCGGGAGCGCGCGGCTAGAGTTTTTCGAGACTGAGAATCAATTTCAAAATGAAACGCCTCGCGCCACGCAAGCCCGCCACCGCAGCCGCCGCCCGCGAACGGCTGGCGAGCTGGATCGCCGCGCGCGGGCTCAAGGCCACCCGCCAGCGCGACCTGATCGTGGACGCCTTCTTCTCCCAGACCGGCCACCTGAGCGTGGACGAGCTGGTGGAGAAGGCCAAGCAGCGCGACGCCAGCATCGGAGCGGCCACCGTCTACCGCACCATGAAGATCCTCACCGACGCCGGGCTCGCCTCGGCGCGGCACTTCGAGGGCGGGCAGACCCGTTACGAGGCCGCGCTGGACCGGCACCACCACGACCACCTCATCTGCACCTCCTGCGGCAACATCGTCGAGTTCGAGAACGAGCGCATCGAGGAGCTTCAGGACCGGGTGGCGGTCGAGCACGGCTTCACCGTCACCCACCACAAGCTGGAACTGTACGGCCTGTGCGCCGCCTGCAAGGCGCGCGGCGGGCCTCCGGAAAAGCAGCGCTGAACCCACCCCCAGGAGCCCGCCATGCGTTGGCCTTGCGATCGTCAGTTGAGAATGAGAATCACAATCGGTATCAGCACCCTCCTCGGCGCGCTGCTGCTCGCGCCCGAGGCGCGCGCCGACCGGCGCTCGATGATCCGCGCCTACGAGTACGCCACGCAGCCCGAGGGCAACCTCGAGTTCGAGCTCTGGAACGACGTGGACGCCCCGAAGGAAGGCGGCTTCCCCGCCGCGCCCACCACGCACCGGCTCGAGCTGGAGTACGGCCTCACCGATCACTGGGACGCGGCGCTCTACCACGTCTTCACCCAGACCCCGCAGGGCCCCGATGCAGGCTTCCGCTTCGACTCCTGGAGGCTGGAGACGCGCTATCGGCTGCTGGAGAAGAACGCGCTGCCGGTGGACGTGCTCCTCTACCTCGAGCTGGAGCGGCCCGCCGATTTCGCCGAGGCCTGGGAGGCGGAGGAGAAGCTGATTCTGGAGAAGGACTTCGGACGATTCGCGCTGGTCGGGAACCTCGTGCTCGAGCAGAAGCTCTTCCACGCCGACCAGCTCCACTCCTGGGAGGTGGACTTCGGCGCCCGCTACGAAGTGGTCCCGCAGCTCCGGCTCGCGGGCGAGTTCTGGACCATCCAGGAAACCGTCAACGGCGCCACCACCGGTTCCTACTACGCCGGTCCGTCGATCTCCTGGGCCGGCAGCCGCCTCTGGGTGCAGCTCGGCGCGGGCTTCGGCATCGGCGACACGGCAGGCGCCACCTTCGTGCGCTCCGTGCTCGGGTTCAACCTGTGAGGCGGACGGCGCTCGCGCTGGCGGCGCTCGCCCTCGCGGCGTGCAGCGGCGCCCCGTCGCGGCCGATGAGCGAGGAGGAGCGCGCCTACCGGAGCAAGTGCACTTCCTGCCACCGCGCCTTCGCGCCTTCGGAGCGAAAGGACTGGCCGCGGGTCCTCGACAAGATGCAGGCGGAGAAGAAGACCCACCTGAGCCCCGAGGATCGCGCGCGCATCCTCCTCTACCTGGAAGGAAGCGCGCCGCCGCCCTCGCAGTGAAGTTTTCTTGCGCCGCCGCGTTCCCGGTGTACGGTCGTGACATGCTGCACAAGCTGTCCTCGATGTCGCCCAGGCGGCGGCTGATGCTGGGCGCTCTCGCGGCCTCGGCGTGCATCGGCGCGGCCTCGCTGCTGGAGCCTGGGGGCCTGCGCCGGCTCCAGCGGCTGCAAGCCGACATCGACCGGCAGGAGCAGAAGAACCGCGAGCTGCGCGACGAGAACGCGCGCCTTTCCCGGACGGTGCAGGAGCTCTCGCCGCCAGTGAGCTCCGCGGCGCTGGAGAAGGCGGCGCGCGAGCAACTGGGGTTCGTGCGCCAGGACGAGATCCTCTTCCAGTTCGAGTGAACCGATGGCGCGGACGGGCAGAGCGCAGAGGTGGGCGGCCGGCGCGGCGCTCCCGGTCGCGGACGCCGCGCTGTGCGTCCTCTTGCTCTCCGGTGCGTTCCGCACCCGCCAGCTCCTACCCTGGGCGCTGCTGCTGGCGGCCGGCCTCTTTGCCGCCGGCCGCTGGGGCCTCTCCAGCGCGCGCAGGCCCTGGCAGGCCCTCGAGGACGGGTTGCTCTGCGCAATCTCCGTGCTGGCGCTGGCGCAGCTTGCGCCGTTGCTCCAGCCGCTCATGTACCTGCTCGGGGCGGCGTACGTGCTGGCGCTGCCGTTGCCGCTCGCGCTGCCGCTGCTGGGGGCGCTGCTCGCCCTCGACGCGGCGCTCACCCCCCGCTGGCCCGACCTTCTCGCGCACGCCTCGTTCACGGCGCTCTTCGCCTCGCTCTACCACGCGCTCCTGGGGGGAAGGCTCCTCGCCGCCAGGCGCGCCGAGAGACTGGCGGTGCGCCGGCGGGTGGCCGATGCGGAAGAGCGCGCCCGCGAGCTGCGGCTCGTGGCCGTGTCCGACGCGCCGGACGCGGCGGATGCCGCGGGCCGGCACCTGCTCGCCGGCGTCGCCGAGGTGGAGGAGGTGCTGCGCTCGGCGCTGGCGGTGGCGCAGGCGGCGCTGCGGCCCCACGCCGCCGCGGTCTTCCTGCTCTCGCCCGAGGGCGACTCGGTGCGGCTGCGCGAGTGCGCCTGCAACAGCGAGGAGATCCTCCCCGGCCCGCTGCCGGCGAAGGAGGGCGCGCTCGGCGCGGTGCTCTCGGCGCGCCAGCCGCTCCGCCTCGACGCGGGCGGCGCCCAGCTCACCTACTACCAGGGGCGCCCGCCGGTGCCGGCGTTCTGCGGCGCGCCGCTCACCGGCCGCGACGGCGCCCTCATCGGAGCGCTGATCGCCGACCGCGAGACCGCGTTCTCCGACGACGAACTGGGCGTGCTCGCGGCGCTCGGCGCCGAGGTGACCCGCGCGGTGGAAGGCGAGCGGCTGCTCGGCGCGGTCCGGCGCGAGAAGGAGGAGAAGGCCCGCTTCTTCCGCGCGCTGGAGGAACTGAACAAGGTCACCACGCTGCAGCAGGCGGCCGACACCGCGGTCGCGCAGGCCACGCAGATGTGCCCGGCGCTCCATCTCTGCGCGCTCACCGTGGCCGAGGATCGCCGCCACCGCGTGCTGGCGGTGGCAGGCGAGGCCGGTGCCGCCCTGCGCGACCTCTCCTTCGCCGACAACGCCGGGCTGGTGAGCAACGTGATCAAGCTGGGCGCGCCGCTGCCCGGCCGCGCGCTCGGCGCCATGGATCGCGTGGTCATCTTCGACGGCGGCACGGTGGTGCGCGGCCTCGGGGCGCTGAAGATCTTTCCCCTCAAGGCGGGCGAGGCCACGGTGGGCACCCTGGTGTGCGGCTCGCGCAGGCCGGACGGGCTGCCGGAGGCGGCGCAGAAGGAGCTCGCCATGCTCGCCCTGCAGGCCGCGGAGGCGCTGGTGCGCACCCGCCTGTACGAGCAGGCCGAGCGCATGGCGACCACCGACGGCCTCACCGGGCTGCTCAACCGCCGCACCTTCAACTCGCTCCTGGAGAAGCGCCTGCGCGAGGCGCAGCGCTACGGCCGCCCGCTTTCCCTGCTGCTCCTCGACATCGACCACTTCAAGAAGGTCAACGACACGCACGGCCATCCCGCGGGCGACGCGGTGCTCAGGGGCGTGGCCCAGGTGGCGCAGAAGCAGGCGCGGGAAACCGACCTGGTGGCGCGCTACGGCGGCGAGGAGATGGCGCTCATCCTGCCGGAGACCGATGCGCGCGGCGCCTGGGCCATCGCCGAGCGCATCCGCAAGGCGGTGGCGGCGGCGGCGCACGCCACCGAGCAGGGCAGCCTTCGCGTCACGCTCAGCGTCGGGGTCGCTACCTGGACCGGCGGAGGCGACTCGCCGGACGATCTGCTCCAGGCCGCGGACAAGGCCCTCTACCGCGCGAAAGAGGGCGGACGCAACCGTGTCGAGGCCGCAAATCCCGCTTCCACCCGGGGGCGGAGCGATCTACGCTCCGTCAATCCCGGGAGCCTCGGTTGAGAAAGAACTACGTCCTCGACACCAACGTCCTTCTCCACGACCCCCGCGCTCTCTTCCAGTTCAAAGACAACAACGTCATCGTCCCCATCTACGTGGTCGAGGAGATCGACAAGTTCAAGCGCGATCTCTCCGAGCTGGGCCGCAACGCCCGGCAGGTCTCCCGCGATCTCGACGCCTTCCGCGAGGAGAACGGCTCCTTGACCGAGGGCGTGCCGCTGGACGGCGGCGGCACCCTGCGCGTGCTCTTCACCCAGCGCGAGCTTCCGCGGGAGATGATGAACCAGCACGTGGCCGACAACCGCATCCTCGCGCTCGCCATGGACGTGAAGGAGCGCGAACCCAACGTGCGCTGCGTGTTCGTCACCAAGGACATCAACCTGCGCATCCGCGCCGACGCGCTGGGGCTGGTCACCGAGGACTACGAGAACGACAAGATCGAGAACCCCGAAGTGTACATGGGGGTGCGCGAGCTGGAGGTGGGCAAGAGCGACATCGACGCCTTCTACTCCCACGGCGAGCTCTCCCCGCCCCACGGCATCAACGGCGTCTACCCGAACGAGTTCGCGCTGCTCAAGGACCGCGAGGCCCCCAACCACACCGCGCTCTCCAAGTACAACGCCGGCAAGGGGCGCTTCGTGCCCTTGCTCAAGAGCCTCAAGGAGGGCGCCTGGGGCTTGCGGCCGCGCAACAAGGAGCAGAGCTTCGCCCTCGACCTCTTGCTCAACGACGAGATCAAGCTGGTCACCATCGTGGGCAAGGCGGGCACCGGCAAGACGCTGCTCGCCATCGCCGCCGGCCTGCAGAAGACGATGGAGGAGCAGGTCTACCAGAAGATGCTGGTGAGCCGGCCCGTCTTTCCCCTGGGCAAGGACATCGGCTTCCTTCCCGGCACCGTGGAGGAGAAGCTCAACCCCTGGATGCAGCCCATCTACGACAACGTCGAGTTCCTCATGGGCCTCTCCCGCGCCGACAAGAAGGCGGGGCGCAGCTACAAGGAGCTGATCGACCTGGGGCTCGTGGCCATCGAGCCGCTCACCTACATCCGCGGGCGCAGCATCCCCAATCAGTACATCATCGTCGACGAGGCGCAGAACCTCACGCCGCACGAGGTGAAGACCATCGTCACCCGCGTGGGCGACAACACCAAGATCGTGCTCACCGGAGACCCGTACCAGATCGACAACCCCTACGTGGACTCGACCTCGAACGGGCTCGTGCACGTGGTGAACAAGTTCAAGCACGAGCGCCTGGCAGGCCACATCACCTTGACCAAGGGCGAGCGCTCCGCCCTTGCCGAGCTGGCATCGAACGTTCTGTAGCGTCCTGACCCGAGGCCAGGATGCTGGCTTGCGGCCCGGTTTCCGGCCGCGGTGTGCTGGTGCGTTCCGCGCTTTCGCGCCTGTTTGCGGGGCCCGGCGCGGGCACGCCCCTTGAAGGGATGCCTCTCGTGCCTGCGTCGAGCTGCGTCTTCCCCGTCCGCTACGTCGCCGAGGGCGTCGCCGTCCAGACCACCTCGTGCGAGCTCACCGCACTCGGCATCGCCGTGCGCTCGCTCACTCCGCCGCAGGTGGGCGCGCGGGTTTCCATGGCCCTGTACCTTCCCGACGCCGAGGTGCCCGAGGTGGCGGTCGGCCGCGTGTCGCGGACGCGCGCCGGCTCGCCGGGCGAGTCGGGATTCTGGGCGGACTTCGTCGTGGTGGACGCGCAGGCCCGCATCCGCATCTCCAACCTGCTCGCGGGACGGCGCCAGCCCGAAGGTCAGGACCGCGCCTTCCCGCGCCGGCCCGTGCACCTGCCGGTCCGGCTGCGCAGCGAGCGCGGGGTGGTGAGCGAGCGCGCGCTCAACCTGAGCCGCGGCGGGATCTTCATCCACACCGACGATCCGCCGCCGGTGGAGGCGGCGGTCGAGGTGGAATTGCACCTGCCCGATGGGCGGCCGCCGGTGAGCAGCCGGGGGGTGGTGGTGCACCGCCGCCTGCCGGCGCAGGGAAAGGTCCCCGGCGCGGGCGTGCAGTTCGCGAACGCGAGCGACGCGTTCCGCGACAGGGTGGACCGCTACATGGAAACGCTGATCAAGGCATGATCCGCGCTTCGCTGCGGCGCCCGGTGATGGGGCCGGGCGCGGAAGTCGAGCAGCTCGACCGGGCGCTCGGCCATCTCCAGGACCACCTCGCGGCGGTACCCTTCGGCATCGCCGCCCACCTGGAAGGGCATCTCCCGGTCGAAGCGGATGCGCACCTTCTCGCAGTGGAAGTCGAGCACGCCCTGGGGCGGCGTTCCGCCCTTCCAGAGGTTGCGCAGGTTGGCGAGGATGCGCGGCACGCCGATGGCGGTGAGGCGGAGCTGGAAGCGGCCCGGCGCGCGCAGGGCCCAGGGGAAGATGCGGAAGCCGAAGCCGTAGTTCGGCACCGTGCCCGCAGCGGCGATCTTGCACGGCCCCTTGTAGATGATCTCGCCGCGGGAGATCTCGCGCCCGACCGGCTGGCCTTCCGGGGACAGGAGCCGGGCCGGCGCGCCCAGGTTCACCACTTCCACCTCGGGGACGCCGCGCGACAGGACGTAGGCGGGAAGCGTCTTGCCGACGATGGAGCAGAAGTAGCCGAGTCCGCCGGGGCCCACCTTCTCCTTCATGCCGACGTAGTCGTTGAGCAGCCGCGCGTCGATGCCCAGGCCGGCGAACGGAGCGCGCTTGCCCTGGTGCGAGAGCAGGTGGAGCGGGCGCGCCACCGAGACCTCGCCGGAGCGGGCGCGGAGGATGTCCTCCACCACGCCGACGCGGCGGCCGGTGGCGCCGCCGAAGTCGGCCACGGCGTTGCCGGTGCCGAGCTTGAGCACGCCGATGCGGGGCAACCTCACCGCGTGGGCGGGCAGCGGCGCGAGCTTGAAGGCTCCCTGCCTTCGCGTGGCGACGGGCCGGCGAGCCTCCTCGAAGAGGCAGTTCACGTATCCCATGAAGGTGCCGTCGCCGCCGCCGGTGAGCACGGTGCGGTAGCCCCTGTCGAGCACGGTGGCCGCGATGGAGCGCGCGTCTTCGAACGAGCGCGAATAGTACAGGTCCTCCGGCGGCACGAAGTTTTCCAGCTCGCGCTTCAGCGCTTCGGACACGTTCCTGGCATTCGCGTTGAGGAGGACGGCCACCTTCCCGGCGCGAGTCAGTCGCTCGACGTTGCCCATTGAACTCCCTGACCAAGCAAACGAGAGGCCGGGTGCCGCTGCGTCGCGTCACGTTCGCAATGTTGAAGCAATCCAGGGACTTGGTTTTATGCTGGGTATCCGCTACACCTACATACCGCCGCGTACCCACGGTGGCGGTGCGAAGTTTCCTACGCAGCTCACCTTTGCTCTTGGCGCGACGGATTACTGGGCGTAGACAGAGCGCTCCATCGGAGGGTGCATGAAGGTCTTCCTCACGGGCGGCAGCGGGTACATCGGTTCGGCGGTTGCGCTGGCCCTGAAGAAGGCGGGGCACGACGTGCTCGCGCTCGTGCGGTCCGAGGCGAAGG
>DASSQZ010000008.1:0-21352 GCA_035702105.1 Myxococcales bacterium | reverse complement strand
CCGGGCCCAGCCGCGGCCCAGCAACAGCCCGATGGGGATGGCGATCGCCACTTCGATGGTGAGGGTGCCGATGAGGATGGAGGAGATCTCGCGGCGGGAGAACCCCAGCACGCGAAGGCTGGCGAGCTCGCGGCTGCGCGTGGCCAGGGCGATGCGGGCGTTGTTGTAGACCACGCCGAAGATGACCATGGCGCCGAGGAAGACCGAGATGGTGGTCCAGATGTCCATCATCGACGCCTGCATGTCGCGCATGCGCTGGACGTCGGCCCCCAGGTCGGAGACGTCGATGACGTGGGGGGACCTTCGCAGCCGCTCGAGGATTCCGTCGACGCGGAGCGGATCGACGGTCACGTTCACTGCCCCGAGGGCGCCCAGATCGCCCTCCAGGCGCGCCACCACCTCCTCGCGCGCGTAGATCTGCAGGCCCACCGACTCGTCGATGAAGCCGGCCACCGCCGGCCGCGCCACCGGGCGCGAGCCCTCGCGGATCTCCAGCTCCGGCCGGTCGCCGATGCGCAGCCCGAGGACTTCGCCGAGCTTGCTCGTGACCAGGATGCCGTCGTCGGGCACCTCGACGGGCCGGCCGCTGCGCTCCACCAGGGTCCGCAGGGTCGCTCCCGCGGGCAGGCCCAGGAGCACCGTGTCGCGGCTGCGGTGCCCGGCGTGGAGCCGCACCGGCATGGCGCGGATGCCTTCCACCTTGCGCACGCCGGGAATCGCCGCGATCTCCCTCGCCGCCCGCGGCGAGACCGGCCGGGCGAAGGAGACCGCCAGGTCCTGGCGCTGCTCGCGGCGCAGCGATCCTTCGAGGTAGCTGTCGAACGAGTCGATGCCGAAGCGCCCCAGCACCACCAGGGCCAGCGCTCCGGAGATGCCGACCGACGAGAGCAGCGTGCGCACCGGGCGGCGCTCGACCTCGCGCAGGGTCATCATCCCGGTCGGACCGGCGAGCCCCTGCAGGCGAAGCCGCTCGAGCAGGGTCCGGTGGTAGACCGCGGGGGCAGGAGGGCGCATCGCCTCGGCGGGAGGCAGGCGCACGGCGGCGCGGACCGCCCAGAGGGCGCCCAGGAGCGCGCCGCAGGCGCTCACCAGCACGGCGGCGGCGACCAGCGAACCGGTCATCTGGAACCGGAGATCGGGGAAGCGGAAGACCGTCGCGTACAACCCGAGCACCACCCGGCCGAGCCCCCAGCCTCCGACGACGCCGAGGAGGGATCCGGGCAGGAGCACGATGGCCACCAGGCCGGCGTAGTGCCGCCGCAGCTCGGCGTTGCTGTAGCCCACCGCCTTGAGCGTGGCGATGTCGGCGCGCTGCAGCGTGATCAGGCGGCTCAGCACCATGTGGATGAGGAAGGTGGCGACCCCGAGGAAGACCATCGGCACCATCCCCGCCAGCGCCTGGAGCTGGCCCAGCTCGCCGTCGAGGATCTTGTTGGAGAGCTGGTCCTTGCGCCCCACCGCGCCGTTGCCGCCGTAGGGCAAAAGCAGCCGGTCCAGCGCCGAGCGCACCGCCGCCTCCGAGGCGCCGGGCTGCAGCCGCAGGGAGACGTCGTTGAAGGCGCCCTCGAGCTGGAAGGCGGCCGCGAGCGGCGCGCGGTTCATCCAGAGGATCGCGTAGCGCTTGGGGTCGTCGGCGATGGAGCCGGGCCGCAGCGCGTAGACGAACTCCGGCGAGAGGGCCAGGCCCACCACGCGCAGCTTCCGCAGCTTGCCGTTGATGACCGCGGGAAGGCGCTGTCCGGGCTCGAGCCCGTGCGCGTTGGCGAACGACTCCAGCACCGCGACCTCGTCGTCGCGGTCGCGCTCGGGCAGCCTGCCGCTGCGCGGGTGGATGGCGTTGGTTGCGGGCTCTCCCGAGGCGGGCAGCGAGAGGAGCATCCCGGAGGCGGCGCGCGGCATGCCCTCGATGGGCAGCGACACCTCCTTGGAGATGCGCGTCTGCACCGCGGCGACGCCCGGCATGCCTTCGATGCGCCGCGCGATCGACTCGGGCGCGCGCTCGAGGGCTGCGAAGACGTGGGCGAAGCGCTGGCGGTCGTAATACGCCTCGCGCGACTGCAAGAGCGAGGCGTAGGTGCCGCGCAGGCCGATGAAGGTGGTGATGCCGCCCGCGAGCACCAGCGCGATGGTGGCGATCTGCCCCATGAGGTGGGTCACCTCGCGCAGCAGCTTGCGGTCGAGGGGCGCAAGGATCCCGCCTTGCCGGCGAGGGGCGGAGCCCGCAGGGCCTGGCATGGGCGGCATCGGTCACCACCTCAGGTCTTGCGCGCGCGCCCGGCGGCCGACGATCCGCTCGCTGGCGATGTGCCCGTCTGCGAGCGCCACCACGCGGTCGGCGATCTCGGCGATGGGCGCATTGTGGGTGATGACCGCGGTGGCCGTGCCCAGCTCGCGGTTGACCTGCTCGATGACCTCGAGGACCAGGATGCCGGTGTGGAAGTCGAGCGCGCCGGTGGGCTCGTCGCAGAGCAGGACCGAGGGCCGCTTGGCCACCGCCCGGGCGATGGCCACGCGCTGCTGCTCGCCGCCCGAGAGCTGCGCGGGAAAGTGGTCGAGGCGGTTTCCCAGGCCGACCAGTTCGAGCGCATCCTCGGGCTCCAGCGGGTCGTCCGCGATCTCGGTGACGAGCTGGACGTTCTCGCGGGCGGTCAGGCTGGGGATCAGGTTGTAGAACTGGAAGACGAACCCGACCTGGCGGCGCCGGTACCGGGTCAGCTCCTCCTCGTCCGCCGAGGTGAGCTCCTGGTCCTCGAAGAAGACCCTGCCCGAGCTGGGCACGTCCAGGCCGCCCAGGATGTTGAGGAGCGTCGACTTGCCGCTGCCCGAGGGACCGAGCAGCACCACCAGCTCGCGGGCGTGGAGCTGGAAGTCTACGCCGTCGAGGGCGCGGACGTTCACCTCGCCCATGCGGTAAATCTTGCGCAGCCGCTCGCAGGAGAGGACGGTGCGTGCGCCGCCCGTCCCGTCCCGTGCGCGCTGCGCCTGCTCTGCCGGCGCGGACACACGCATTGCCACGCAAGGCGCGTGCCTCGCGGCGAGCCGGAACTGCGGGATGCGCCGTTTGGCCGCAGCAGAGGCGGGTGATCGATTTCACCGTATTCACCGCGCCTGAGGTGCCCAGAGGCGAGCGGCCTTCAACCCGCGCAGACGACGTGGACGTCGATCTTGTCGCCGAGGTCCAGCTTGCAGCCGTTCTGGAATCCGATCTCCGCGGGCCGGGGCGGCCTGGGCCCCGAATAGACGGCGTCCACGGCGGGATCCTTTGCGTCGAGTCCAACCCTGCAGGGTTTCACCGTCCCGTCGGACCTGGTGACGGTCACCACCAGCATGCGGAAGTCGGCCGGCACGCCGGAGAGGGGCAGGCTGGAGGGCGCCAGGGAGGTCGCGAACCTGACCAGGGAATTGCGGAAGCTGGCGTCGCAGATCGAGCCGAGCTGCGTGCGCGTCCCGCCGAGCGCCGTGGCCAGGGCGGCGAAGCGATCGGCCTCGTCGAAGGCGGTGGAGCAGGCGGTATCCGTGCAGAGCGCCGGGTCCCCGCACGAGGGCACCAGGGTGGCGGGATCGAGGCCGGCGATGCCGCCCACCAACACGTCGCGAACCTGGCCGCCCACCGGGCCGAGCAGGAAGCTCGCGAAGTCGTCCACCGTGTCGAGGATGGGCGGGCTGGCGTTCTTGACCGCCTTGTCGTGGCACTGGTCGTTGGAGGTCGCGCGCGGATCCGTCGAGTCGGAGCAGTCGTCCTCGTCGGTGAGGAAGACCACCGCGAGCCGGGCGCCGTCGCGGAGGAAGCCCTGGTTGGCGTCGAGGAGGCGATCGGAGAGGGCCAGGCGCGCGGCGCGGAAGGGCTGTTCCTTTCCGCTTCCGGCGAGTCCCATGCGGACGTTGGCCTTGAAGTCGGCGGCGAGGGTGGGCGAGGCCTTGTCGAGGATGCGGTTGCCGCCCCAGCCGCCGGTCTGGGCGAACGCGGTGGCGTCGTAGATCAGCGCGCCGGGGACCGCGCCGCCGTTCTTGATCGCCACCAGCGCGCCCGCCGGGTAGGGGACGCCCCGGGAGGGACCGGCCGCGTAGCTCGTGCCGCCGTTGAACTCCTCGACCGAGGAGTTGGTCACGCCGATACGGAAGTCGTTCTGCACCGGCGAGGCCGCGAGCGTGTCGATGAACGCGTCCAGGTTGGCGGCGAGGTTCGCCTGCTCCTCGCTCATGGAGCCGGAGTCGTCCACCACGAAGAGGATGTCGGTGGAGACGGCGGCGGGCACCACCTGCGTGGTCTGGCAACGGGTCACCGCGCTCGCGGGCACGCTGTCGCAGGACCACGCCTGCAGCGCGGCCACGAGCGCGAGCAGGAGGTCGATGCGCCGCTGCCATCGTAGACATCGCGCCATCGTCATTGCGCCTCTTCGAGGATGGTAAACGCCACGCGCCGGTTCTTCGCCCGCCCGAGCGCCGTCCTGTTCGAGGCGATGGGCTGCTCGAATCCGTATCCGACGGCGACCAGCCGCGACGGATCCACGCCCCTCGCCACCAGGTAGCGGACCACCGCCGCCGCCCGCCGCGCCGAGAGGTCCTTGTTGTAGGCGGCGCCGCCCACGTTGTCGGTGTGCCCTTCCACGCGCACCCGCTTCATCTCGGGGTGCTGCACCAATAGCCCCGCCACCTGGTCGAGGAGCGCGAAGGAGTCCTTCTTGATGGTGTCCTTGCCGGTATCGAAGCGGATCGAGTCCTTGAGCAGGATGCGGCTGGAGGCGATGCCGACGGCGGCCTCGCCCGCCTGCAGCGGGCAGCCGTCGTTCTCGGCCGGGCCCGGCTGGTCCGGGCACTTGTCCTCGCGGTTGGGGATGCCGTCGCCGTCGTCGTCGGGGCAGCCGTCCAGCGCTGCGGGACCCGGCTGGTCGGGGCACTGGTCCTCGTCGTCGGGCACGCCGTCGCCGTCGCGGTCCTGCCGCGGCCCGACCAGGCCGGCTGAGGCAGGAGCGCATTCCCAGCGGATTCCGAAGAAGGCGCGCCAGCGCTCGTGGCCATAGCCCGCCGGCCCGAGGCCGGTGCCGGCGCCCGCCTCTACCGAGAAGCGCGAGGAGAGGAACGCCCGCACTCCCGCGCGCACCGAGAGCGGCGCGCGATAGCGATCGGTCGAGAAGTCGTTGCCCCGAGGCCAGCCGCCGTTGAGCTCGCCGATGGCCTTCCACCGGTTGAAGACGCGGATCCCGGGCAGGGCCACCGAGCCGCCCAGCGCGTAGACGAAGCCGTCGTGGACCACGAGCTGCGCGTACTGCCCCTGCCGCCGGATCTGGTAGCCGAGCTGGCCGTCGAGACGCACCGGTCCGACGGCCCTCGTGGCGATGACCGTCGGAACCAGGGCGAGCCCGTCGCTCATGAAGGCGCGCGCGTTTCCGGTGGGCAGGCGCAGGTCCACGAGGGCTGCGAGCCCCACCGGCCAGCTCGCCGCGTCGAGGAGGGGAACCTTGGCGCCGAGCCGCAGGTCGCCGACGGTCGTGGAGGTCACCGGATCGACCAGCGGCCCCGTCACGCCCTGGGAGGTGAGGAGGGAGAAGTCGCTGTTCTGCCAGAGCGCGACGGGAAGATGGGCCGACAGCTCCACGCGTCCCAGCGACCAGCCGCCGAGGAGATGGAGGAGGCCGCGCGACGAGAGCAGGTCGGAGCGCTGGTTCCCCTGCTCGAGCACGAGCAGGCCGCCGGCGACGTCGAAGATGGAGCCGAAGCGGACGGTGCCCCTGGGCGCGGAGGAAGCGGTCTCGGTGGTGAACCCGCCGTCCAGCGAGAGCGCCTGCCGCGCCGGGTCGGGATCGAACTGCCTGCGGGTGGGGTCGTCGGCCGCGGCCGCTCGCTGCGCGAACGCGAGGACGAGCGCAGGGAGCAGGAGGAGCCGCGTCCACATGCAGCGAGCTTAGGCCGGCTGCGTGCACAGGCAATTTATGCGCCACTCTCCGCGCCGGGGTGACTTTCAGCCAGGAGGGTGTCTCCGCATTTCACGGAGACACCCAGGGTCACGCTCGCGCGTGTGGAGCTGCAAAGCCCGCCTTCGACGGGCAGCGGTCAGCGGCGCGGGCCGCGGCGGCCGGCCGGCAGCAATCCCTGCAGCGCCTTGCCGGGATCCTTTGTGAGGTCCGCCGGGTTCGCGGGGAGCTTCTTGCCCAGGTCGCCGGGCAGCGCCGAGGCGATGTTCCGGGCGGCCTCACCGCCCAGCTGACCCGCGAGCTGCCCGACGTTGAGGTGCAACAGTGCCTTCAGCTCGCCGGGCACTCCGTCCGACTCCGCCGCCTTTGCGGCGAGCGCGCCGATGACCTGCATTGCCACCTCCTTGATGGCCGCGCCGTTGTCCGCACCCTTGCCATGGCCGATGTCCTTCAAGGCCAGCGCCGGCACCGGGACCGTGATCTCGTGGGCGAGCCCGGGCAGGCTGGGGCGGACCACCACCTGCGCGTCTTTGACGTCGAGGAGATCGATCACCAGCTTCATCGGCGGCTTGTTCGGATCGCTCTCCGGCAGGAGCTCCATCGCCTTGCGGAAGGTGAGCGCGCCGCCGGACTGTTCGATCACCAGCTTCGGCTTGTCGATGGTCAGCGCCCGCACGTGGATGGGCTGCTTGCGCAGCTCGCCGTAGCGGACGTCCACGCCGATCTCGCCCGCCTCGAGCATGTGCGGAGCGGAGAAGCCCTGCGGGGAGGCGATGGCGAGCCGGTGCAGCCCGAGCTTGCCGCGAATCAGGGAGACCGTCGCGCTGTCCAGCGTGGTGGCGAGCCGGAGCGACTTCGTGCCCTCGGTTTCGACCGCCTTGCGGACGATGTGGCCGAGGCTGAACCAGATCGCTCCGATGGCGACGACGACCAGCGCCAGGAGCACCACCACTCCGCGAGTGAGCAGCTTCATCCCCTCAAGTTGTAAACTGGACTCCGGCGCGGGAACTGATCGTCCGCCCGCGCCCGGCGCGTTCGCTGCGCGACACCTGGCGGGCGCCCGGGGCTGTGTTCTCCGGGCAGCGTGGCAAGCGTCCGGCCGGTATGACGCGAATTGCCCTCGAGACCGGTCTGGTCGTGGCCGTCATCGTCCTCGGCCTGGAAGCCGTCCACTATCGCGAGGCCGTCCTCGAGGCCAACGTCGACCGCAAGCGGGCCTGGCACACCGTGGTCGAGCTGCGCGAGAAGTGCGAGGACGCCGGCCTTCACACCACGCGCGTGCGCTCGCCCGCTGCAGGCCGCTAGATTCGCGACCGGGTCCACGCGGCGGCGCGCGCCCGGTCGAGCGCGTCCTCGAGGAGGCCGCCGACGCGCTCCCGCAGCGTGCGCGGCCGGTCGAAGCTGACCTGGTACAGGTTGGCCTCCGCGGCCCTGCCGACCAGGTATTCGTCGCTGGTGCGGAGCTGATCCACGAGACCCAGCTCGAGGCCGCGCCGCGCCAGCCAGTGCTCGCCGGTGGCCACCTGGTCGAGATCCAGCTTCGGGCGGTGCGACTTGACGAACTCCTTGAAGATCGCGTGGGTGTCCTCCAGCTCTTCCTGGAACTTCTTGCGGCCCTTCTCGGTGATCTCGCCGAAGACCGTCACCGTTCTCTTGAACTCGCCCGCCGTCATCTCCTGGAAATCGACGTCGTGCTTCTTGAGCAGGCGGTGGAAGTTCGGCACCTGGGCCACCACGCCGATCGATCCGATGATGGCGAAGGGCGCGGCCACGATGCGGTCGGCGACGCAGGCCATCATGTAGCCGCCGCTCGCGGCGATGCGGTCGATGCAGACGGTGACGGCGATGGACCTCTCGCGCAGCCGCATCAGCTGCGCCGCGGCGAGGCCGTAGTGGGGCACGGCGCCGCCGGCGCTCTCCAGCCGGACCACCACCTCGTCGTCCTTTCCCGCCACCGCGGCGATGGCGGTGATCTCCTCGCGCAGGTTCCTGACGGCGGTGGCGAAGAGATCGCCGTTGAACTCGAGCACGAAGACGTTCGGCCTCGCCGCCTGCGGCTCGATGGCCTTGCGCCGCTTGCGGAACCTGCGCCAGTCCTTCTTCTTCATCAGCTGGGAACGCAGGGCGTCGCCGAGCGCCTCGATCTGCTTGTTGAGCGGGCGCACGCGAAGCGAGGGGCGGCCGGGGCGCTTGCGGCGCACGATGAGGGTCACCACCAGCACCGTGAGCGCGATGGTGGCGAAGACGACGAAGCCCTTGGCGGCGAACCCGAGTGCGTCGTGGAGGATGTCCATGGCCGCTGGTTGTAGCCGACTTCCGCGCCGCCCGGAGCGGCGCAGGGCCTCCGCGGTCTGCGGCTCGCGAGCCTCCGCGGCCGCCTGGCGGTGCAAGAGCAGCGCTCCCCGCGGCGCCCCGGCGCAAGGACTGCGGGTACGTGGCACTACGCCCCCGCGATTCCGCCTGGATCGCCGCCGGGCGCTCGCGTCGCCCGCCGCGGGTGGGAACGTCGTTTGCGAGCCGCGTGGATCGGGGCGCCCATGATCACGCCGACGCAGATCGCCGACCGACTCGCGCGCTGGCTCCTGCCGGAGGAGCGCCAAAGGCTCGAGAAGCTGCGCTACGACCGCGGCAGCCACGGCTTCGATCCCTTCGGCCTCCATGTCTCGTGGGTAGCGGCGAGCATGGCCATCCACGGCGCCATCTACGACCACTACTTCCGCGTGCGGTCGGAGGGGAGCGAGAACCTTCCCCTGCGGGGGCGGGCCATCCTGGTCGCCAACCACGGCGGGGAGCTGCCCATCGACGGGCTGATGCTCTGGACCGACGTGCTCCGCCACACCAACCCGCCCCGGGTGCCGCGCATCCTCTTCGATCACTTCGTCTCGCTGCTCCCCTTCGTCAGCACCATCTACGCGAGGGGCGGAGCGGTGCCCGGCTGCCGCGGCAACGTGCACCGGCTGCTCGAGCGCGACGAGCTGGTGAGCATCTTCCCCGAGGGCACGGCGGGAATCGGCAAGTCCCTGGCCCAGCGCTACCGGCTGCAGGAATGGCGCGTCGGACACGCGGAGATGGCCATCCGCCACCACGCCCCGGTGATTCCCGCCGCCATCGTCGGGCCGGACGAGCAGGCGCCGCTGGTGGTGCGCCTTCCCCTGCACGCGTTCGGCGCGCCCTGGGTGCCGGTGTCGCTGCTCCCGCTGCCGCTGCCGGTCCGCTACCACATCCGCTACGGCGCGCCCATCCTCCTCCACGAGCGGTTCAAGGTCCGCGACGCCGACGATCCGGTGGCGGTGGCCGAGGCGGCGGAGATCACGCGCGAGGCGGTGCAGGCGCTGCTCGACCGCGGCGTGGCCGGGCGCAAGGGGATCTTCGCATGAAGGCCGTGCTCATCACCGGAGGTACCACGCCGCTGGGCGTGCAGCTTGCGCGGGCGCTGCTCGATCTCGGCCTCGCCGGCGAGGTGCTCTGCGCCGGCGCCCAGCCGGCGGCGCAGATCGCGCCGCTCTTCGCCGGCAGCCGCGCCCGCTACGTGCGCTGCGATCTCACCCGCTCGCGCTCGCTGCGCGAGATGCTCTTCGGGCCGGTGGCCGACAGCGGCGCGGAGGCGGTGGTGCACCTGGCCACCCATCGCCTGGCCCGCGACGAGGGAGAGAGCGTGCACGCGCTCAACGTCGAGACGCTGCACGAGCTCCTGCATCTCTGCGAGCGCCTCCCCACCGTGCGCCGCTTCGTCTACCGCAGCTTCGCCGAGGTGTACCGCGTCCGGCACCACGAGCCGTCGGTGATGGCGGAGGACCACCCGCTGGAGACCTCGCCCGACGCCCCGCAGTGGCTGCGCGACCGGGTGGAGGCGGACCAGGAGGTCTGCTCCGCGCTGGGCGTCTCGCCGCTGCAGATCTTCGTCCTGCGCTGCGCGGAGTGCTTCGCGCCCGGCATGGGCAGCCAGCTCTGGGACTACACCCGCAGCAAGGTCTGCTTCCGGCCGCTCGGGTTCGATCCGATGCTCAACCTGATCTCGCTCGACGACCTGGTCCGCGCGCACTTTTGCGCTCTCGGCGCGCCGGAGCAGGGCGTCTACAACGTCCCCGGCCTCGATACGCTGCCGCTCACCGAGGCGGTGGCGCTCTCGGGCGGCATCTCGGTGCCGGCGCCCGGTCCCCTGCTCGCGCCGCTCTATGCGCTGCGCCGCTACTCTTCCGGTTTCGACTTCCGCTACGACCTGGCGCGCGTGCGCTTCCACCTCGGCGGCGTCCTCGACGGCAGCCGGGCGGTGAAGAAGCTGGGCTACCGTCCCGCGGCGGGCATCCGCTGGGCGGCCTCAGGGGAGGAGCCGGGGCTCGCCTCCCGGCCTGCCGACGATGGTGAGCACGTGCCCTCCATGCCTCCGCCAGAAGCCTTGCAGTCCGGGGGCGCCGCGGATGAGCAGCGGCTGCCAGGGGCCCGCTAGCTCTGGCCCCAGCTCCACCTCGATCGATCGGGTGTCGGCCGCAAGGCCCGTGCCCAGGGCCTTGAGCGCGCTCTCTTTCGCGCTCCAGATCAGATTCGCCACCAGCTCCGGGTCGCCCCGCGCCACCGCCTCCGTCTCCAGCTCGGTGAAGTAGTCGCGCACGAACGCGGCGCTGCGCGGTTCGAGGTGCTCCAGGTCGGCCCCGAGCGGCGAGCCTTGGTCGTCGAGGGCGGCCAGGGCGAGCCCTTCGCGGTGGGAGATGGAGATGGAGAGCCGCAGCGGCGCTCCCTCGAGGAATGCCAGTGGCTGCCCGGAAGCGGCGGCGCGCACCTCCAGCGAAGGGCCGGGGGCGCAGTCGAGCACGGAGGCGATCAGGGATTTCGCCGCCCAACGCCCGAGCAGGAACTCGTCGCGGCGCCGGGCCACGTGCATGGAGGCGGCGCGGGCGCGCTCGCCGGCTGCGAGGAAGTCGAGCGAGGGGGGGCGGGCGCTCTTGAGCAGCGCGTGGATCATCCGGGCGTCCGGGCCATTCCGCGCTCCACCGCATCGATCAGCGCCGGCCGCAACTGGCAAGGCTGGACGATCCGCTCGACCGACCCGACCCTTACGGCGCGCTCGATGGTGTGGACGCGGTCGTACTCCGCCGCCACCTCGCCCATCTTCTCCGCCCGCAGCCGGGCGCGGGCGGCCGCGGAGGCCGCCGCGAAGCGCGGATCGCGCCGGACCCTGGACTCGACCTCGCGGGTGAAGACCACCGCCGCCGCGGGCGCGCCGCCGATCACCGAGGCGCGCGCACCCTCCACCGCCAGCACCTCCATGTTCTCGCGCAGCCAGCGGGAGAAGACCACGAACGCTCCGCCGTGGTAGCGCGAGACCACGCAGAAGACGATGGGCCCGTCGAAGTTCACCACCGCGCGGCCGATCTCCGCGCCGTACTCGAGCTGGAGCCTGCGCATCGATTCCGGCGACCCGTCGAATCCGGAGAGGTTGGCCAGCACCACCAGCGGGCGGTTGCCGCTGGCGGCGTTGATGGCCCGCGCGATCTTCTTCGACGAGAGCGGAAAGAGCGTTCCGCCGCTCCAGGCGTCGGGCCCGTCCGCGGGAATGAACCCGGCGCGGGGCAGCGTCTGCGACTGCACGCCGAGCAGGCACACCGGCTGCCCGCCCAGGTGGGCGTCCCAGACCACGGCGGTGTCGCCGTGGCGAAGGTCGCGCCAGCGCTCCAGCGGCGCCTGATCGCCGTCCGCCACCGCCGCCATCACCGCGCGGATCTCGAAAGGCTTCTTGCGGTCGGGGTTCCTGGTGGCGCTGAAGATCTCGCCCACGGTGGAGAAGTCGCCGGTCGTGGGCGGGTGCGGGCTCTGAGAGACGTCGCGATCGCGCGGATCGTCGCTGCTCGCCCGCCGCGGGAAGCGCTCGCCCGGCGCGACCCAGGTGTGCTCGTAGTGGCGCAGGAGCAGCGCGCAGGCGCGGGGAAGATCGGGCGCCCAGTACTGCGCCTGGCCGTTGGGGCCCATGATCCTGTCGTATCCGCCGATGCCCTGGTTGTCCTCGGCGGAGACGCCGCCGGAGACCTCGAGGGCCTGCTTGCCGGTGAGCACCATCGCCGAGGCGGGAGTCATGATCAGGATCCCGCGGGTGTGCATCAGCATGGTGGCCTCCGCGTTCCAGTACGGCTGCGCGCCCACGTTGATGCCGGCGACCACCACGTTGATCTCGCCGCCCGCCTGCGTGAAGAGCACGATCCGGCGCAGCGCGCGGGCCACCCAGTCCATGTTCTCGGTGCCGCTCTCCAGCGAGATCTGCGCTCCGGCGCTGAGCGTGAACCACTCCAGCGGCACGCGCAGGCGCTCGGCGAGGTCGATGGCGGCGACGATGCGCCGGCACTCCGGCTCGGCCACCGCGCCCATCTCGCGGCTGGCGTCGCCGAGCAGGATGACGCGCTTCATGCCCTCTGGGTAGCGGGGCGTGAAGCTGCGCACCACCCCGGCCACGATGCGGGCGGCGTTCTTTCCCGGAGGCCGCTCGACCTCTGCCAGCGCTCCCGCCTCGTCGAGGTCATGCTCGACGAAGTCGCCGGGAGGGAAGTCGCCCTGCGAGGCGTCGGGCGAGGGCGTGAAGAGCTTCACCACCTCGTAGGCGTAGGGGAGTCCGCGCCGCCGGAGCTGCACCA
Organism: Myxococcales bacterium; assembly: GCA_035702105.1. GTDB lineage: Bacteria > Myxococcota > Myxococcia > Myxococcales > 40CM-4-68-19 > 40CM-4-68-19. Next base: position 8,820 of record DASSQZ010000008.1, on the reverse strand, counting down.
CCCGCTGCTGGTAGTCGCCGAGCGGCAGGAGCGGCTGGACCGCCGGCTCGTCCCAGCGGATGTGCACGCCCTGCTGGTCGGAATTGTAGATGCGGACCAGCATGTCCCGCAGCGACCCGTCGGCCAGGGGGAGGCGCACCGAGAGGAGCACCATCTCCAGGCCCAGCCCCTCGGTGTCGGGCGCCAGGCGCCGGGCGATCGCCATCGTCTCCTCGCGGGAGATGGTGAAGGGCGCCGGAATGGTGAGCAGGATGCGGTTCCACTCCAGCCGGTCGGCGCCGGGCCGGCGCGCCTGGGCGAGCCGGAGCGCGGTGCACGCCTGGTGGAGCACGTGCTCGAGCTGGGGCAGGTGGGCGATGCGGCCCTGCTCGTCGCGCAGCGGCGTCAGGTCGCGCACCTCGCCCAGGGCGAAGAACCGCTCGTCCCTGGCGTTCTCCTTCGCCCTGCCGTGGAAGAGGTAGACGTCGTCCGCGCCGGGCAGCCGGGTGAGCTCGAAGTTGGCCAGGCGATCGAGCTGCAGCCGCTTGGAGAGCATCGGGTGCACGCCGCGCAGGTGCCGCTCCTCGGCGTAGCCGCTTCCGGCGGGCCGGAAGGTGAAGCAGCCGGCGTGATCCCCCCCCGCCACCACGCAGGCGGCGCGGCGGACCGGCCTCCGGAATCCCGCGCCTTCCAGCGCCTCGCGCAGGTGGGCCGAGAGATCGTCGGCCGAGCGCGAGGGAGGCAGATCGCAGAGGTACAGCTCGAGCGCGATCTCGACGTCGGCGGGCGCATCCGCGGTGGCCCGGGCGAGCTGCCTGCAGGCCTCGCGCGCGCGTCCGGTGGAAGCGAAGCAGGCGATCAGCCGGAAGCGGAGGCCCTTGTGCTGGTAGTCCGCCCGCGCGCCCTGCAGTCCGCCCACGTCGAAGGTGGCCACGCCGGCCAGGTTGCGGAGCCGGAAGTAGCGGCGCAGCAGCACCTCGACCAGCCGGCTGCGGGAGGCGGGCCGCGCGGCCACCATGGTCTCGATCAGGCGGGTCGAGAGCGGCCAGGTGACCTCCACCAGCCGGCGCACCGCATCGGGATCGTCCGCCTCGCCGAGCCGGCGCAGGTCTGCCTGCGCCTGCAGCAGCACCTGGTCGCGCGCCTCCTGGAAGACGGGGCGGTCGAACCATGCGAAGCGGAGCTCGCGGGCGAGATCGGCGATGGCGGGAGCGCTGGCGTGGACCGCGGTGATCAGCCGTTCGAGGAGACCGCGCCAGCGCGCGTCGGCGGGCCGCCGCTGGCCGAGGCGCTTCTCGAGAATCCCGAGCGCCGCCGGCACCAGCGCCTCGATGCGGTGGCGCGCCTTCCACAGGCGCAGCAGCGCGAGGTCCAGCTCGCGCGAGGGACTCGAGCGCGAGGCGCCCTGTTCCAGGAGCGCGGCGTCGAGACGCGCGAGGAAGGCGTCGGGCAGGCCTTCCCCGCGGGCGTCCGGGGTGCGCAGGTATCGGAGCAGCTCCTCGAGGGGAGGGCGCGCATCGCCGTCTCGCTCGCGGCGGAAGAGCGCGGCGAGCGCGGCGAAGGTGGAGAGCGCCTCCACGTCGGCGTCCTCCTCGACGTCCTCCGCTTCTTCCGGCGCGCCCTGGAGGGCGGCGGCCAGCGAGGACGCGGTCCAGCCGTCGTCGTCGTATCCGAGCAGCAGGCGGCGCAACTCGGCGGCGGGATCGCGCGCTCCGGGGGGCACCAGCTGCTCGCGGATCTCTTCGGCCGCCGCCTGGGCGGCCGGCGCGAGGGAGAGGAGCGGGGCGTCCCGCGCGACCTGCTGGTTCGCCGAGACCATGAGCCGTTCGACGCGGCCGGCCTGCGGCGCGACCACCGCCGCCTCCAGCTTCATCGCCTCGAGGACGAGAAGCTGCTGGCCCGCCTCCACCGCGTCGCCCTGCTGCACCAGGATGCGCTGCACCACCGCGGGCATGGGCGCCGCCACCACCCCGCCGGCGTCGCGCTCGACCACGTGGCCCACGCCGTCGATCTCGAGGAAGTGATCGCGGCCCCGGGAGTGCAGGACGCTGCTCGCCTTCCCCTCGACGGTGAGGCGCGCCTCGTGCGGGCCGGTCAGCTCCACGCCGGCCATCCGCCCGTCGACGCGGAATTCGCCGGGACCGATGCGGGCCACCCTGGTGCGCCGGCGCCCCGCGGAATCGCGGAGGTCGAACGCGCGCCCGGTGGCGTCCTCGGTGCGCGGCCTCCCGCGGCGGGCCTGCGCGAGGAAGCGCTCCAGCTCCAGCTCCTCCGCGGCCTGGTACTCGAAGATGGCCGCCGCCATGCGCGCCAGCGCGGGATTGCAGGTTGGCGCCGGGGCGCCGGGATCGAGGGCGGCGCGGATGGCGGCGCGGTTGCTCGCGCACCCGCGGACGAGGACGGCGCATTCGTCGAGCGATCGGCCCAGGCGGCGCCGGGCCTCGGCGCGATCGGCGCTCGACGCGCAGAGGACGGCGACGTCTGCTCCCGGCGCCACGCGGCCGCCCTCGCCGACGTACGCCTCGGCGCGGACGCCGGGGCCGCCTCCGAGCCTGAGCACCAGCACCTCGCTCGCGGGCGCGGCTGCCGGGACGCGCAGGCACGCGGAGAACGCGCTGCGGGAGGTGGAAAGATCGGCGGGGAGCGGCTCGCCATCGTGCAGCGCGAGGCGCGCTTCCACGAGGTCGAGTCCGGTGGCCTCCTCCACCGCCACCTCGGCGCACGACCCGGTCGAAATCCCGCAGACGGCGACTCCCTCTTCGTCGAGAGCAAGCTGGACGATGCCCAGGCCTCTCCAGCCGACCGCCCTGCAGGCCGACTCCGCCGCGGAGCGGGCGGCGGCGGCATCGGGCGGCGAAAGCACCGCCGGCGCCTCATCCAGACCGGGCGCGAGGCACTCGGAGAGCGCGAGCGTGCGCGCGGCGGCGGGGCCCCCGGCCGCGACGAAAGCTTCGATGCGCCGCGCACCGGTCCCGGGCGCACGCGACGATGCCCCGGCGAGGCGCGAGAGCAGAGCCGGATCGGCGGCGCGCGCGAGGGCCTCCGCGGGAGGCCCGATCACCGCGATGCCCAGTCCCGCGCAGCGCGCGGACAGCTCCGCCCGGAGCGGCGCCGTGAGCGCTGCCGGCCACACCGCGTCGGCATGGGCGGCCCGGACCGCGTCGAGCAGGACCAGCGCGTCGGCCTCGATGCGCAGCGGCACTGCCTCGACGCCGCGCCCCCGCAGCGCGCGCAGCGCACGGCGGCCGGTGCCGCCTTCGCCGATCACCGCCGCCCGCTGCATGCCTGCCTCAGAGTGTCGCCAGCGTCTTCAGGAAGGACGGATCGAGAGGGGCGGGCAATGCCGCGGTCCGGTAGCCGTGCAGCCGCAGCAGGGCGTGCCCCGACTCGTCCACGACGTCCGCGTCGAATCCGCCCGCGCCGTCGTCCACCACCAGCGCCTCGAGCCGGCCCTGGGCCCGCCCCGCATCGGCCAGCGCCTCGACGCTCTCCACGTGCCGGGGAAGGCCCATCTGCCCCTTGGCGCGCATCTCCCGCAGGCCCGCGGTCTGGAAGCAGAGCTCGAGCAGCCGCGGCTCCAGCGTGAGCGGCCGGGCGCGCTCGTGGTCCTCGGGAAGCGTGGCAGGCAGGAGGCCGACGGTGGAGCCGTCGTCGTTCCAGGCACGCTCCAGCACCTGGTAGGCCGGGCCGTGGAAGTACACGCGGTAGATCTCGCTCGCCGGCAGCGCATGGCCGTCGGCTTCCGATCTCCTCGCCGTCACCGGCGCCTCGGGCTTGCTCGCCAGCCGCACGCGGGCGGTGAAGTGGGTGGTCCGCTGCGGGTCGGCCCGGTTGGCGAGCTGCCGTTCGCCGGTCAAGGAGCACTCGGCGATCAGCTCGCCGTCGCGCTCGCGCCAGAGTGCGGTGAGGCGCAAGGTGCGCGGCTCGCTGCGATAGAACTTGAACGGGGCGAGGAACTCGACGTCCTCCACCGCCCTGACGTGGAACCCGGGCGCGAGCAGCGTGGCCAGCTCCGCGAAGGCCTCCACGCCCATCGCTCCGGGCAACACCGGAGTGCCCTCGATGCGGTGGTCGTGGAGGAACGGCTGCGCGGCGGGGTCCAGGGTGGTCTCGACGGTGAGCCCGCCCTGGACCGTCATGGCGACGGCGCGTCCGAGCATGGGTCCACACTTCGAGAGGTCGATGCGCGCAGGCTCGAGTCCGCCCTGCGCGTCGCGCTCCTCGAGCAGGACGCCGAGCGCGCCCGCGACCACCACCTCGCCGCGCGTTCCTGCGGCGAGCTCGCGCCGCAGGGCGGCGATGCCCAGTTCGGGCGGCAGCATGGCGATGCCCGCCACCTCCATCATCCGGGGGATGGAGCCGCGCGAGGCCATGCCGATGCCCGCCCAGGCGGTCCAGTCGACGTGCAGGCCCTGCTCCAGCGACGCGCTGCACTTGGCCAGCAGGTCGTTGGCCGCGCTGTAGTCGGTCTGGCCGGCATTGCCGAAGCGGCCGGCGATGGACCCGAAGGTCACCACCGTCCCGATCGGCACCCGGCGCAGCGCGCGGAGCAGGTGGAAGAAGCCGTCCGCCTTGACGTCGAAGACGCGGGCGAACTCCTCGTCGGACTTGTCGGGAAGGAAGCGGCTGATCTCCAGGCCGGCGCAGTGCAGGACCACGTCGGCGCGCTCCACCTGCGCGAGCGCCCGGTCCACAGCCTGGAAGTCGCAGAGGTCGGCCTCGGCCCAGTGGGCCACTCCGCCTGCCGCCCGGATGGCGCGGATGGCCCGGGCGCCGGCGGCGAGCCGCTCGATGCGGGCCAGCTCGCGCTCGACGGCGGCGGGAGTCACCTTCTCGCCGCGCGCCTGCGCGCGTTCGATCAGCGAGCGCTTGAGGCCTTCGCGGTCGCCCTCGATGCGGGCGAGATCCGGATCGGCGAGGTCCGGCTCCGGGACGCGGTCGAGGAGCCAGAACGTGCCCCGGTTCCTCGCCAGGTCGGAGATGATTGCGGAGACGATGCTCCCCGCGGCGCCGGTGACCACGAAGGTGCCGTCGAGCCTCGCCGGAGCTCCGGAGGGGACCGGGGCTTCGAGGGCCGCGAGGGTGAAGCGTTGCCCGCCGCGGCGGCCGATCTCGACCGCGCCGGGATCGCGCAGCGCCTCCTCGACCAGAGCCGAGGCGACCTCCGCCGGCGGCAGGGCCGGGAAGTCCACCACCTTGAGGGTGGCCTCGGGGCGCTCGCGCGAGAGGGCCTTGACGAAGCCTGCGACGGCGCCGCCCATCGGCGCCGAGGCCCCGGCGAGAAGTCCGCCCATGCGGGTCGCGGCGACGAGGAAGTGCCCCTTCACGAGCTGCGGGTAGAGGACCCGCGCCGCGGCAGCGAGCGACTTCACCCGCAGCGACAGCCCCTCGCGCCAGGAGAAGGGGGCCATGGTGAGCGGGCCTTCGTCGTCGAGGGCTGGAAGCCAGAAGAGGCCGTCGAGCTCGCCCTCGAGCTGCGGCCGCTTCGGGTCGAGCAGCACCACCTCGGCGCCCTGCGCGCGCAGGTGCCCCACCAGCGCCTCGGCAACCCCGCCGGCATCGGGCATCACCGCCACCCGCGAGAGCCTGGCGAGGGTGTCCTTGCAGGCGGCGATCGGCGGACGCAGCACCGGCACCGGGATGCGCCGCGGGAATGCGCCCTTCGCGGCGGGCTCCGGCGCGGCGTTCGCGTCGGCCGCCGCAGCGGCCCTGGCGGCGGCGCCCGGACGGCGCTCCTCGACGAAGCGGATCACGTGCCGCACGGTGGGGAAGTCGCGCAGCTTGAGCTGCGCGTCGCGGGGAATTCCGTATGCCTCGCGCACGGCGGCGAAGGTCTCCGCCTGCTTGACCGTGTCGACGCCGAGGTCGGCCTCGAGGTCGAGATCGAGGTCGAGCATCTCCTTCGGGTAGCCGGTCTTCGCGGCCAGGATCTCGAGGACCTTTTCCCTCGCCTCGCTGGGAGCATCGCGGTCGGCGGATGCCGGTTGCGGCGGGGCTTCCGGGGGCGGCGGCGGCGCGGCGACCGCCGCAGGAGGTGCCGCCGCCAGCGCCGGCGCGGGCGGCGGCGACGCCAGGGCGGGCGCCACCGGACGCAGCTCGGGCCTGCGATCGTAGACGAAGCCGATCACGTGACGGAGCGTGGGGAAGTCGCGCAGCTTGAGCTGCGCGTCGCGCGGGATCGCGTAGGCCTCGCGCACGGCGGCGAACGTCTCGGCCTGCTTCACCGTGTCCACGCCCAGATCCGCCTCCAGGTCGAGGTCCAGATCGAGCATCTCCTTCGGATAGCCGGTCTTCGCGGCGATGATCTCGAGCACCTTGCCGGTCACGTCATCCCCGGCGATCCGCTGCGGGGAAGGCGCCTCGACCGGCGGCATGGCCGGCGCGGGCGAAGGCAACGGCGCGGGCGAAGGCAACGGCGCGGCCGCCGCGGGCGCCCCCGGGCGCAGCTCGGGCCTGCGATCGTAGACGAAGCCGATCACGTGACGGAGCGTGGGGAAGTCGCGCAGCTTGAGCTGCGCGTCGCGCGGGATCGCGTAGGCCTCGCGCACGGCGGCGAAGGTCTCGGCCTGCTTCACCGTGTCGACCCCCAGGTCCGCCTCGAGGTCGAGGTCCAGATCGAGCATCTCCTTCGGATAGCCGGTCTTCGCCGCGATGATCGCCAGCACCTTGTCAGTCACGCCGCCGGAGGCAGGCGTCACCTCGGCAGGCGGCGCGGCCGCGAGCTTCTGCTCCGCGGCCTTCTGCGCGAGCGGGCCCTGCGGCGCGGGCTTCTGCTCCACCCGCGGCTGCTCCACCGGCGCCGCAAGGTGCCGCTGCTCCTTCGCAGGGGCGGCGGCATCCCGCACGCGCAGCACATGCTTCTCGATCTCCAGCTTGGGCTGCGCCTGTCCGCTCGCGCGCGCGAGGAACGCCGCGAACTTCTCGCCATCGGCCACGCGCCCCTCGTAGCCGAGCTTCTCGGGCGGCCGCAGCCCGGCAGGGCCGCGGCGCGCCAGCGTCAGGGCGAGCTGCGAGCCGAATCCGGCAGCCAGGCGGAGCGCGAACTCGGGCTTCTGCAGCCCGCCGCGCGAGAGGTTGAGGTTGCCCAGCTCCGGATCGGGCTCCTTGAAGTTGGGAATGGGCGGCACGACGCCGGTCTCCAGCGCCTTCAGCGCCACCACGTCCTCGATGCCCACCGCCATCGGGTGCCCGGTGAAGCCCTTGGTGTTCGCCACCACGATGCGCTCCGCATCGGCGCCGAAGACCTGCCGCAGGGCGTGCACTTCGGCGGAAGCGCTGCCGCCGCGCGCCGGCGTGTACGTCTCGTGGGAGAGGAAGACCATGCTCCGCGCCATCTGCGCGCGCGAGAGCCCGTGCTCCTTCTCCACCGTGGCGACCAGGCGCTCCATCGAGTCCGCGATGTGCTCCAGGTCGAGCCGGGTGCCGTGGAAGGCGCTGTTCGCAGAGACCGCGCCCAGGAGCTGCGCGATGGGCGAAAGCCCCCGCTCGCGCGCCGCCTCGGCGCTCTCCACCACCAGGCCGGCCGCGCCCATGCCGACGATCATCCCGTGCCGGCGGCGGTCGAAGGGAGTGGCCGCGGCCTCCACGTCGTCGTCGGTCGCGGCGGCTCCGCTGGCGAGGAAGCCGGCGCCGATCCATTCGATGAGGTTGTCGGAAGTGGCGTCGTCGCCGGCCACCACGATGACGCGGCGGCAGCGCCCGGCGCGGATCCAGTCCTCGGCCAGGCCCACCGCGAGCGTGGTGCTGGCGCAGGCGGAATTGACCTGGGTGTTGGGGCCGCGCGCGCCGATCAGCTCGGCGAACTGCGAGTGGCCCATCGAGAGCACGCGGAGGAGGAAGCGCCGGTCGAAGGCATAGGGCTCGCGCTCGAGGGCGCCCTTGAGCTCTTCGATGCGCTGCTCGATCCGGGGCCGCACCCGATCGTCCGGTCCGCAATCCGCGAGCAGCCGCTCGCAGCCCGCCAGCTCGTCCCGCCGGGCGCGATCGCGATGCCAGGCGGCGGCGATCTGCGCGAACGAGTCGAGCCCCGGAAAGGCCGAGGCGAAGATGACGCCGGTGTCGTCGCGCAACGCCTCGGGGAGCAGGTAGCGATCGGGCAGGCGCGTGCCGCGGGAAGTGGTCTTCCAGCGCAGCACCAGCGGGATTCCCGCGTCGCGCAGCGCGGTGAGGCCGGCGCCGATGGCCAGCGAGGTGGCGCGGTCGAATGCGGCGACGCGCTCCTGGGGAAGGCCGAACTCCTTCGCCAGGTCGAGCGCTGCGCCGCGCGCGGCCAGCTTGATGACCTCGCCCTGGTTCTCGATCGCCTGCATCGAGCCGGAGCCGTCCTCGCCCTTGACCACGCGCACGATGCGCTTGTCGAGCATCGCCCGGCGGAAGCGCGAGGGAATCAGGTCGATGAGCTGCTCGCCGCGCAGGATGCGGCCGACGTTGCCGTCGTCGAAGAGGGGCCCCTCGCCGGGGAGGCCCAGCGCCGCGCCGGTGATCACGGCCGGCTCGGCGGGCGCGCCCCGGGCGAACGCGCGCAAAGCAGGCGGAACTTCTGCGCGAGGCGGAACCTCTGCGCGCAGAGCAGGCGGGGGCCCTGCGGGCGCCCGTGGAGCCGTCTCCACCTCGCCTTCGCCGTCCCCCAGGCCCATGGCGTAGAGCCCGGCCAGGGCCTGGTTGAAGGCGGCCGCGTCCTCCTGCCTGGGATGGTTGGTACCGAGGGCGAGCACGTCGTCGCCCAGGGCGTCCTCGACGAAGCCCTGCAGCGCGCGCTTGGGTCCCACCTCGACGAAGACGCGCGCGCCGGAGGCGTAGAGCGTCTCCAGCCCCTTGACGAACTGCACCGGCGCGGCCACC
>DASSQZ010000007.1:0-14380 GCA_035702105.1 Myxococcales bacterium | reverse complement strand
CCAGCGTCCTCACCCGCTTCCCGCACCAGCGCGCCAGGATGCGCAGGCGCTCCCCGGCGACGCGCCGCACCGCCGACTCGAGCATCTCCGGCGTGACCGGCAGTTGCAGCGGGCCGAACCCCGCGCCTTCCAGCCGGCGCGCAAGGTCGTCCACTCCCGCGGCGGCGGTGAGGGCCTCGATGCCGCGCCGGCCCAGAAGCCGCGTCGAGAGGCCCTGGGCGCGCGCGTTGAGGTCGTCCCACGAGGCGCTCATGCGAGCCTTCCTAGAGCGATCGAGAGCTCCGGCCAGCGCCGCCGCAGCTCCGTCGAGAGGCGCGCATCGACGCGCAGGTTGCCGGAGATCACCTCGAACCCGTCGCGGATCCGCTCGTCGGCCTCGACGCGTGCACGGCCGCCCGCCAGGCGCCGCAGCGGCTCGAGGAGCGCCGGAGCGCAGCGCACGAGCGCGTCCCCGCCGGGCCCGGCGTAGCCGAGCGCGTCGGCGAGGCGCTTCTCGAGCCCGGCCTGGTAGGGAGCGGAGGCGATGGCCGCTTCCAGGAGCGCGCCGGCCCGGCCCAGCAGATCGTCGAGGAACTGCCCCCGCGCCCGGAGCGCCTCCGCGGCGGCCTCTTGCCGGGCCGATCGCAGCGCCTCGTCCAGCGCTCCGGAGAAGGCGGCGTCCGCCTCGCTCCTCGCCCTCGCCCGCGCGAGCTCCCGCCGCCGCGCGCCTTCCTCGACGATGGCCGCGGCTTTCCCGGCTGCAGCCTGCAGCAGGGCGTCCGCCTCGCCACGCGCCGCGGTCTCCAGCGCCGAGAGCAGCCCCGAGGCCTCCATCGCTCACCCGGCGGGTTTCATCATGATCATCAACGCCACCACGAAGCCGAGGATGACCATCGTCTCGGGAATGGCGAGAAGCAGCACCGCGGTGGCCCCCAGTTGCGGCTTCTCCGCCAGGCTCGCGGCCACCGCGGGCCCGATCCGCGACTGCGCCCACGCCGTGCACACCGCGGGGAGCCCGATGGCGAGCGCGGCGGCGAGACTGATCCAGACGTACTGCATGATTCACCTCTCAGATGGACTGCGGGCTGTCCGTGCTCCAGGGGCGCAGCGGCCGGTACTCCGCGCCTCCGGCGCTGTAGAACTTTCCCAGGAACTCGACGTACTGAAGGCGCAGCGCGTGGATGGTGGGGCCGAAGAGCCCCAGGGCGAAGTTGACCAGGTGGAAGAGCAGCGCGAAGAGCGCGCCCACCACCGCGCTGCCCATCGCGCCGACCATGCGGTTGGCGACCACCGCCATCATCACCGACGCGGTTCCCAGGGCCATGATGCGGGCGTACGAGAGCACGTTGCCAAGCGCCGCCAGGAGCTCGATGGGGCCGAGCAGCCCTTCCAGGATCACCAGCGCCGGGAACGCGGCCAATAGCGCGATCACCGCGGGGGTGAAGAAGGCGCGCGGCAGCACGCCGCTGAGCGCGAGGATGGCCACCGTCACCAGCGCCACCATCAGCGCCATCACCCCGCGGCCGAGCGCCTCGCGCCGGTGGCCGTGGAGCGACGAGATGGCGCCGAGCACCAGGCCGAGCAGGACGTGCACCAGCCCCACCGCCACGGCGAGGACGAGGAAGGGCACCAGCGCCTCCTCCCGGGAGAAGAGCAGGGGGTGCAGGCCGAAGAGCCGATGGCCCAGGTCCCCGAACAGCTCGCCGAAGAGCGCGCCGAACGCGAGGGAGAATGCGCCGCATGCGCCGGCGATGGCGCCGAGGGAATGCGCGAGGCCCCTGCGGCGCCAGAGGACGGCCGCCAGCGCACAGAGCGCGGCGCCGTAGCCCAGGTCGCCGAGCATGAGCCCGAAGAACATGGGGAAGAACACCGCGAGGAACGGCGTCGGGTCCACGGTGCCGTAGCGAGGCAGGGGCATGAAGCGCAGCAGCTCCTCGAAGGGCCGGAAGAGCCGCGGATTGGAGAGCACCACCGGGGCGCTGGCGTCGGTCCACTTCTCGCGGGTGAGCGGTTCCACCACCACCGCGTCGCCCAGCGCATCCTTCAGCGCGGCGGCCAGGGCGGCGCGCCTGGCCTCCGGCACCCAGCCGTCGAGGACGAAGGCGCGCGGCGTGGTGCGGACCAGCAAGAGCGCCTCGCGCTGCCCGAGCAGGTCGTGCGCGGACCTCCGCAGGCTGACCAGGCCGGCCCGGTGCGCTCTCGCCAGCTCGCGGAGCTCTTCCTGGATGGCCTCGATGCGTCCGGGCAGGCCCGCTGCGCGCTCGAGCATTCGCGGGATCGCCTCGGCCAGCGACCCCCCGCCGTACGAGGGCGGAACGGGAACCTCCTCCACCTGCGCCTCCGCCAGCGCGCGCTCGACCGCCGGCGCGGAGGGCGGCGGCACCAGCACCACCGCCGCCGTCTCTCCGTCGGCAAGCGGGCGCGTTCGCAGCTCGAATCCTTGCGGCGCCGCATCGTGGAGGGCCTGCCTGAGCCGCTCGAGGAGGCCGGGATCGCCCCGCCGCAGGACGAGGCAGTAGCCCGCGCCTGCCGCGGCGTCCGGGGAGAGCGCCTGGAAGGCGGCGAAGAACCCGCTGTACCGGTCGATGAGCGCGCGCTCCTCCACCAGCGCCTGCTGCTCGCGCTGGAGCGCGGCGGTTTGCCGGCGCAGGCGGCGCGCGAGGCGGACGCGGCCCGGCCATCCCTCCGCCCAGTCGCCGGCGGTTCCGGCGCTCTCGGGAAGCGCCGAGAGAGCGCGGTCGGCATCCTCCACCGCGTGGGCGAGATAGCGATCCTGGCGGAGGAGCCGCGGCGAGAGCTCGGCCGGCGCGAGCAGCGGATGGGAGACCGCACAGGGCACCGGGTGCAGCACGCCGGCAGCCTGGACCGCGGGCAGCGCGACGGCGAGCAGTCGATCGCGCGGGCCGAGGATGCGCACCTTCGTCATGTCGACGATCACGGCGCGCCACCCTCGAGCAATTGCCGGACGACGTCTTCGGCAAGCGCCGCGGCGCGCTCGCTGGCCAGGCGCGCGAATGCGGCGGCCCGCGCGTTGCCCTGCTCCAGCAGCGAGGGAAGCTCCTTCGATCGGGCCGCCTCCAGCCGGTCTCCCGCGCCGCGCCGCAGCTCGTCGATCTCACGCGCGAGCGCCTCGTCGTCGCGTCCCCGGAGCTGGCGCGCTTCCTCCACGATGCGCTCCGCCTCGGCGCGCGCGGCGGCCAGCGCGCTCTCGTGCTCTACTTCCGCCGCGAGCAGCGAGGCGAGCATCGGCGACGGCTGCTGCCCCTGCGGCTCCTGCGCCACGCTGCCCATGCCGGCATCCAGTGCACTCCACATGCCATGGGGACGCACGGCGCAAGGAATGCGCAGGGCGGATACGTGGCCGGTCCATGCCGACGGAGCCACGAGCAGGGCGGTGGAGACGCCTCGCGCGCGGCCGGCGCAAGCCGCTCAGATTGCGCCGGGGGCCGGCAAACATCGCGCACGCCAGACGGCGTCCGCGCGCGCCTCGAGCGGCCCGCGGGTACGGTCTCACCTCGCCGCGGAGCGGTGCGCCGCGGCGAATTCCGTCCTCATGCCGTCGAGGAACCGCTCCACCGCGACGAGTACGTCTTCGCCGAGCGGCCGCGGGGCGGCGAGGATCCTCTTCTCCAACGCCTTGGCGGCGATGCCGAGCGCGTCGAAACCGTAGGCGCCGGCGCTACCCGCGATCTTGTGGATGAGCACGCGCAGGTGCTCGACGGTGGCCGCGTCCGAGCGCTGCCCGCGGGCATGGGCGAGCGCGGCGGAGAGCCCGTCCACCTTTGCCTGCGCCACCGACAGATAGTGCTCGCGCAGCTCGCGGTCGAGATCGTCGGCCTCGCTCATCGTCCTTCCTCCTCCGGCAACATGAAGGAGAACGCCGCGCCGCTGCCGAGCTCGCTCTCCACCCAGATGTCCCCGCGGTGCTCGAGCACCAGGGCGCGGCTGATGGCGAGGCCCAGGCCGGTGCCGCCCTGCTCGCGCCTGCCGCGGTCGGCCTGGGCAAAGCGGGTGAAGAGCTTGTCGCGGAACTCGGGGGCGATGCCGGGGCCGTGGTCCTCGACGCGGAAGACCACTCCGCCGCGCGCGCAGCGGGCCGCCGAGAGCACCACCTCGGCGCCGCGGGGCGAGAACTTGAGCGCGTTGGAGAGCAGGTTCGCGAGCACCTGGGCGATGCGGTCGGCGTCGGCGCGGACGCGGGGGAGCGCCGGCTCGACGTGGATGCGCAGCCGCACTCCGGCCTTCTGCGCCCAGCCGTCCAGGCTGGCGGCGGCGTCGTTGCAGAGCGCCGAGGGATCCTGGGGCCGAAGCTCCAGTTGCAGCTTGCCGGCCTCCAGCTTGGAGAGGTCGAGGATGTCGTTCACCAGCCGCACCAGGCGGTCGGCGTTGCGCTTGGAGACGGCCACCAGCTCGTGCGACTCCTCGTCGAGCCCGTCCTCGAGCAGCAGCGAGAGGGCGCCCTTGATGCTGGTCAGCGGGGAGCGCAGCTCGTGGCTCACGGTGGAGATGAACTCCGACTTCATCTGGTCCAGCTCGTGGGCCTGGGTGACGTCGTCGAAGACCTCCATCCAGCCCAGCGTCTCGCCCGCCGCGCTCACCGGGGCGGCGTAGCGCCGCAGCACCCGCGGCTTGGGCTCGCCGGGGATCTGGATCCAGAGCTCGCCGTCCTCGCCGGCCGGCAGGCGGCCTTCCGCGGCGAGCACCTCGTCCTGCTGCCCGGCGCAGAGCAGCAGCCGGAGCGTGACCTCCAGCTCGGTCCGGCTGCAGTGGACCAGCGGCTCCTCCCCGATGCCGAAGATGCGGCGGAAGGCCCCGTTGACGTAGGTGACCTGCTCCTCCTGGTCGAACATGATCACGCCGCTGCGCGAGGCCTCGAGCAGAGCGGCCATCCTGCCGGTGGCGGAGCGGGCCTTCGCTCCTTCTTCGCGCGCCTCGTCCATCAACTGCGCGCCGGCGATGGCGGTGGCGCCGTGGCGGGCGAGGACGCGCAGCGCTTCCAGCACCTCGTCGCGGAGCGCCGTGCGGCTCCACATCGCCACCACGCCGAGGAGACGGCCGCCGTGCTCCAGGGGATGGCCGGCGAAGGCCTTCAGCCCTTCGATCCGGACCAGCTCCGGATCCATCAGCAGCGGCTCCTGGTCGAGCCTGCTCGTGGCCACGAGGCCGCCCACCGCGGCGACCCGGCCCACCGAGTAGTCCGCGATGGGCACGCGGTCGAGCGCGAGGTCGAGCGCGCCGGCGCCAGCCGGGCCCACCAGGTGAAGGCACCGGCTCCGGTTCTCGCAGCGGGCGGCGAAGCTGCACGTCCCGCACTTGTCCCCCGGGCCGACCAGCCACACCCGCGCGCTGGCGGCACCGAACGTGCGCATCAGCGCGTCGGGAATCGCGGCGAGGATCCGGTCGACCTGGAAGGCGCTGACCACGTTCTCGGTGACCTGGCTGGCCGCGCGCAGCACCTTGACCGCGCCCTGGAGCCGATAGCGTTCCTTCTCCAGCGAACCCACCTCGGCCTCGGCGGCGTCGGCACGGGCGCGCAGCGCATCGAGCGCGGCGATGAGCCTCCCGGCAGGGTCGCCCGCGCCCTCCGCGATGCCGGCGCGCTGCTCGGCCGCCCGGGCCAGCTCTTCCAGCGTCGGGCCCTCGTCGCGCGGCTGGACGGCGGCGAGCGTCACGGCGCCTTCGCCCCGGCGGCGCCAGGCGCGAATTCAGCGAGGATGGCGTTGACCGCGCCGAGCAGCTCGTGCGGCTCGAAGGGCTTGGTCAGATAGCGGCAGGCGCCGAGCTTCAGGCCCTGCTCCACCTCCGCCGGTTGCGCCTTGGCGGAGAGGAAGGCGAACGGCGTGGTCGCGAAGCGGGGCCGCGCGCGCAGGGCGAGCAGGGTCTGCACTCCGTTCATCTCCGGCATCATCGAGTCGCAGAGCACCAGGTCGGGCTCGAGCCCCTGGTCGAGCAGCGCCAACGCCGCTGCGCCGCCCTCGACGGCGGTGACCTCGTGCTTGCCCCTCTTGAGCGCCAGGCGCGCCACGAAGCGGATGTCCGGATCGTCGTCGATCAGCAGGATGCGTCCCATGGTCTTTCCCTTCATCCAGCGACCTCGCCGTCGAGGGGCGCGGCGCCGGCGTCTTCCAGGAGCGCGAGGAGCTGCCGCGCCCGCAGCGGCTTGACCAGGTACCCGTCGGCCCCTGCCTTGCGGGCCGTCTCCCGCAGGCCGGCGCCGCTGCTCGCGGAGATGGCGTAGAACCGCGAGGTCACGCTGCGAACGTCCCTGAGGAAGTGCCGCATCAGATCGATTCCGCCCAGCGCCGGCATGAAGATGTCGACCAGGATCAGATCCCAGGCGCCGCCTGCGGGCACGCCTTCCGCCAGCGACAGCGGATCGCCGGCCACCTCCACCTCGGCGCCGCCGCGGCGGAATACCTCGCTGCAGTAGGAGAGGACGTCCGGGTCGTCGTCCACCACCAGCACCCGCTTGCCCGGCGAAGGACGGGGCGCGCGCTGCGAGGCCCGCGGCGGCTCGGGGACCAGCGCCGTGCCCGGCTCCAGCGGCTGGGGCGTGGCGAGCCCCGCAAGCGTCATCAGGTCGGCCGGGCGCAGCGGCTTGAGCAGGTATCCGTCGGCCCCGAACTGCTCCGCGATCCTCACCGCCTCGTCGTCGCGGGAGGCGGTCATCATGCAGATGCGCAGGTCGTTTCCGTAATGCCGCCGGAGCACGAGGCACACTTCCAGCCCGTCGATGCGCGGCATCCGCACGTCGAGCAGCACCAGGTCGAACCGATCGCCGGGAGGAATGCGCAGCGCCTGCTCGGGATCGGAGAGGCAGGTCACGGCGCAGCCCGCGCTGCCGAGCACGCGGGTGACCAGGTCGAGCATGTCGGGGTCGTCGTCCACCACCAGGATCCGCTTCTGCGCGGTTCGCATCGGCGCGTCGCCCGGCAGCGGCACCGGCGCAGCGCCCGGCAGCGGCACCGCGGCAGCTCCCGGCAGCGGCACCGCAGCAGCGCCCGGCAGCGGCAATCCGATGTGGGAGGGAATGCGCGAATCGCCGCGATCGCCGATCGGCACCATGAGATCTCCTGCCGGGAATCCAGCCGGCCGGGCAAGGCTGCAACCGTGGTGCCAGCCTCGACGCACTCCCGCGCCGAGGCGAAGGCGACGGGGGCACACCCGCGCTCCTGTCAATCGATTGACGACGACAGTCCATTTGACTCAGGCCACCCCGACACGGCATTGAGTGCCAATGCCGCGCTTGCTCCTCGTCGACGACGATCAGGACATCATCGTGGCATTGGAGCGTTACTTCGTCCGCGCCGGCTTTGCGCTGACCACGGCCGGCAACGTGGCCGAGGGGATTGCCAGGCTGGAAGAGGCCGCGGCGGCCGGGCTCCCCTTCGACGCGGTGATCACCGATCTGAACATGCCCGACGGCAACGGGCTGGCCGTGCTCCGAGCCGTGCGGCGGCTCTTTCCTTCCTGCCCGACCATCGTGCTCAGCGGCGCCGCCACCGTGGCGGTGAGCGTGGAGGCGATGCGGCTGGGCGCGCTCACGCTGATCGAGAAGCCGGCGCCGCCGCGCGAGCTCGAGCGCCAGATCCGCCTCTCCATGGGCCAGGCGAAGGAGATCGCCTCGGGAATCGACGCCGCCTCCAGCGCCGGGTTGATCGGCAGCTCGCCGGAGATCCGCGCGCTCTTCGAGACGGTGGTGCGGGTGGCCCAGACCGGCAGCACCGTGCTCATCGAAGGCGAGAGCGGGACCGGCAAGGAGCTGGTGGCCCAGTCGATCCATCGCTTCTCCGGGCGCGCCACCGCGCCGTTCGTGGCGGTGAACTGCGCCGCCATTCCCGAGACGTTGCTGGAGAGCGAGCTCTTCGGGCACGCCAAAGGCGCGTTCACCGGCGCCGCCCAGGCGCGGCAAGGGCGCTTCCAGCTCGCCGACGGCGGCACGCTCTTCCTCGACGAGATCGGCGAGATGCCCCTGTCCATGCAGGGCAAGCTCCTGCGCGTGCTCGAGGAGCGCACCGTCGAGCCGGTGGGCGGGACCGGGCCCGAGCCGGTGGACTTCCGCCTGGTGGCCGCCACCAACCGCAGGCTGGAAGAGATGGTGGCGGCCGGCAAGTTCCGCGCCGACCTCTTCTACCGGCTCAACGTGGTGCCCCTCTTCATTCCGCCCTTGCGCGAGCGGCGCGGCGACGTGGCGCAGCTTGCCGGGCACTTCCTCGGGCAAGCGAACGCGTCGCGGAGGGAGAAGCTCACCTTTGCCGCCGAGGCCCTCGCCGCGCTCGAGCGTCATGCCTGGCCCGGCAACGTCCGCGAGCTCAAGAACCTGGTCGAGCGGCTGGCGGTGCTCAAGGACGCGGGGGCCATCGGCCTGGCCGACCTTCCCGATTCGATCCGCACGTCGCGCCTGCCGGCTCCCGAGCTCCGCCCCGGGCTCCCGCCCGGCGGCATCGATCTCCACGCCGCCCTGGCGGAGCTGGAGGACCGGCTGATCGGCGACGCCCTCCAGCTCTCGGGGGGAAACAAGAGCCACGCCGCGAGCATGCTCGGGCTCAAGCGCACCACGCTGATCGAGAAGCTCAGGCGCCGCGGGAAGACGCCGCAGCGGTGAACGCGCAGCAGGAGATCGAGGGCCCCTTGCCCATGAGCCTTCAACCATGACCACCGGCCGCCTGCTCTTCGTCGACGACGACCCCCACGTACTGCGGGCGCTTCGCCGGATGTTCGAGGCGGAAGGGTACGAGGTGGTGACCGCCGCGAACGGCGCCGCCGGGCTGGAGGCGCTGCGCGCGGGCGAGTTCCAGGTGATCGGCTCCGATTACCGGATGCCGCAGATGAACGGCGCCGACTTCCTTCACCAGGCCCGCGCAGTCTCCCCGCAGAGCGTCCGGATCCTGATCAGCGCGGTCCACGAGTTCGCCGCGGCGATGGAGGCGGTCAACCGCGGCGCCATCCAGCGGCTGGTTGCCAAACCCTGGGACGCGGACGAGCTGATCCACGTGGTCGCCGAGGCCACCCAGACCTATCACCTCACCCGCCGCTACCAGGAAGTGATGGCGCTCCTCCATGCCCGCAACGCCGAGCTGGAGGCGCTCAACCGCAGGCTCGAGCAGCGCGTCGTCGAACAGACCACCGGGGTGCTGGAGGTGCTGGTCAACGCGCTCGACCAGCATTGCGACGAGGCGGCGCACTCGCGGCGGACCGCGACGCTGGCGCTGACGCTCGGACGCCGCCTCGGGCTCACCCAGGGCGAGCTCGCGATCCTGGAGCAGGGCAGCCTCCTCCACGACGTCGGCAAGCTGGGGCTGTCCCCGATCCTGCTCACCCGCCAGGAGCTCGACGAGGACGAGCGGCGGGAGCTGCAGCGTCATCCCGAGATCGGCTACCGGTTGCTCGCCCCCATCCCCTCGCTCGCGGCGGCGCGCAACCTGGTGCTGCAGCACCACGAGCGCTGGGACGGCAAGGGCTATCCGCTCGGCCTCGCGGGCGAGCAGATCGATCGCAGCGCGCGGATCTTCCACGTGGCCGAGGCGTGGACCGCGATGATCAGTCCGCGCAGCTACCGGCAGGCGCGCCCCCTGGCGGATGCGCGCGCCGAGATCGAGCGGTGTTGCGGGACGCAGTTCGATCCGCAGATCGTCGCGGCCTTCGTTTCGCTGACGCCGGGCGAATTGGAGGCGGCGGCGCCGCGGCGCGAGGGAACGGAGGCGCCGGCGCCCGACGCTCGGGCCCGGGGCACGGGCTCCAGTCCTCCCGAGGCCGCTCCGGAAGCCTCCCGCGCCCCGGGCGTGGCGGCGCCGTCCGAAGGCGATTAAGCATGCGGTCTACGTGCAGGGAGCGTATAAGCCGTTGTTTGAGTCACCATTGGGCAAGAGATTGCCAAGGGTGCGCGTTTCGATTTCCGGGGGGTTGCCGTGGCGGTCGCCGGCATCGTGATCGTGCTGTCCGCGGCGGCGGCGCTGCTGGTGGCTCGAAGGCGCCGCCGGCGCGCGGGCGGGCACCCGCCCCGGTCCCCGCTCGGCGGTGGGAATCGATCGGAGAAGATGGTCGCGGATGCGCTGGGCTATGCGCGGACGCTGCTGGAGACGTCTCCGGTGGGGGTGATCACCTACCGCGCGTCCGGCGAGGCCATCGAGGCGAACCGGGCTGCGGCGGAGATGGTCGGCGGCACCGTCGAGGAGCTCAAGGCCGGCAACTTCCGCAAGCTCGAGTCCTGGAAAGCCTCGGGGTTGCTCGGCGCCGCGACTGAGGCGCTCGAGACCGGCCGCGAACGGCAGATCGAGGTGCCCCATACCAGCACCTACGGCCGGCACCTCCGGCTCTACTGCAACTTCGTGCCCTTCCAGTTCGGGGGCGAGAGGCAGCTTCTCGCCTTGCTCACCGACATGACCGAGCGCAAACGGACCGAGGCGGCGAACGCGCTCTTTCGCGAGCTGCTCGATCGCTCCAACGACATCATCGAGGTGTTCGACCCGGCGACCGGACGGCTCCTCGACGCCAACGGCAGGGCCTGCCAGGAGCTCGGCTTCAGCCGCGAGGAGATCCTCTCCCTTCGCGCCGCCGACCTCTACGCCGCCATCGGCGGCGCCGCGTCCGGCCAGGTCGAGGCGATGTTTCGCCGGCCGGGCGCGCTCCCGACCGAGGGGCTGCATCGGCGAAAGGATGGCTCCACCTTCCCGGTGGAAGTGTCGATCAGCCGCGTCAGCCTCGATCGCGAGTACGCCGTCGCCATGGTCCGCGACGTCACCAGCGAGCGCCAGCTCGAGGCCCAGCTGCGCCAGGCGCAGAAGATGGAGACCATCGGCCAGTTCGCCGGCGCCATCGCGCACGACTTCAACAACCTGCTCTCGGTGATCATGACCTACGCCAGCCTCCTCGGCAGCGAGCTGGACCCGGCGGACCCGCGCCGCGCCGACGCGGGCGAGATCGAGCAGGCTGCTGCACGGGCCGCGGCGCTCACCCGCCAGCTGCTCGCCTTCAGCCGCTCGCAGGTTCTGGAGCCCCGGGTGCTCGACCTCAACCAGGTGATCTCGGGAATGGAGAAGATGCTCCGGCGGCTGCTGACGGAGAGCGTGGAGCTCGTCATCGTGCCCGGCCGCGGCCTGGGATCGGTGAAGGCGGACGCCGGCCAGATCGAGCAGGTGATCATGAACCTGGCCGCGAACGCGCGCGACGCGATGCCGGAGGGCGGCCGGCTCGTCCTCGAGACGGCGAACGTGGAGGCCGGGGCCCTGCCGCCGGAGCCCGAGCGCATCCCCCCGGGCTCCTGGGTGATGCTTTCGGTGGCCGATACCGGCACCGGCATGGACGCGGAGACGATGCGGCGGGCCTTCGAGCCCTTCTTCACCACCACGGAGAAGGGGAAGGGCACCGGCCTCGGGCTCTCCACCTGCTACGGCATCGTCAAGCAGAGCGGAGGGTACATCTCGGTCTCCAGCGAGCCCGGCAGCGGGACGGTCTTCCGGATCTACCTGCCCCGGGTCGACGAGCGCGCCGATGCGCGACCCGCGTCGCCCGCCGACGAGGCTCGCGGGCCCGCGGGCTCAATAGAGGAAGGTGATGACCACTTCGTGGGAAGGTGCCTTCAATCTGACCTCTTCCGGCGAGATCACCCAGCCGCCCGCCCCGCCGACGAGGACGACGGGCGCCACCGTTCCGTGACTGGCGACCTCGAGTTGGATGCGATCGCGCTGCGCTGCCGGGATGGCCGCCACCTTCGCCGACGAGACCACCTGCACCCCCACATGAAAACCGGCCTGCGTGGCGGCGGCGGCCGAGGTGGAACCGAGGAGGAGGAGGGCGAGGGCGCGCAGCATGCCCGGCGCTGGAGCAAGATCGCGGCCATCGCCGGATCGCGGTTCTGAGCCGTCCTTTCCTGCGGCGGCCCGTCAAGGAAAGGCGGGATTGACGGCGGGGCGTTGGAGTTTTGACAGCCCGGTGTGCGCCGCCCGGCGTCCGGCGCGCACGAAACCAGCCCGGCTCGCCTCAGGGAGCATCCGGCGGCCCGGAGCCGCCGAGTTGCTCGAGCACCCGCTCCACCGCCAGCTTCAATTCCCGCATCCGTCGCCGGTATTGGCCGCGCACGGAGGGGACCACGATCGCGGTGGTGAGAGCCGCGATGCCGCCGATCACGCCGGCCACGATGCCCGGCGCGTCGGGGGTGAACGCCAACCCCAGCGCCACCGCCCCGAGCGCGCCGCCGGGGACGAACATGCCTACGAGCTGTCTTGCCCGGTCCTCGCGCTCGACGGTGAGGTGCACCGAGGTGTTCGCGTCCAGGCCGGGAGGCGCAGGCAGCACCTCGGTGGTGAGGGTCGTGCCCTTCTGCCACGCCGACTGCCCCTGCCAGTTGAGCCCGCGCTGCAGCGCCGCCCAGAGGCCGGGGGTGCGCGTCCAGACCGTGCGGCTGCCCTTGCGCTCCTCGGGGTGGAGCAGCTCGCCGCGCAGCAGCTCGTGGAGCCGGCGCCGGGCAATCTCCGGAGCGTCGGCGACGAACGTGCGCGATTCCACGATGGCGGGTCCCAGCAGCCGATCGCCCAGCGAAGGGGATGCCGGCGCCGCCAGCTCTCCCGCGCGCAGCTCGGCGAAGGCCCGCCGGATGGAGTCGCGGGAGAGGCCCGCCTCGATGCCGATGCGCTCGACCTCGGCGAGGTCGAGGGAGGGGTCGGCGGCCTGGCCGTCCTTGCCGATCTCGAGCTGCGCCGCGCGCTTGAGGATCTGGTGCGTCTCGTCCGCGGTCAGCTGCTGGGGAGGTCGCGTCCGTTCCATCGCCGCGCAAGTATAGACGCGCCGGCCTCCGCCGGCCGCTGCCCGATGCCACGCAAGATCCGCGCGGTGCGGCGGCTCACTGACGCAGGGCGCTTGCCGGGTCCAGGCGCGTGACCCGCACCGACCCGAGCAGCGTCGCCAGCGCCGCCATGGCCGCGAGCAGGAGCGGGACCGCGGCGAAGGTCGCGCCGTCCGCAGGCGCGACCCCGAAGAGGAAGCCGCGCAAGACGTGCGCCAGCGCGCCTGCCGCCGCGAGGCCGAGAAGGCAGCCGGCTCCGACGCGGAGCATGGCTTCGCGCATCAGCTCCGCCATCACCTGCGCCGGTGTCGCGCCCAGCGCCATGCGCACGCCGATCTCGCGCGTCCGCCCGGCGACGAGATAGCTGGTCACTCCGTAGACGCCCGCCGCCGCGAGCAGCGCCGCAACCAGCGCCGTGAGCGACACCAGCATCACTCCGAACCGCCGCAGCCGGAGCGACGCGTCGATGCGCTCCTGCATGGGCTCGAGGTGCACGATGGGCTGATCGCCATCGATGCTCCAGATGGCCTGGCGCAGCGGCGCCGCGAGCTGCGGCGCGGGGACCTTGCCCCGCACCACCAGCATGAGGTTGGGCCAGCCCACCGCGCCGAGCGTCCGCCACGCCTCGGGATGCGGCTGCCCCTCCAGGCCCAGGTGATGGACGTCGCCCACCACCCCCACCACCTCGGCGGGAACGGTCTCTCCCCAGACCAGCACGCGCTGTCCCAGCGCGCTGCGGTTGCCGAAGGCGCGGCGCGCCGCCTCCTGGTTGAGGATCACGGCGGGCGGACCTTCCCCGCGCAGGTCGGCCTCGCCGAAGGTGCGACCCTCTCGCAAGGGAACGCGCAGCGCCTCGAAGTAGCCGTCGGAGGCGAGGCGCAGATCGCAGGGAAATGCCTCGCTCTCGCGCCCGGGCAGGGCAAGGTCGCCCACGGTATTGCTGGGAGAGAAGGGAAGGCGCGAGACGAATCCGGCGGCGTCGATCAGCGGATCCGCCCGCAGGCGCCGCAAGGCCTCCTGCGCGAATCGAAGCTGCGAAGCCTTGTCCGGATGCCGGGCCGCGGCAAGCGGAAGGTCGGCGGCGAGAACGCCCGCGGCGGTGAACCCGGGATCGACGGAGGCTACGCGCCGGAGGCTGCGCGAGAGCAGGCCGGCGCCGACCAGCAGCACCAGCGAGAGCGCCACCTCCAGCACCAGCAGGGCGGAGCGCAGCCGCGCGTGGCGCGAACCGCCGGTGCCGGTCCGCGAGCCGTCCTGCAGCGCGAGCGCGCCGCGGAAGGGCTGCAGCGCCTCCACCAGCCCGAGCGAGGTGCCGCAGGCGAGGACCAGCGCCGCCGCGGCGAGGAGGACGCGCACGCCGATCGCCGGCGGCGGGAGCGTGGCCGCCTGCGGGCTCAGTCGCACCAGCGCGGACGCCGCCAGCGACCCGAGGACCACGCCGATGCAGCCAGCCAGGAGCGAGACCGCCAGCGCCTCGAAGAAGAACCGCCGCCACATCGACGCGCGGGTGGCTCCCAGCGCCACGCGGACCGCCATCTCGTGCTCCCGCGCGATGGCGCGCGCGAGGAAGAGGTGCGCCGCGTTGGCCCAGGCGACGAGGAAGAGCAGGGCCGCCACCGC
>DASSQZ010000006.1:0-26304 GCA_035702105.1 Myxococcales bacterium | reverse complement strand
GGGAAGCAGACCTCAAGAAAAGGCCTCCCGGGGGCAACCCCCTGAAGAGCCGTCGAAGACGACGACGTCGATAGGCCGGAGGTGTAAGCGCTGCAAGGCGTTGAGCTGACCGGTACTAATCGCTCGTGCGGCTTGGTCGTTCTTTCTCTTCATTCGTTCCTTCGCCCTCGGGCGAAGGCCAGGGTCGAGCGCGGTGACCTCCACCGCGGACCGCAACCGCTTGCGCATATGCATCTGGGGACACGAAGGCGCCTTCGGCGGCCATCATGTCCCCTAAAAGGTTTCCGGTGGCTACATCGTCGCCAGACGTCCTGCGACGGTGTAGGCCCCCGAATAAGGTTTCCGGTGGCTACATCGAAGGGGTCCTACCCGTTCCCATCCCGAACACGGCAGTCAAGCCCTTCAGAGCCGATGGTACTGCATGGTTTCCATGTGGGAGAGTAGGTCGCTGCCGGAATTTTCTCGTCGCGCGCACCGAGCGCGCGCGTTCCAAAGACGCCCCGCCGCGCTGAGCATAGCTCGCGCCGCGGGGCGTCGCTTTTTTCAGGGCTCGAGGTCTACTTCACCGTCACGCGGGTGAACTTCCGCTTGCCCACCTTGACCAGATGCACGCCGGCCGGGAGCTTGGCGTTCGGGTCGGAGATGCGTTCGCCTTCCACGCTGACGCCGCCCTGGGCGATGAGCCGCCGCGCCTCCGAGCCTGACGAGGCGAGGCCGAGCTGCGAGAGCGTCCGCGCGAGCGGCACCGCGTCGGCGCCGGCGTCGCGCTCGACCTCGCGCTCCTCCACCTCTTCGGGCACCTCGCGTCGCTTGTGCACCAGCTCGAAATGCTCCTCCGCGCCTCGCGCCGCCTCCGCGCCGTGGTAGCGGGTCACGATCTCCTTCGCCAGCTCGCTCTTCGCCTGCCTGGGATGCGCGCGGCGCAGCTCCTCGATCTCGGCCAACGACTTGCGCGAGAGCAGCTGGTAGTACCGCCACATCAGCCCGTCGGAGATGCTCATCAGCTTGCCGTACTGTTCCGAGGGGGGCTCGTCGATGCCGACGTAGTTGTTGAGCGACTTGCTCATCTTGTCGCCGACGATCTTCCCGTCCAGCTCGCGGGCGTCGGTGCCTTCGAGCAGCGGCCCGGTCAGGCATACCTGGGGCGCCTGGCCGTACTCCTTCTGCAGGGTCCGGCCCACCAGGAGATTGAAGAGCTGGTCGGACGATCCCAGCTCCACGTCCGCCTTCAGCGCCACCGAATCGTATCCCTGCGCGAGCGGGTAGAGCAGCTCGTGCAGGGCGATGGGCACCTGCTCCTGCCAGCGCTTCTTGAAGTCGTCGCGCTCGAGCATGCGCGCGAGCGTGTACTTCGCCGCCAGCTTGATGAGGCCGGGCGAGCCCAGCGGGGTCAGCCACTCGCTGTTGAAGCGCACCTCGGTGCGGTCGCGATCGAGGATCTTGAAGACCTGCTTCTTGTACGTCTCGGCGTTGGCGGCGATCTGCTCCTCGCTGAGCGGGGGCCGGGTGGTGTTGCGCCCGGTGGGATCACCGATCATTCCGGTGAAGTCGCCGATGAGGAAGATGACGGTGTGCCCGAGGTCCTGGAAGCGGCGCATCCGCTCGAGCGGGACGGTGTGGCCGAGGTGCAGGTCCGGCGCGGTGGGGTCGAACCCCATCTTCACCCGCAGCGGCACCTGCTTCTCGTACGAGTGCTGCAGCTTCTTCATCAGATCTTCGCGGGTGTGCACGTCCACCGCGGCGCGCGTCACCTCCGCGAGCTGTTCTTCGGGCGTGGCCCTGCGCAGGGACGAGCTCATTCCGGCATCTTCTCCTGCACGCGGACGATGCCGCGCGCGCGGCCGGTCTCTTCGTCGAGATCCACGATCGCGCCCTGGAGACGGACGTCGCCCTGCGCCAGCTCGAACGACGCGTGCCGCTGGGTGAGGAAGCGCTCGATGGCCGTCTCCTTGCGCAGCCCGATGACGCTGTCCCAGGGGCCGCACATGCCCACGTCGGTGACGTAGGCGGTCCCGCCGCTCAGCACGCGGTCGTCCGCGGTCTGGATGTGGGTGTGCGACCCGAGCACGGCGCTGACGCGCCCGTCGAGGTAATGGCCCATGGCGTTCTTCTCGCTGGTGGCCTCGCAGTGCATGTCGACGAAGATGCAGCGCACGCCCTCGGCCCGCATCGACGCCACCAGCCGGTCCGCGGTGCGGAACGGGCAGTCCAGCGGCTTCATGAAGACCCGGCCCTCGAGGTTGATCACGCCCAGCTTCGCCCCGGAGGGCGAGGTGATGACGGCGTGGCCCCGGCCCGGCGCCCCCTCGGGATAGTTGGCCGGACGGAGCTGGCGCGATCCCTCGCGCTCCAGGTACGGCGCGATCTCGCGCTTGGAGAAGGTGTGGTTTCCGCTGGTCAAGAGATCGAGCCCCGCGTCGAGCAGCTCTTCCGCGCTGTCCGGCGTGATGCCCGCGCCGCCGGCGGAGTTCTCCGAGTTGCCGATGCAGAGATCGAGCCGGTGCTTCTCGCGCAGCGCGGGAAGAAAGTGCCGCACCGCCATCCGTCCGGGCTTGCCCACGATGTCGCCGAGGAAGAGGAGTTTCATCTGAGGAGGAGTCTCATTTGCACGCGATCCATCTCGCGTCGGTGCACACCGCGCCGGCGCGAACGTCATGCTCGCCTACCGGGACCTCCGGCACAAGCTGCGATTCGAAGACCAGCGCGACGCTCTGGCCGCGGTACCCGGCGAGCGTCGCGTCGTAGTGCCCGCGGCCGCGGCCGATGCGGCCGCCTCGCGCGTCCATGACCACCGCGGGAAGCACGAGCAGGTCGATCGCGGAGAGCGCCACCGGATCGCCGGTCGGCTCGTCCACGCCGAGAGCGCCCTTCACGAAAGCTCCCGGCTTCCTGAACTGCAGCGGCCGGCTCCCCTGCACGACCAGCGGATAGCAGAGCTCGCGCCCCGCGGCGCTCAACGCCGCGGCCACCGACTCGGTGGCGCACTCGGAGGGCAGGGCGCGGTAGAGCGCGATCACCCGCGCGTCCGAGGCGAGCGCGGCCGCGGCGAGGCGCTGCTGCGCAAAGGCCGAAGCCGCCAGGAAGGCCGGCGAGCCGCTCTTCGGCATCCGCGCCCGCACCGCCGCGCGCAGGGCGCGCTTCTGGTCGTCGAGAGAGTGCATGGCAAGAAAAGAGAGAGCCGGCTCGCAAAAGCCGGCTCGAGAAGAACCCCCCGCCTTGGCCGTGTGGGCAGCATTGGTGGTGCCCTGCGCTATGGCAGGTGGAGCCCCTGTGTCCCGCTTCAGGCTTCCCCGATGGCCGCGCAGGGCGCGGCGGGGGCTTGCACACTGCGGGAGATTCGAGGCCCCTGTATACAGCTATCGGGCACGAGGTCAGCCACCCATCACGCAATCCAGGCAGGGGAAGATTCGAGGCCCTGCGCACATCCTCCTCTGCCTGGAAGTCTGGGCCGTGCGGCAGCTGAAGTCAACGCGAACATTGCGCGTACCCGGGAGCACCCGTAGAGTGGAGCCACGCATGCTCGTCTCCCTGCCCGCCCCTCGGATGCGGTGACCAACCCTCGATTCGGCAAGTACGAAATCGTCCAGCTGCTGGGTCGCGGCGGCATGGCGGAGGTCTACAAGGCGCGGGTTCTCGAAGGGCCGCGCTCAGGTCAGATCGTGGCCGTGAAACGGCTGGCGCCGCGGCTCACCACCGACGCCGAGGCGGTGGATCTCTTCTGCGGCGAGGCCGACGTCTCGGCGATGCTCCGGCATCCCAACATCGTCGAGGTCTTCGAGGCGGGAGTGGTGGGCGAGGTCTACTACCTCACCATGGAGTACGTGGACGGCCGCGACCTCGCCCTCATCCTCGGCCGCTGCCGCGAGCGTGGCATCTTCCTGCCGGTGAACTTCGCGGTGCACATCGCCATGGCGGTGCTCGACGCGCTCGCCTACGCCCACGAGGCGAAGGGGCCCACCGGCCTGCCGCTCAACATCGTGCACTGCGACGTGTCGCCCTCCAACCTCTTCATCTCGCGGCTGGGGGAGATCAAGCTGGGCGACTTCGGCATTGCCAAGGTGCGGGCCATGGGCGGCGACGACGAGGGCGGCACCCTCTGGGGCAAGCTCGCGTACCTGGCGCCCGAGCAACTCGAGCGCCGGCCGCTCTCTCCGCAGGTCGACCTCTGGGGCGCGGCCACCATCCTCTACGAGGCGCTCACCAACCAGCGCGCCATCCGCGGCGCCGACAACGACGAGATGCAGGAAGCGCTTCGCGCAGGCCGCATCGCCGGCGTGGAATCGCTGCGGCCGGAGGTCCCGCCAGGGCTGGGGGACGTCCTGCACCGCGCGCTGCAGATCGAACCGGCGCACCGCTTCACCAGCGCGCAGGAGTTCGCCGCGGCCCTGAAGCCGTTCCACGACGAGATCTCGGGCGGAGCGCTGGGAATCGCCTCCGTCGTGCGCGGGCTCTTCAAGGCCTGAGCTTCACCACCAGCCAGCAAGGCCGCGGCGGGGCAGGGGGACCTTCAGGCGCGCGCGCCGCGCGCGCGGGCCACGACTCCGGGGAGCACGTCGCACACCCGGGCGATCTCCTCCTCACGATTGCCGCTCCAGAGCGAGAAGCGCAGGGCCCCGCGCGCCAGCTCCGCCGGGTAGCCCATCGCCAGGAGCACCGGCGACGGCTCCACCGACCCGGAGCTGCAGGCGCTACCCGTGCTGACCGCGATGCCGAGGAGGTCCAGACCGGCCAGGAGCGTCTCGCCATCGCAGCCGGAGAATGCGACATTCAGTGTATTACACACACGCGAAACGCCGGCGCCCGCCACCTGCGCTCCCGGGATCTCCCGCGTCGCTGCTTGCAGCCGGTCGCGCAGGCTGCGCAGCCGCGGCTCCAGCGTCGGCTGTGCCGCGGCCGCGCGCTCCAGCGCCGCGCCCAGGCCGACGATCCCGGCGACGTTCTCGGTGCCTGCGCGCCGGCCCCTCTCCTGGTGCCCGCCGGCCTGCAGCGGCGCCATCCTGAGGGCGCCGCGAACGGCGAGAAGGCCCGCGCCTTTGGGTCCCTGGATCTTGTGCGCCGAGATGCTGAGCAGGTCCCAGGGGAAATCGAGCGGCACCTTTCCCACCGCCTGCACCGCGTCCACGTGCAGCGGAACCCCCGCCTTGCGGCAGAGCGCGGCCACCTCGCGCAGCGGAAAGAGGACGCCGGTCTCGTTGTTGACGGCCATCACCGAACAAAGCGACGCGCCGGGGAGCGCGCGACTCAGGGCCTCCAGATCCAGCTCTCCGGAAGGGAGCACCGGCACGCGCACGCACTCCGGCGCCCCCGCGCAGGCGCCCAGGACGGCCGGATGCTCCACCGCCGTGGTCACCACCTTGCGCGGCCGCGGCCCCAGGATCGCGAGCGCGTCGGCCTCGGTGCCGCCGGAAGTGAAGATGATCTCCCGCGGCCTGCATCCCAGCGCCCGTGCGCATCGCTCGCGCGCGGCGTCCACCAGCGCGCGTGCTTCCTGCCCCGGCTTGTGGACCGACGACGGATTCGCGAACAGCCCGGTCAGCGCCGGCGTCATCTCCGCCAGCACCGCCGCATCGAGCGGGGTGGTGGCGTTCGCATCGAGGTAGATGGCGCTCACGGCGAGAGCTGCACCAGAGGCGTTCCCGGCCCGGGCCGGAGGTGGAACGCCCGCAGGAACGCCGCGGATAGGTCGGCCGCGAGCAGGTCGGACGATCGGCCGCGCAGGGGCATGCGCGCGCCCGCCATGGCCCCGTGGCCGCCGGCGCTGCCTCCCAGCGGTGCGCAGACTTCGCGCACCAGCTTGCCGGCGTTGACGCGCTTGTCGTTGAGCCGCAGCGAGAGATACAGCTCGCCCTTGTACGAGCCCGTGGCGAGCGACCAGCGCAGCCCCTCCAGGCTGACCAGCCTCTCGGCCACTTCGGGAACGATCTCGGGGACGTACACCTCGCCCATGTCCACCACCACCGCCTCGCCGCCGCCGTGCAGCCGGGCGCGCTCGTAGGCGAGGTGATAGGCGGCGAAATAGCGCGCCGGGACCGACGGGTGCTCGATGCGCGACAGCGCCGGCTTGTCGATCAGGGGAAAGAGCCAGTTGTAGCAATCGATGTCGGCGGGATCGTACTCGCGGCCGAGGTCGCGGGTGTCGCTCTTGATGCCGTAGAAGAGCGCCGTCGCGAGCTGCGGACTGGGAACCAGCCGGGCCGCGCGCAGATACTGCGTCACCATCGTCGAGGTCGCGCCCGCGGGCCCCCCGACGTCGTGAAAAGCGGCGAGCAGCGAGGACGAGCGGGCGGGGTGGTGGTCGATGACCAGCTGCGGCGCCTCCGCCGTGGCAAGCGAGTAGTTCCCGACCTCCGGCTGGGTGTCGACCAGGCAGACGAGGTCGTGCGCCCTCGCCTCCACCTTGGAGACGGGCTGGATGGGCAGGTGCAGCACCCGCAGCATGGCCTTGTTCTCGGCCCTGCCGATGATTCCGCCATAGGCGGCGGTGGCGGCGATGCCGGCGCAGTGGTGAAGCAGGTGGGCAAGGCCGCAGGCGCTGGCTACGGCGTCAGGGTCGGGGTTGTCGTGGGTGAGGACGACGGCGCGCTCGTGGCCGCGCGCGACGAGAAGGAGCTTGCGGAGGCGGTCGCGGAGCTCGGACGGCGCGGCCGGGTCGAGGGGCCGCTCCGGTTCCCGCGGCGAAGGCGCATTGGCCATGGAGTAGGGCGGTACCTTACCCCCCGCCGGCCGGGGTGGCAACGCGCGAACGGCGCCGTCGTTTCGCCGGCTGACCGCGCAGGCGCTTGAGCCTCTGGAGGCAAGCCCGGTTGCCCGCAGGCGGAATCTCCAGGAAACCCGGAACGTCGCGAAATCGCGCATCGTTGACCAGGCGGCGAAAGGCCAGCGGCCCGATCTCACCCTTGCAGACGTGCTCGTGCCGGTCGACGCGGCAGCCCAGCGGCTTCATCGAATCGTTCAGATGGAACGCCTTGAGCAGTGGGATTCCCAACACCTCGTCGAACTTCTCGAACGTCTGGTCGTATCCGCGGTCGGTCGAGAGGTCGTATCCGGCGGCGAATACGTGGCAGGTGTCCAGGCAGATGCCCACGCGCTCCGGGCTCTTGCAGCGGTCGCGAATCTCGCGCAGCTCCTCGAAGGCGCGGCCGAGCGCGCGGCCCTGTCCTGCCGCCGTCTCCAGCAGCACGAGGCACCTGCCCTTGTGGGCAGCGAAGGCGCGGTCCAGCGCCGCGGCCACCGCCTCCAGGCCGCCGGCGGTGTCCGGGCACGACCCCGGGTGCACCACCAGGTGCGGCGCCCCGATCAGGTCGCACCGCTCCAACTCGTCGATGAAGGCGGCGATGGACTTCTCGCGCAGATCCCCGGGCCCGCAGCCCAGGTTGATGAGGTAGCTCGCGTGGACGCTGGCGGGAAAGCCGGCTGCCCGCGCCGCCTCGCGGAACGCGGCTGCGCCGCCGGAGTCGATCTCCTTCGCACGCCACATCCGGCTCGATTTGGTGAAGATCTGGACGGCTTCCGCGCCGTCTGCCAGCGCCCGGGAGAAGGCCTCGTGCAGCCCGCCTGAGGTGGATTCGTGCGCGCCGAGGAGCATGGCGCGGGTGTACCCGCAACCGGGGCCGAAGCCAACGGCGCCGTCGAACGCCGGGGAGCTATCCGCTGGCCGCGCGCTTGCGCGACATCTCGTCCCACTTGGGGAGGAAGAACTTGAACGCGTTGTCCATCGCGTTGTCCATGCTCTCCATCATCACCTGCGCGAACTGCGTGGCGTTGAGGCGGAGCGCGTCGTAGTACGTCTCCCGGTCCATGCTGTGGATCACGAGCGGCATGTACCCGGCCCGGACCAGGATCAGGTTCATCATCATCCGCCCGACCTTCCCGGAGAGATCGGAGAAGGGGAAGATCTCCATGAAGCGGTGGTGCGAGGCAGTGGCCTGCTTGAACGGGTGCATGCGCACGAACTCGTCGCTCTCCATGAAGTGGAAGAGCTGCTCGAGCGCCGGCTGGATCTGCACCGGCTGCACGATGTCGTGGAAGTAGGTGCGGTGCAGCGGCATGTCGCGGCGGAACTGGACCGGCATGCGGTTGGGAAGGTTCGCGTAGAGCACTTCGTAGAGCTTCTTCACCAGCGCCAGGTTGTAGCGGACGTGCTTTGCCTTGGCCTCCTGCTTGATGAACTCGATGGCGTTGCGCTGGTTGCGGACCTCGGTGAAGGCGTGGACCATGCTCGAGTCCACCATTCCCGGGTTCGGGTCCAGCGCCTGGCGCAGCTCGGCGTGGGTCAGCACCATCCCCTCGAGCGCGCACTCGTGGTAGACCCAGGACAGCTCGTACTTCTCGAGGAAGTCGAGCGTCTCGCGCGGGCGCTCGCGCATCAGCTCGCGAACGTCCTCAGTGCGGTCATCAAGGTCGAGGTACTGGGTCCGGGTCACGGCGCGGCTCCTTTTTCCAGCAAACTCGGTTCTTTACGCTTGGTCGATGGACGACCAAGCTAGCAATTGAACAAACGGTCGTCAACGGAATATTCGCTTGAAATTGCAACGTCATGCGTCATCTACAGGCCCCTACTTCCGCCGACCCGGCCGGCCCGCTGCTGGCCACGATCCCCGTCGATCGGATAACGGGCGCAGCCGGAACGACATTCCGTCATGATTCAAGCCGATTGGTGACGATAGGAGGCCCGCGGACAGGCAGGTGCGCCAGCGCGGACACGCTGGGAGCGTGTGGGCACGGATGCGCCTTCGGTCGGAGAGCGCGCGTTCCCGGAAAGGGTCGGGCCGGCCTACTGCGCGAAGGATCGCTTGCCGGCGGCCTCTCCCTGGGCCGGCGAGTCCACCTTGGTGAGCCACTCCGCGTAGCGCGGCTCCAGCCCGCGGACGGCGCGGAAGAAGGTGGACTGGATCTCGCGCGTGAGCGGCCCCATCTCGCCTGCTCCGATGCGCCGGTCGTCCACCTCGCGGACCGGCGTGATCTCGGCCGCAGTGCCGCACATGAACGCCTCGTCCGCGCAGTAGAGGTAGTCGCGGCTGAAGCGGCGCTCCTCGACGGTGATGCCCTTGTCCTTGGCGATGCGGAGGATGGATTCGCGGGTGATCCCCTCGAGGATGCCGCCGGCGACGGGCGGCGTGTAGAGGACGCCGTCGCGGACCATGAAGACGTTCTCGCCGGTCGCCTCGCCGACGTAGCCCTGCTGGTCGAGGAGGATGGCCTCGTCGTAGCCGGCCATCAGCGCCTCGCGCTTGGCGAGGACGCCGTTGAGGTAGTGGCCGGTCACCTTGGCGCGGGTGGGATCGGAGTTCATGTGCATGCGGGTGTACGAGCTGATCTTCACCCGGATGCCCTTCTTCAGGCCCTCGTCCCCGAGGTACGCGCCCCAATACCAGGTGGCGATGCAGAGCCGCACCGGGTTGACGGCGCCCACGCCCATCAGCCCGTCGGAGTAGTACGCGATCGGCCGCAGGTAGCCTTCGTTCATCCGGTTTGCGACCATCACCTGCTTGCACGCCTCGGTCACCTGCTCCCTGGAGAAGGGCATCTCCATCAGGCAGATCTGCGCCGACTCGAAGAGGCGGCGCACGTGCTCGCGCAGCCGGAAGATGGCGCCGCTGCCGTCGGGCTGCGGATAGCAGCGGATGCCCTCGAAGACCGCGACGCCGTAATGCAGCGAATGCGTGAGGACGTGGACCTTGGCGTCGGCCCAGGGGACGAGCTTGCCGTCCATCCAGATGAGCTCCGACTCCTTCAGCTTCTCGATCTTCTTGGCGGCCATCGGTGGCGCGACATAACACGCCCCCGCCAGCGACGCCAGACACGGCGGCTCTTCAGAGCCGGAGCGGCGCGATCGGGGCGACCAGGCGCTGCAGGGCGGGCAGGTCCGCCAGGAGCTCTTCCTTTGCCGAGCGGACGATCGACTGCAGCGCCCGCTGGCTGGGCAAGAGGGCGAGCGGCGAGAGCGTCCTGCGGAACGCCTTGTAGAGGTGGGCGTAGGGGCGGTTCCGCGCCACGGCCGGCGCGGCGATGCTCTGCAGCGGCAGCCAGAGCGGCGTGATCAGGCGCGGGGCGAACGCATCGAGCGCGAGGATCACCACGTTGCGGCTGCCGCTGACGGGCAGCCCGCTGCGCTGCACGTGCTGCCAGGCCGTGCGCACCGGCACGTTGTCCACCACGCCGCCGTCGCAGAGGCGGAGCAGGCCGTGGTGGTCCATCAGGCCCTGCAACAGCGTGTGCATGCGCGGGTCTTCGCGGAGCACGTCGTAGTGGATGACCCCGGGCACGCTCGCCGAGAAGCCGGCCACGTCGATGGCATCGGCGTGGCGCGTCTCCTCCGAGGCGCCGAAGACCAGCCGCGAGGTCAGGCGCGGGATCCGCGCCAGCTCGGCGATGGCAGCCGTCAGCCGCTGCACGTTGCGGTGCAGGGCCCGCACGCCCCAGTGGCCCGGGTCGGGGTCGGTGACGCCGAGCATGGCCTCGTACTCCTCGAGGGGCCGCGGGAGCCTGCCGCGGCGGATTCCGGTGACGGTCACGAGCAGCGGGATGGGCAGGTCGGAGATGCGCGCCGGCGATCCGTCGGGCTGCCGGAACCAGTGTCCGATGGCGGCGCGCAGGTGGAGGCGGAGCGGCGCGGGCAGGCCGTAGATGCTGGGCTGAGGCAGGACGCGGAAGATCTTCCGGTAGGTGAGGTCCTGCAGGATCTCGGGAATGCGCGCCAGGTCGAATCGCTTCTCGCGCGCGCGGAAGAGGCCGAGGATCGCGCCCATCGAGCTCCCCGCGAGCAGCGAAGGCTGCAGCCCGGCGGCCTCGAGGAGCGCGAAGGCGGCGAGGTGCACGTATCCGGTGCCGCCGCCTCCCCCGCAAACGAGCACCAGGTGGCGCCGCCGCACCTCGTCGTCCAGCCGGGCTGCCGGGAGCCGGTGGCCGAGCTGGTCGTGCGCGGCTGCGAGCGCGGCATTGGCGATGCGCTGCGCCTCGCGGGCGGCAGGAAGCAGCTCGTGGGGCGCGGCGAGCATGGGGCGCTGCGGGTCGAGCAGCGGCCAGAGCACCTGCACGAGCCGCTCCCGGAACGGGCGCAGAGCGCCCGCCACCGCCACGTCGGCGCCGTCCGGCGCGCGGACGTGCCAGCAGCGCGAGAGCGAGAGCGCGTAGCGCAGCGCGGTCTCGTCGCGCTCGTCCAGCCTGCCGCGGGCCGCCACCGCCGCGCGCGCGAGCTGCGTCTCCATGGCGGTGATGGGGCCCACCTCCGCGAACCTCTCCTGGAGGAGCGTCACGCAGCACCCAGCACGCGCAGGAAGGCGGAGCGCACCTCTGCGGCCGTGCGCTCGTAGTCCGCGAGCAGCTCCTCCCCGGCGCGCGGGCCGGAGTAACCCATGCGCCGCGCCAGCCGCAACAGCTCGGGGCCGCTCTCGGGCAGGCGGTCCACCGAGCGATCGCGCACGATCCGCAGCCGCGATTCCAGCCTCCTCAGATAACGGTAGCCGCGCAGCAGCGGAGCGTGATCCTGCGGCGCGAGCAGTCCCGCCTGGAGCAGCGCGCCGAGCGCCTGCGGCGTGCTGGCCGAGCGTATCTCCGGCCGCGCAGCGCCATGCACGAGCTGGAGGAATTGCACCGCGAACTCCACGTCCACGACTCCTCCGCGACCGAGCTTGGAATGGTACCGGCCCGCGGATTCGCCGGCAATCTC
This sequence comes from Myxococcales bacterium, assembly GCA_035702105.1. GTDB lineage: Bacteria > Myxococcota > Myxococcia > Myxococcales > 40CM-4-68-19 > 40CM-4-68-19. The sequence goes on along the minus strand of DASSQZ010000006.1, from coordinate 14,636 downwards.
GCGCTCCATCCGATCGCGCATCGCCAGCACGTCCCTGGCGGCCGCGGCCCGGTCCATCGGGCGGTACAGGCTGGGCTCCAGCACCTGTGCGAACGCGCGCGCGAAGAGCGCCTCGTCGCCGGCCACCGGCCGCGCCCGCAGCAGCGCCTGGCGCTCCCAGAGGCGCGCCTCGCGGGCGTGGTAGGTGGCGAGCGCGTCGAAGGAGATGACCAGCGGCCCGGCGCTGCCGCTCGGGCGCAGTCGGGTGTCGATGCGGTAGAGGATGCCTTCGCGCAGCGAGAGGGTGAGGTGGCTGATGAGCTTCTGGGCGATGCGGGCGAAGTATTCGTGGTTTTCCGCATGCTCCCCGGGCGAGCTGTAGAGGAAGAGCAGGTCGAGGTCGGAGTGGTAGCCCAGCTCGCGCCCGCCCAGCTTGCCGAGCGCGATGACCACCATGGTGGCATCGCGCTTGCCGTATCGTCTCTCGATTTCGCCCACCGCCAGCGCGAAGCACGCCTCGACGCAGGCGTCGGCCAGGTCGGAGAGCTGGCGCGAGACCTGCTCCACGTCGAGGGCCCCGGCCACGTCGTGGAGCCCCACCCTCAGCACCTCCTCGTTGTGAAAGCGGCGCAGCTCGGTGAGCGCCCCCTCCACGTCGTCTGCCGCCACCCCGCGCAGCCGCTCGCGCAGCTCGGACTGCAGATCGGTCCGGTCGCGCACCAGGGCGGCGGCGCCGCGAAGCACCAGCTGGTCGATCAGCTCGGGATGCCGCATCAGTTGCCGCGAGAGGTAGTCGCTCGAGCCGAACAGGGAGAGGAGCAGCCGGGTGGTGCGCGGGCTCTGCGCCAGGAGCCGGGTGGTGGCGGTGGGGTCGGCGAGCGCGCCGAAGAGATCGGCCAGGTGGCGCATTGCCTGGTCGGGATCGGGCGCAGCGGCAAGCTCGGTGATCAGCGCCGGGCCCAGCGGCTGCGGGTCGTGGAAGGGCGTCCCCCGCTTGCGGGCGAGCCGCGCCAGCTCCTCGGCGCTTGCTTCCGGCTGATCGAAGCCCAGCTCCGCGAGCGCCGCGGCCCGCTCTGCCGGGCTCGCCTCCGGATCGGCCGCCGCGGCGGCGCGCGGCTCCTCGCCGGGAGCGCCTCCGCCGGCCACCCGCAGGAGATCCTGGAACCGCGCCTCGACCTGGGCGCGGTGCCGCAGGAGGTCCCGCTCCATCGCCGCGGCATCCGGGTAGCCGGCGCGCCGGGCCAGCCTCCCGCGCTCGCGCGGGTCGTCGGGAACGGCGTGCGTCTGCCGCTCCGCGACCATCTGCACGCGGTGCTCCAGCCGGCGGAGCACCACGTAGGCCTCGCTCAGCTCGTCGCGGTCGCGGCTGGAGACGAGGCCCGCGTAGAGCAGACGCTCCAGCGCCTTGAGCGTGCCGCGGACGCGCAGGTTGGGGTCGCGGCCGCCGTGGAGGAGCTGCAGCGCCTGGACGAAGAACTCGATCTCCCGGATGCCGCCCTTGCCCAGCTTGAGGTCGATGCCGGCAGCGCGCGCGGCTTCCTTCTCCGCCCGCGCCTTGAGCTTGCGCATCTCGTCGATGGCGGCGAGATCGAAGTACTTGCGGAACACGAACGGCTGCAGCGCGCGCAGCGCCTGCTCGCCTGCGGCGAGGTCGCCGGCGATGGGGCGCGCCTTGAGCAGCGCGAAACGCTCCCAGGCGGCGCCCTGGGCCTCGTAGTAGAGCTCGAGGCCGCGGATGGCGTTGACGATGGGGCCGCTGCGTCCCTCGGGACGGAGATCGAGATCGACGCGGAAGACGAACCCGCCTTCGGGCGTGGCGCTGGGCGAGCCCACCGCCGCCGTGACCGCCTCGGCGAGCCGCGCGTAGAAGCCGAAGTGGTCGAGAGGTTCAGGCCCCTCGGTGCGGCCGTCGCGGTCGTAGACGTAGATCACGTCCGCATCGGAGGAGAAGTTCAGCTCCTCGCCGCCCAGCTTGCCCATCCCCAGCACGCAGAAGCCGGAAGGACCGCCCGCCGTGCGGCCGGCGGGGGGGCCGTGGAGCGTGCAGAGCCTGCGGTAGTGGAAGCGCACCGCCGCGTCGAACGCGCCCGCCGCCAGCCGGGAGAGGTCGCGCGTCACCTCCGGAACCGAGGCTCCCGAAAGATCGCGCAGCGCGATGCGCAGCACCTCCGCCTGCTTCGCCCGGCGCAGCCTGCGCGCGAGCAGGCCCGTTTCGGTGCAGCGCGAGGTGCGCAGAGGCGTCGGGCGCAGAGCGAAGCGGGTACAGGCGAGCAGATCGACCAGCCGCGGCCGCGCCGCGAGGATCTGCGCCAGGAACCTCGATCCCGCGCAGACCACCACCAACGGGCCCACCGCGGCGGCGGGCGCCGGTCCGCCGTACCGCTCCTTGCGGGCGCCGAGGGCGCGCACCGTCCCCGCCAGCGCGCCGTCGGGGTCGGCGCTCTGCAGGCAAAGCGGCAGGATGGCGTCGGCGGAAAATCCCGTCTCTGCCGGGATTCGCGCCGCGAGCCGCTCTGCCCGCTCGGCGTCCTCCCAGCCGGGCGCGACTTGCGTTTGCGCGGATCCGTGCACGGGCGGAGTGTAGCAGCGGGCGCGTCATTGCCGCGCGAATCCGGCGTCGCTATGCTCATTTGCATGTCGCAGCTTCCGCGAGGTCGCGAGGCCCTCGCTCCCGAGACCTTTCGCCCCTGGATGGTGCTGCGCACGGTGGTGATGGCCGCGGACACGCTCTGGATCGCGGTGTTCCTGGCGCTCCTCGCCATGCAGGGCGCGACCCGCTCGGCCTTCTTCTCGGCGGCGTTCTTCGTCGCGCTCTTCACCGCCTGTTCCGTCTTCTACAACCGGCTCGCTTTCATCGTCAGCGACGCCGGCCTGACCGTGCGCTCGCTCTCCATGGAGCGGACCGTCGCCTTCGACGACATCCTCCGCGTCGACGTGCTGCCGGGCCCGCTCGGCACGTCCTATGCGGTTCGGACCCGGCTGGGCTCGCTGACGTTCTCCTCGCTCCTCGCCGGGCACCAGCGGCTCTGCCAGTTGATCGTCCGCAAGGCGCGGCTGGGGTAGTCTGCGCCGGTGCGGGTCCTCGTCCTGGTCTGCCTCTGCGTTTGCGGGTGCCGCAAGCGTCCGGCCGAGTACGTGGTGCACAGGACGCGCGGGCCCATCCAGATCGACGGCGTGCTCGCCGAGCCGACGTGGGATGCCGCGGAGAAGGCAGGGCCGTTCGTGCGCAGCCTCGACGGCAAGCACGCGAGCGCGGCGACCGAGGCGCGCCTGCTCTGGGACGACGAGAACCTCTACGTCGCCTTCCTCGCCGAGGACGCGAACGTCTCGGGCGCCTTCTTCAAGGACGACGAGAAGCTCTACACCTCCAACGTGGTGGAGATCTTCCTCAACCCCTCGCGCGATTCGTCGCGCTACGACGAGATCGAGGTCGCCCCCACCAACGCGCTCTTCGACGCCAGTTTCAGCGGCGGACCGAGGCAGGGGATGGACCTCTCCTGGTCTTCGCGGGCGCGCCACGCCGTGCACGTCGACGGCACCCTCAACGATCCGCGCGACGCCGACCGCGGCTGGACGGTGGAGCTGGCGATTCCCTTCGCGGCGCTGACGGGAATGCCGAAAGCCCGTCCGGAGCGGGGTGACACCTGGAAGTTCAACCTCTACCGCCTGCGCCAGGGTCCCGGCCAGCCGGGCGAAGGGCAGGCGTTCAGCCCACCGATGCGCGGCGACTTCCACACGCTCGACCGCTTCGCCACGCTGCGGTTCGACGAGTAGCGGCCGGCGACGTCAGGTCCTCGGGCCTGGCGGGTCCCCGGCAGCAGGAAGAGCCGCCGAGGGGCGCGCGAGCAGGCCGAGCTTGCGGGCGCGCCGGGCGAGCGTCACCGGGTCCGCGCCGAGGTCGCGGGCCGCGCGGCGGATGACGCCTCCGGCCTGATCGAGCGCCTCGCGCAGGATCTCGCGCTCCACCCGCTCGAGCCGGTCGCGCAGCGTCCCCGCGGTCCTGCGTCCTCCGGCGCCCTGGAGCGTCCGCGGAAGCGCGGCGGGAGCGATCGCCGCTCCGGCCTCGGTGAGTAGCACGGCGCGTTCAATGGCGTTGCGCAGCTCGCGCACGTTGCCGGGCCAGTCGCAGGCGACGAGCAGCGCCTCCGCTTCCTCGGAGATTCCGGCGACGGCCCGGCCGGTGGCGCGGTTGAAGTGCGCGAGGAAGTGGCGCGCGAGCGGCAGCACGTCGGCGCGGCGCGCCCGCAGCGGCGGGATCTCGATGATGAAGCTGTTGAGGCGGTAGTAGAGGTCGGCGCGGAAGCGGCCGGCCTTCACCTCTTCGGCGAGATCGCGGTTGCTGGCGGCGACGAGCCGCACCCGCACGCTGCGGGTCTCGGTGCCGCCCACCGGCCGCACCTGCCCGGTCTCGACGGCGCGGAGGAGCCGCGACTGGAACCTGGCGCTGGTGTTCTCGATCTCGTCGAGGAAGATGGTCCCCTCGTCCGCGAGCACGAAGAGGCCGGGATGATCGGTGACGGCGCCGGTGAATGCGCCGCGAACGTGGCCGAACAACTCGGACTCCAGCAAGGTATCGCTGAGGGCGCCGCAGTCCTGCGCCACGAAAGGGCCCGCCCGCTTCTCGCCGCCGAGCGCGTGCAGCATGCGCGCCAGCACCTCCTTGCCGACGCCCGTCTCGCCCTGCAGGAGCACCGCCACCGGGTGGGGCGCGGCGATGCGCGCGAGCTGCAGCGCATGCCGGGCCGCCGGGCTCTCCCAGCCCACCAGGGGCGCGGCGGACGCCGGTGTGCGGACGGCGGGGTGGGTGCTGCGGAGCAGCGCCCGCTCCAGCGCGAACCCGGCGCGCTGCTGCTCGGTGCGGACGCCGTGCTCGCTGCAGGCGGCGGCGACCACCTCCCGGAGCGCGCGGGGCGGGAGCGGCGGCTCCAGGGCGCGGAAGATCCTTCCCTCGTTGAAGAGCTTCACCAGCCGCGCCGGCGGCGAGGGAGCGCAGTAGACGACGCGTGGAGCGAGGTCGCCCGGCTGCCCCGGGCCGAGGAGCTGGCCGGCGTCGCCGCGCGTCGCCACCAGCTCGGCGAGGGCGGCCGCGCGGTCGGCGTCGTGGCCGCAGATGGCTAGCGCCGCCACGTCGCCGCGTGCCAGCGTCCCCATCACGTCGTTCGTTGAGTCGCAGAAGTGGAGGTCGATCTCGGGCTCCAGCGCCTCGCGAAGGAGGTGGCGCTCGGCGGCAGGGCAGAAGGCGATGGCTGCGCGCTGGCGGTGCTGGTGGATGTAGCGCGTCACCCGCAGTTGCCCGTCTCCGGCGTACGCCACGAAGCGGACCCCGAGGGAGATGCCGCCGTGCCCGTCGGCGATCGAATCGGAGCGCCAGCAGACGAGGCCGCGGGCGGAGACCGGCTCGGCGTCGGGAAGGGGGAACTGCACCTCGATCTCGTCGCCTTCCGAGGGGGCGGGCACCGGTCCGGCCGCGGAGGCCGCGAGCCCGATGCCGGAGCGGCTCAGGTTGACCGTCCAGCAGCCGGGCAGGGAAGGTCGCACCACGGCGGGCACGTGCAGCGGGACGCGCCGTTCCCGCGAGGGCAGGGGAGCGGCATGCGTCGCTTTCGTCGTGCTGCGCTTCATCGGTGAAGCTCCGGGGTACGGCGCTGTGGCGCGGGCGCGATGGCGCGTTCCGTGCGCCGCTGCGGCGCTCCACTTTTAAAGCATTCGCTCAACATGCGCCAAACAATTCGCAGGAGCATTGGGCTGGCGCGTTCCGTGCTTGCGGGGCCTTCCGGGGGAAGGAGATGTCCGCAAGATGACGACGACAAGGGTGCAAGTGGTGGGGGCCGGTGCGTTCGTGCCCACCCGGAAGATCTCCACCGAGCGGATGGCCCGCGCCATCCCCGGCTGGCCGGCGGAGCGCATCGTGGAGAAGACCGGCGTCACCGAGCGGCGGTTCCTCTGGGACTTCGACGAGAAGACCGGCCGCGCCATCCCTCCGCCCACCGACGCGAGCTTCTACCCGGCGAACAACACCGACATGTGCGAGGCGGCGCTCCGGCGGGCCCTGGAGATGGCGCAGCTTCCCGCCACCGACCTCGACGCAGTCTTCGTGGTCACCTGCACGCCCGACGAGCTGAACTTCAGCCACGACGCGATGGAGTTGCACCGGCGATTCGGGTGCCGTGAAGACGCCTACGCGCTCCTGATGGACGACGGGTGCGGCGGCACGCCCTACGTCATCGACCTCGCGCGCAAGATGATCGCCGGCGGACAATTCCGCACCATCGCGGTGGTCGCCTCCGCCTTCACCTCCTCGCTCCTCGACCGCGACGTCTACACCGCCGAGCTGGAGCTGGACGGGGGCAAGAGGATCAACGCCTTCCTCTCCATGTACGTGTTCGGCGACGGGGCGGGCGCGGTGATCCTGCGCGCGGCAGCGCCCGGCGCGGAGGCCGGCATCCTCAACTCCGTGGCCGGGACGGCGCACTCCGATCTCGTCATCCGCCGCGGCGGCGGCAACACCCGGCTTCCCTATCACGCCAACTGCCGCCCGGTGGATCATGCCTTCGTCGTCGACGGCCTCAAGGTGGCGCAGAGCTACCCGACCTACATGAAGCGCTGCATCGGCGCGGCGCTCGAAGGTCACCAGCACCTCGAGCCGGAGATCAAGCGCTACTACTTCCACCAGCCGAACAAGCGCCTGATGGATCACTTCGTCGCCCGCGCCGGCCTGCCCGCCGGCAAGGTGGCCTGCCACGTCGACACGCGAGGGAACACTTCGGCGGCCGGGATGCTCATCCTGCTCGCCGACGACCTCGAGGCAGGAGTCGTGAAGATGGGAAGCGGCGACCTGGTCCTGCTCGCGGCCGTCGGCGCCAACGTCCACTACGGCGGGCAGCTCATCCGCCTCTGACCAGGAACGCAAATGACCAACCGCATGCTGAAGATGACGCCCTTGCTCGTCGCAGCCTTCGCCACCGCCGCCGCCGCCGAGAGCCGCGTGGTGCAGGTCCGCTCGGCGGAAGATCCGGCTTCGCCTCCCGATCGCGCCTTCTGCCAGACCGCTCCTTTCGCGGTGAATCTGATGTTGGGCGCGAGCCTGTATACCTACGAAGTCGGCGAGCGCACCGGCCTCGTGCACGAGCAGCATCCGCGCAAGATCGGCGTCGCCACGGCCTGCGCCCGGTTGACGAACTTCCTCTTCCCCGCCGGCCTCCAGCAGGACTTCTACGTGCGCTTCGATCTTCCCGAGGGGTCCTTCGTGGGCCTCGGCACCTGCACGCTGACGAGCAACGACGTGCCGCTGGCAGGATTCGTCCTCGCCGGCTGCGCGCTGAAGATGACCTCGTTCCCGCCCGGCGTGGTCGGCGGCGGCATCTCCAGCCTGAGCAGCTTCAATCCTTTCCGCTTGCCCGGCTTTGCCACCGGGTCTTATTGGACCCTGCAATACTACGACACTGCTCCGGCGACGCGCGGGAACGAGCCGCAGGACGCCATGCAGTGGATCGGAGAGAGCGAATGACGGCAAAGGGCGGATCGAAGCGCGGCTACATCGGCGCGTCGTTCAAGAGCGCGGTGGAGTTCATCCAGCAGCGCGGACTCTCGAAGCAGGTGCTGGCGGACTGCTCGCCGGAAACGGCGAAGCTGGTGGAGAAGCCGCCCGTCATCCTCACCTGGATGGACGCGAAACCGCTCGACGAGCTGGAGACGCTGATCGCCCGGCACGCCGGGCGCCAGGCGTGCGTCGACCTCGGGCTCGAGGCGGCGCGCAAGCTGGGCGGGACCATGGTGCAGCCGGTGCTCAGGCTCGCCATGACGCTGTTCGGCCAGACGCCCGCCACGCTGCTTGCGAACCTGGACCGGTTCTATCCGCTGGTGACGAGCGGGCTGCACTTCGACTACGAACCGGTGAGCGACGGCGAAGGCGTGGTGAAGATGACCTGCGACGGTCCCGGGGTGCCGCCGGCGATGTTCGACGTCACCCGCGGCAACCTCATGTACATGATCGAGCTTTGCCAGCGGCAGGGCGCCGTGGACGCGCCAGAGGTCGTCAGCTCGACTCCCGCCGCCACGGTGGTCCACTACCGGGCGCGCTGGTCGTAAGGCCCGACGCGCAGCGCGCGCCCGTCGCTCTCGGCGACGATCGCGCCTGCGTCGGTACGGAAGGTCAGGCCGGGCGTGCGGGCGACGACGTCCGGGTTGGGGAACCCGAAGCGGTTGCCCGCGCCTTCGCAGTAGACCGTGAAGCGCGGCGAGACGCGCCGCAGGAACGCCTCGGTGCTGCTGGTGCGGCTCCCGTGGTGCGGCGCCTTGAGCAGTTGCGCGCGCAACTCGGAGGGCCCCTGCGCCAGGTCGGCCTCCGCCAGCGCCTCCACGTCGCCGGGGAAGAGCATCGCCACCTGCCCGTGGACGAGCCGCAGGACGATGGAGTTGTCGTTGAGCGACCGGCCCTCTTCGTAGCGCGAGAGCACCTCGACGCGGACGCCTGCCAGGGTCAGGTCGTGCGGCTCGCGGACGGGGACGCCCCGGCGCCGGGCGCGCTCGCGAATTGCCGAGGCGATGGTGTCGCGCTCGCGCGTCATCCACAGCTCGCCTACCGGCACCCGGTCGAGCACCGTGGGAATGCCTCCCGCATGGTCCGGGTGCGGATGGGTGAGGACCACCAGGTCGAGCCGCGGGATGCCAAGCTCCGCGAGGGCCGGCACGACGTCGCGCGCGCCGGGATCGAACCTGCCGGGCCAGGTCAGGTCGCCCCCGGCGTCGATCAGCATCGCGTGACCGCCGGGAAGCTGGACGATGGCGGCGTCGCCCTGGCCGACGGCGAGGAAGGTGACCGTCACGTCGTCGCGCGCATGGGCGAGCGCGGCGCGCGAGCCCGAAAGGAGCGCGAGCGCAGCCCAGGGCACCGCCGCCGCGCGAAAGCGGCGGCGCACGCACTGCAGCACGCCCGCGTACCAGAGCCCGCAGGCGAGGAGTCCCGGCGTGGCCACCGCGATGGTCGCGAAGGGCAGGGCGGCGAAGGCGTGCGCCGCGGCGAGGGTGGAGCCCGCGAGGAGGTCGGCCGCCCACCAGAGCGGAAGGAAGTCGAGCGGCACCAGGACGGTGGCCACGGGAATCGCGAGAAGGCCCGGCAGGAGGCCGACCGCGTTCGCCAGCACCGAGACGAGCGAGATGCGGTGGAATGCCGCCGCGAGCAGCGGAGCCGTGCAGAGGGCAGCCGCGGCGGTGGAGCAGGAGAGCCCGAGCATGTGCTCGCAGATCCGCCGCCAGAGTGCCGCGCCGGCGGGCGGAAACGGAACCGGCAACAGCTCCCGCAGGGGCCCCGCCAGCAGCAGGAGGCCGGCGATGCCCGCCACCGAGAGCTGCAGGGCCAGATCGTGCGTCGCGCCCGGATCCAGGAGCGCGCACGCCGCCGCGGCGATTCCCAGCGTCGTGATCCCGTCGGCGCGCCGCGAGGACAACGAGCCGCCGAGCAGGAGCAGGGCGCCGATGCCGGCGCGGATCGCGGGCCAGGGCGCTCCGAGGAGCAGCACCTCGAGCGCCGCGAACGGCACCGCCAGGGCCGCACCGAACGCTGCCGGCCTTAGCCGCGCCGCGAAACGCGTCCGCAGCCAGAGCCGCCGGCCCAGCTCGCTGAAGAGCAGCACCACCACCGCGAGGTGCAGGCCCGAGCTGGCGAGCAGGTGGACGAGCCCGCTCGCAGCCAGCTCGTCCTCCGCCTCGCGGGACAGGCCGCTGCGGTCGCCCACCGCCAACGCGGTGACCAGCGCAGCCCGCTCCGGCGAGCTGCAGATGCTCGCCGCGCGTCCGGCGAAGCGCGCCCGCAGCTCGTCGAGGCGCCGCCAGATGGCAGGGCCGCGCTCGAGCACCGCCAAGACCTCCGCGCTGCCTTCCACCGCGATGCCGCGGGAGAGGAGCTGGGCGCGGCGGTCGCGCCCTCCCGGGTTGAGCTGCGGCGGCGGCACGTGGACCTTGCCGAAGAAACGCGCGCGGTCGCCGCGATGGACGGGCAGGCCGCGCAGGCGCAGCGCCACCAGGCCCTGGGGCACCCGCACCACGTCCCGCGCCTCGACGACGCCCTCGAATTCGTCGGGCAGGGCGAACGGGCGTGGCGGGTCCCGGGCCGCCCCGCGCAGAAGGCCGAGCACAAGCCCCAGCGCGATGGCCCGCGCCGGGCGGAAGGCGAAGAGCGGCAGCGCCAGGAGCGCAGCCCACCACGGCACCCACGTCGAGAGATACGCGCCGGCGAGAAACGCCGCGCACGCCGCCAGAAGCGGCCGCCCCATCCCCACCCCCCACCCCGAGAAAACCCGATGTGCGCCAAGCGCCTACAGCGCGCACACAGCAGCCGGCAACGCTACACCGCTCGTCAGATCGGCGTCAAGAGCCCCCTTGACTTTCGATGCCGCTCCGTGTTAAAAGCCTGCACCTATGCAGACTTTCAAGGTTGGCGACAAGGCCGTCTACCCCGGACAGGGTGTAGGCGAAGTGATGGGAATCGAGCACAAGGACATCGCGGGCCAGCGCCAGTCGTTCTACGTCCTCAAGATCATGGAAAACGGGATGAAAATCCTCATCCCCATCAACAAGGTCGGCTCGGTCGGCCTGCGCTCGCTCATCGACGAGAAGGCCGTCACCAAGGTCTATACGATCCTGCGCCAGAAGGACATCTCGGTCGACTCCGCCACCTGGAACCGCCGGTACCGCGAGTACATGGAGAAGATCAAGACCGGCTCGGTCTTCGAGATCGCAGAGGTGCTCCGCGACCTCTACCTGCTCAAGTTCGACAAGGATCTGAGCTTCGGCGAGCGCAAGATGCTCGACACCGCCCGCAACCTCCTCATCAAGGAGCTGTCGCTCGCCAAGGGCGTCAACGAGGACGACATCGAAGGCGACCTGAAGTCGATCTTCAACTGCTGACCACAACCTGAACAGGGCGGGCGGGCGTGGGCACGGTAGAGTGCTCGCGCCCTTCGCGCTTCGGGGCCCCTGAAAAGGCGAACGCATGCCGCTGCGCGTCTTCAATACGCTGGCCAACGAGAAGCAGGACTTCACCCCGGTGCAGCCCGGCCGCATCGGCATCTACGTCTGCGGCATCACCGTCTACGACCTGCCGCACATCGGCCACGCTCGCATGCTCACGGCGTTCGACGTGGCGGTGCGCTTCCTGCGCTGGGCCGGCTGGCAGGTGAGCTACGTCCGCAACTGGACCGACGTGGACGACAAGATCATCCGCCGGGCCGGCGAGCGCGGGCAGGACCCGAAAGAGTTCGCCGAGCACTTCATCGAGGAGTGCCGGCGCGACATGGAGGCTCTCAACGTCCTGCCCGCGGACGTGGAGCCCAAGGCCACCGAGCACGTGCCCGAGATGCTGGAGATGATCGCCAGGCTGATCGAGCGCGGGCACGCCTACGCCGCGCAGGGCGACGTCTACTTCTCGGTGCGCTCCCATCCCGGCTACGGCAAGCTCTCCAGGCGCAACCTGGACGACCTGCTCTCGGGAGCGCGGGTGGAGCCCGGCGAGCAGAAGCGCGACCCGCTCGACTTCGCGCTCTGGAAGGCGGCCAAGCCGGGAGAGCCGGCCAGCGTGACCTGGCAGTCGCCCTGGGGACCTGGCCGTCCCGGCTGGCACATCGAGTGCTCCGCCATGTGCCAGAAGTACCTGGGCATCACCTTCGACGTGCACGGCGGCGGCAAGGACCTGGTCTTTCCCCATCACGAGAACGAGATGGCCCAGAGCGAGGCGGCCAGCGGCCAGGACCTGGCGCACTACTGGATGCACAACGGCTTCGTGACCGTGGACGCGGAGAAGATGAGCAAGTCGCTCGGCAACTTCAAGACCATCCGCGACCTGCTCGCTCACTGGGACGGCGAGGCGTTGCGCGCGTTCCTGCTCTCCACCCACTACCGGCATCCGATCAGCTTCACCGAGGCCACCATCATCGAGGCGGACCGGCGCGTGGAGTACTTCTACGAGTCGCTCGCCAAGGGCGACGCGTACCTCGTACAGAAGAAGTTCTCCGGCGAGCCGAAAGCGGTGGCCGAGCACGCGCAGTCGTTCCGCGAGGCCCTGGAGGACGACTTCAACACCGCGGAGGGCATGGCGCGCCTGGAGAAGGTCTACGGCCTGCTCAACGCCCGCATCGACGCCAAGGGAAAGCCCGAAGAGGTGGCGGCGCTCCTGCACACGGCGCGGACACTGTCGCACGTGCTCGGGCTCTCCTCGCGCGCTCCGGCGGACGCCATCCGCGAGCGGCGCGGCATCGCCGCCTCGCGCAAGGGCATCGATCCGGCGTGGGTGCAGGAGCGCATCTCTGCGCGGCTGGCAGCGCGCAAGGAGCGCGACTTCGCCCGCGCCGACGCCATCCGCGCCGAGGTGGCCGCGCGCGGAGTGGAGCTGCGCGACGGCCCCGCCGGCACCGACTGGCGCGTGCTGCTCTGAAGCCGGGCATCGGTCAGGAGACCGATGAACTCCATCCCTGCCTCCATGTCACGGTCTGCGGACGACGGCGCCAGTGACGGCGGCCGCGGAACGCACCGGAGGCGACATGCGCGCGACGATTCGAAATCTGATGACGATATCCGCAATGATGCTGATTCCCGCAATGCTGGGAGGCTGCGCGGCGACGCAAACCCTGCTGGCGAAGAAGGACCTGGTCGTCCAGTCGAAGACCAGCACTGCCATCTTCGTCGATCCGGTCGCGCGGCAGAAGCGGACCATCTACCTCGACGTGAAGAGCGGGGTCGAGGCGTTCGACCGGCATGCGTTCAAGCAGTTCGTCGCGCAGCAGTTCGCGACCAACGACGACGGCTACCGGATCGTGGACGATCCCGACAGCGCCCAGTTCACGATGGTCGCGTATGTGCGGAATCTCGAGGAGACCAATCCCACCGCGGCGGAGCAGGCGCTGGAGGAGGGATACAAGAGCCAGGCGGTCGTCGCGGGCGGCGTGACCGGGGCGATCGCGGGCGGCTCTCTGGCCAGCACCGCGGGCGGCGCGGTGCTCGGTGGAGTCGCGGAGCATGTGACGGGCTACTGGGTGAAGGACGTTACCTTCCTGCTCGTCTGCGACGTCCAGATCCGCGAGCGCGCCGGCGAAGGCGTGGCGGTGCACAAGGACACCGACATCAGCGCCCGGGTCTCCGACGACGGCTACAGCCGGCAGATCGCCTCCGAGGAGAGCCACCACAAGGAATACCGCGCGCGCATCGTGACCACGGCGAACAAGGCCAACCTGAGCCTCGCCGACGCGCAGCCGGAGATGTTCCGCAAGACCGCCTACGCGATGTCGGGTTTCTTCTAGGCGGAAGGCGATGGGGCGCGACCGTGTGGATCCGGGGATCCCGCGGTCGCGCCCCGAAGCCGGAAGACGCCGGTCTCCTCTCGCCCCGGTCCACGGGGCGGTGGTTCTTGTGCACGAGGACCCGGACGATGGTTCTCCGCACCGTCAGAAGCGGCCCGGGCGCCCTTACGGGACGGGCGTCAGGGCAGGAGCCCCTGCGCCGCCGCCTGCCGCATCACCTCGGCCAGCACGTCGAGAGAGCCGCTCGTGTCGCTGCGCGTGGTGACGACCGTACCCTGCTGGGACCGCGACTCGCCGCCGGTGAGGAACGGCAGCGGCCTGCGGCCCAGCCGCAGCAGCCGCTCGTCGTAGAACGCCCCTCTTGCCTTCTCCCGCAGGCGGCGCGCGAGCTCCGCCATGTTGCCGGCGCTGGAGGGTTGCATGCCGGGACCGAGCGAAGAGAACTCGAGCTGGTGCTCGGCCAGATGCGCCACCTGCCCGTCGCGGGCGTAGACCAGGATCACCTGCTCGGTGGACTCCTCGAGCGAGTGCGCAGTCCTGGTGGACGTGCGCGTCAGCTTCAGCCCGCCCGTCATGACCGCGGTGGCCGCCGAGAAGCTTTTCGATGTCTGGGTGCGCTCGACGTCGGAGCGCGACGCGCGCTGCCCGCGGAAGATGGCCAGCACGTCGGCCCACCGCACCTGCATCGGCTCCCCGGCGCGGGGCACGAACACGGCGCCGGCCTCGCCCAGCGTGAACGAATGCGCGAGCGTGCGGTCCTTGCCGGTGGGAACGGGGAGGGCCACGGCGAGCGCGGCGAGCCCCGACTTTCGCAGCCTGGCGACGAGCGCGTCCGCCTTCTCCTTCTCGAGGCGCGCGAGGAGCGATGGGGGCTCGGGCGCAAGACGCATGCGCGCTTCAGCCAGGGTGAGCCCCGATGCATCCGCCAGCGCGCTCGCCGCCTCGCCGGGATCCGCCGCAGCGCGCACGATGGCGACCAGCTTCACGCCCGCTATCCTACCAGAGTCACCGCGCCGCCCGCCCGGCGGTAGCGGCCGGCTCCGTAGCCCCTGCTGGCCGCGGATTGCGGCCAGGCAGGCGACCGGAGAGCGCAGGGCAAGGCCTCCGGGCAGTTTGCCCGCCGCGCTGTTAGACTGGAAGGTCATGCCGTTCAAGCTGCGCAGCGACTACAAGCCGCAGGGCGACCAGCCGCGCGCCATCCAGGAACTGGTCGCGGGGCTGCAGCGGGGCGACAAGCACCAGACGCTGCTCGGAGTCACCGGCTCGGGCAAGACCTTCACCGTGGCCAACGTGGTGGCCCAGGTGCAGCGGCCCACCCTGGTCATCGCCCACAACAAGACGCTGGCGGGGCAGCTCTACGGCGAGTTC
>DASSQZ010000005.1:0-3765 GCA_035702105.1 Myxococcales bacterium | reverse complement strand
AGCCGGAACTCGCGCGCCGCCAGCGGCATGAGCGAGAGGTCGATGGTGCTCATGGTCAGGTTGGAGGGCACCAGGTCCAGCCCCGGCATCCCGGTGTGCACGATCACCTCGTGGAGCGGCGTCTTCTTGATGATCGCGTCGAAGAGCGTCTTCTCCGACTCTTCACCGGAGATGCCCAGGCACTTGGAGGCGTGGCCCTGCGAGTCGAGATCGATGACCAGCACGCGGTGGCCCATCTCCGCGAGCCGGAAGGCGTAGCTGCTGGAGACGCTGGTCTTGCCGGTGCCGCCCTTGAAGTTGAGGAAGAGCTGGCGGCGCATGGGCCTGCGCGGCGGCACGCGGTTGAGCCTGGCGCGCGCCGAGGAGAGGTCCTCCATCGAGTAGAAGATCTTCTGGGCGGCGCCCCGGCCTTCGGGCGGCAGCGTCGAGTGGACGAGTCCGCGTTCCTCTGCGTCGGCGAGCTCGCGGCTGGAGAGGCCCAGCACCTCCGCGAAGCGGCGGCCGGTGTAACGGATCTGGTCCATCAGCTCGCACCTCCTTTCAGCACCAGGCGGTGCAGCGCTGCACGCACCGGGTCGCGCGGGGACGGTGGAACGGCGGCGGGGCGCGGCGGGTCTGGCTGGCGGAGCGGCGCCTCTTCCCGCGGCGGAGCCGCGGCACCCGCCTGTGCAGGCTCGCGCTGCGCCGCGGCCGCCGCCGCGCGCACCGAGGCGTCGCCGTCGTGGGCAAGGCGTGCGACCAGGTCCGCGAGCCCCTCGCAGGCGGCGAGCGCGGCAGCCCGCCTGCGCACTGCAGGGGTCGGATCGAGCGCTGCCGCCTCCACCGCGGCCCGCGCCCTCGCCGGCAAGGCGCAGAGCGCATCCAGCGCGGCCATCCGGACCAGCGCCGGCTCCGCGGGAGACTGGAGCGCCGCGACGATCTCTGCGGCGCCGTCGCCACCGCACGCCGCCAGCGCGCGGGCGAGCTGCGCGCGCACCCTCGGGTCCAGTTCGGCGCCGAGCGCGGTCGCGAGCGCCGGAGCGGCCGCCCCGAGGGGGGAAGCGGCGAGATGGCGGGCCGCCTGCTCGCGCCTCTGCGGGTCGGCGGAGGTGAGCGTTCGCAGGCACTGGTCGGCGAGCGCATGCGCGGCCGCGCCGAGCTTCTGCGGAGGCGGCAGCTCGAGCTGCGCCGCCTGCGCCTCGGGCGCGGCGAGGCGGCCCTCCGCCAGCATCCTGCGCGCCTCCTGCACGGGCTCGGGTTCGCGCCGCACCACCGGAGGGGGCTGGGAAACTTCCAGCTCGGGAAGGGGGATTCCCGCGCCCGCCAGCAGCGCCTCGCACTTCTTCTGGTGATCGCGCAGCGCGATGATCTCGGCGCGCAGCTCGCTGATGAACTGCGCCAGCGCGGCGGGTCCCTCCTCGCCGGTGCGCGCCTGTTCCATCATCTCGGCCAGGATCCGTTCGCGCTCGGCGCGCGCGCGGGCCAGCTCGGCGCGGGCAGCATCGAGCTGGTGCTGCAGCGCGGAGGCCCGCTTCCGCTCGGCCTCCAGCGCCGCCGCGTCCTGCGCCGCGCGGCCGTGCGCCGGATTGGCGAGGAGCGCGGCAAGGCGCGAGCGGTCCGCCTCCAGCTCCGCGCACTGCAGCCGCGCCCTGCGCGTACGCTCCGCCGCGGCGCGGACTTCTTCCTCGGCTTCGGCGCGGGCGCTCTCGGCATTGGCGCAGCGGGTCTGCGCACCCGACAGCTCGGCCGCCAGCTCGGACAGGCGCCACTCGAAGAAGACGATCTTCTCCAGCGCCGCCCGCAGCAGCTCGGCAGCGCCCGGCTTCTCTGCTGTCGCCTCGCGTGCGGCGTCCACCAAGCGCCCCTCCGTCATGGAGCGCGAATACCGTATCTTGAGTGGATCAGCGAGTCAAGGGCGCAAGCCGCAAAAGGAAAACGTGGGGGCGGGCTGCCCCCCGGCCGCCCGCGCCCCACAAGTCAGCGCCACGCCCCCGCGACGCCGACCCCCCACGTTCCACGCCCGCATGGCTACGGGTCGCGGAACTGCCCCCTTGCCGCCGACGCCCGGACGTCAGAGCAAGCGGCATGCCGCGTAAATCGGGTCTGCAGGCGTGCGCTACGCGACGGCGCACGGGCGGCCGGAGAGGAGCGGTGGGTACGCGCGTTCCGAGGCGGGTCAAAGGCAGGGAGCCCCGGAGAACGGCGCAACCTCGCCGCCGGCCGGCTATGCGGCCGCGCGGCCTGCGCTGCGGGCAAGCGCCGGAAGCTCCGCGAGGAGCCGGGCACGCCTGCCGGCAACCGTGAGCGGCGCGCTTGCCTCGCGCGGACTGCGGTTGGCGAGCGACGCCGCGAACAGCGCGCCCATCCACTCCTGCACGCCTGCCCTTCCCGCGCGCACCGCCAGATCGATGAGCAGCGACGCGTCGAGCGCGCGCGCCGCCAGGTAGAGGGCCACCTGGCCGCGCAGCTCGATCGACACTTCGAACGGCGCGCCGGCCCAGCCGCAGCCGAGCCCCATCTCCGAGGTGCGATCGGGGCCTCCCCACAGCCGAACGCCGTGCTCCTCGGCGCGGGTGGAGAGCGAGGCCGTGCCGGTGAGCTGAAGGCCCTCCGCCGTGAGCACGTTGGCGAGGGCTTCCCGGAGCAACGCGTCGGGGCCGAGCAGCGCGG
Organism: Myxococcales bacterium; assembly: GCA_035702105.1. Lineage (GTDB taxonomy): Bacteria > Myxococcota > Myxococcia > Myxococcales > 40CM-4-68-19 > 40CM-4-68-19. Next base: position 1,116 of record DASSQZ010000005.1, on the reverse strand, counting down.
CGCCGGCGATGGGCAGGCCGCGCCCGGCGAACAGGTCGCCGATTCCGGGCGCGCAGAGCGAGAAGTCGCGGCCGGCCGCCACGAAGGCGAACCCTGCCAGCGCCGCCGCCGCCGCGTAGACCAGGCCCGGCGTGATCCAGTCGGCGCCTTCCTCGAGCGCCGAGAGGACGTCGTCTGCGGTGAATCCGGTCCTGGGCGGCGGCGCTGCCGGACCCGGCAGCGTGCAGACGAGGATGCCGCGGGCGCAATGATGATGGGTGAGAAAGCCGCGCAGGTCTTCCGCCAGCGCGTCCGCGAGGTGACGGCGCGTGGGGGCCTGGCGCGCTCCCCGCATCGCCCGCACCTTGCGCAACTCCGGCCGCAGCTCGTCGACGAGAGATCGGCTGACGAGGTTCGCGCGCAGCGCGGCGCGGTAGGCGTCGTCGTCGTGCAGCTCGAAGGCGCCGAGCTCGAGATCGGCCAGCTCCAGGAGCGGTGCCTGGGCGCGCAGCGGCGAAAGCGCGCCTCCGCCGGCCGGGCCCCCGCCCTCGGCCAGGCTGCCGAAGGGATGCACGAGGTGCGCGCGCGCCGCCAGGATGCCGGCGATCAGCGAGCTGCCCACTCCCCCGAGGCCTGCGACCACCAGCCCGACGCGACCCGATCCCTCCATCGCCCGCCCCCCAGCGCCAACCGGGCAGGCGCACCCTGCCCAGGCGAGAGAGCGATTGCAGCGGACGTGCCATTGTCACCGCTGGCCGGATGCGTTAGAAACCCGCTCCCTTTCCGTTTGCCAGGAGCTTCACCCAGATGCCTGAGAACACCAGCGAGCAGCGCCGCAAGACCCATGCTCCAAAGCCCAAGGGCAATGAGGGGCAGAAGTGCAGCGTCGAAGGCTGCAAGCGCGCGTACCAGGCGAAGGGCTACTGTTTCTTCCACTACGACAAGTGGAAGAACGGCGAGCTCCCCAAGGGTCGCTACAAGACCTGCAGCAAGGAAGGGTGCCTCAAGAAGGTGGTGGCGCACGGGCTCTGCGCCGAGCACCAGCCGAAGAAGGCCGGCGAAGCCGCCGCCCCCGCCGCCGCTGCACCCGCCGCGCCCGCGACGTAGCCGTCGCGCTTCCCCCTCAGCGGATCCGGG
>DASSQZ010000004.1:0-3065 GCA_035702105.1 Myxococcales bacterium | reverse complement strand
AGTACAGCGGCAACACGGTCGACATCTGCCCTGTGGGGGCGCTGCTCAACCGCGACTTCCGCTTCCAGTCGCGGGTCTGGTTCGTCAACAAGAGCCCCGCCGTCTGCACCGGCTGCAGCAACGGCTGCAACGTCTACGTCGATTCGCGCGGCAACCTGATCTACCGCCTGCTCCCGCGCCGCACCGAAGAGGTGAACCAGGTCTGGATGTGCGACGAGGGCAGGCTCAGCTATCACGCCACCAACGAGCAGCGGGTGGAGTGGGCGCGCGTCGGCCAGGGCAACACCGCCGAGTCGGTGGGCCCGCGCCTCGCGCTGGAAAAGGCGGTGGAGCTGCTCAAGCCGCTGCAGGGGAAGGGCGGCCTGGGCATCTACGTCTCCGCCCAGTGCACCAACGAGGAGGCGGTGGCCGCGTTCCAACTCGGCGCGCACCTGGGCGCGGAGCGCTACTTCACCGGCGGCGCGCCCGACGGCGACCAGGACGACTTCCTCATCCGCGCCGACAAGAACCCCAACCGCAGGGGCGTCGCCCTGGCGGCCGAGGCGTTCGGGGTGAAGCTGGAAGAAGAGGTGCGGGGCGTGAAGGCGCTCTTCGCCATGCGCACGGCGGGGCTCTCGACCGACAAGCTCTCCGGCGTGGAGGTGTTCGTCGTCGCCGCGCAGAACGAGAACGCGGTGGCCGCGCTCTCCGACGTGGCGCTGCCCTGCCAGAGCGTCTACGAGCAGGAAGGCACGCTGGTGAACTGGTACGGGCGCCTGCAGCGCACCTGGCCGTCGGTGCCGGCGCCGCGGGGAGACGCGGCTCCCGGCTGGTCGTGGGCGGCGCGCATCCTCGAAGGGCTGGGCGGCAAGGCGCCGAAGAGCGCGGCGGAGGCGTTCGCGGCGCTGGCGCAGAAGTCGCCGCATCTGCAGGGGCTCACCCTCGACGCCATCACCGAGGACGGCATGGTGCTGGAGGGGCTGATGCCGAGGGACTGGCCCGCGCGCGCGCCGCGCCCGCTGCCGGGAGCGCACTCCATCCGCGGCCCGCAGACCACGCCGCCGGGCATGAAGGTGGGCGACGAGGCCTCCGGAGGTTCGCGCTGATGGCCACTCCCGCCTCCCGCCTCGCCTCGGAAGACTTCGGCCCGGTCAAGACGGTCAAGCCCGCCTACGGCCGCTGGCTCAGCGGCGCCATCGCAGGGTGGGGCGGGTTCCTCGTGTTCCTGCTCGCCATGTCCTGGGTGTTCCTGGCGCTGACCCGGCTCTTCATCTGGATCGGCAGCCTCTTCCCCTGGAACTGGGGCCTCTCCGCTGCGCTCGGCACCATCGTCTCGCTGGTCCTGATCCTCGTGATGATCACCGCCACGCTGCTCACCATGGCCGACCGCAAGTGGTCCGCCCTGATGCAGGACCGGGTGGGCCCGAACCGCGCCCGGCTGCCCATCCCCGGCCTCTCCGACAAGCCGCTCAAGGGCCTGCCCCACATCGTGGCCGACGTCCTCAAGATGCTCTTCAAGGAGGACTTCATCCCCGAGGGGGCGGTGGGCAACAAGCTCCTCTTCAACCTGGCCCCGCTGCTCGCCTTCGGGCCGGCCTTCATGCTCTTCGCGGTGGTGCCGGTGAGCCCCGAGTTGACCTTCTGGGGCGCGCGCATGCAGCTCCAGGTGGCGAGGGTGGACTGGGGCATCCTCTACGTCTTCGCGCTCGCCTCGCTGGCGGTGTTCGGCACGGTGCTGGCGGGCTGGACCTCCAACAACAAGCTGGCGCTCCTGGGCGGCCTGCGCGCCTCCGCCCAACTCGTCTCCTACGAGGTGACGCTGGGCCTCACCCTGGTGGGCGCCTTCATCGTCTTCGGCACGCTGCGCCTGGACGGCATGGCCGCGCTGCAGGGCATGAGCGAGGGCGCCATCCGCGTGGCCGCCAGCGCCGCCAACCGCGCCGGCGACTTCCTCGCCCGCGACGACTCGCTGCTCTTCGGCTGGCTGCCGGCGTGGGGCGGGCTCTTCCAGCCGCTGGGGATGATCCTCTTCCTGGTGGCCGCGCAGGCGGAGATCAAGCGCGCGCCCTTCGACACGCCGGAGGGCGACAGCGAGATCATCGGCTACTTCCTAGAGTACTCGGGCCTCAAGAGCGGCATGTTCCTCATCGCCGAGTACGTCGAGACGGTGGTCATCTCCGGCATCGTCGCCGCCATCTTCCTGGGCGCGTACCACATCCCCTGGCTGGAGCCCACCATCTTCCGCACCTGCGAAGGATGGCTGGGCGCGAGCGGCACGGCCTGGCTGGCGGTGTTCCAGGTGTTCGCCTTCGTGATCAAGATGCTCGCCGTCATCTGGGTGCTCTTCGTGGCGCGCTGGGCCTTCCCCCGCTTCCGCTACGACCAGATCATGCGGCTGGGCTGGAAGATGATGCTGCCCGTCTCGCTCGCCAACGTGGCGGTCACCGCGGGCGTGCTCCTCCTCGGGGGCCGCGAGGGCCTGGCCTGGATGGGCATCGTCGAGTGGATTGCCATCCTCTTCTTCGTGGCGCTCTCGGCCCGCGCTCCCGCGAGCGCCGAGCCAGGCAGCCATTCCTCCACCGCGGCGGCACATTGAGCATGGATCCGAACAAGCCTCACGACGAGCGCGCGAGCCCCGGCCCGGGCGGCAACATGAGCTTCGGCGAGCGCTTCTACATCCGCGAAGCCGTCAAGGGCATGGCCGTCCTCGGCAAGCACTTCTTCAAGAACCTGTTCGGCTTCCGCGACCCGGCCTACGAGATCATGGACCGCAAGGGGCCGGGCGTGAACATGGTCTCCACCATCAACTATCCGGAGGAGCGCAAGCCCTATCCGCCCGGGTATCGCGGCATGCACCGGCTGGTGCCGCGGGTGGACGGCAAGCCCCGCTGCGTGGCCTGCTACATGTGCGCCACCGCCTGCCCCGCGCAGTGCATCTACATCGAGGCGGGCGAGTACGACGACCAGGCCATCGAGAAGTACCCGGTGCGCTTCGAGATCGACGAGCTGCGCTGCATCGTCTGCGGCTTCTGCGTCGAGGCGTGCCCCAAGGACGCCATCCGCATGGACACCGGCACGCACGCGCC
>DASSQZ010000003.1:0-28145 GCA_035702105.1 Myxococcales bacterium | reverse complement strand
TCCGGCCACCAGCACCTTGCCGGTGTCGTACATGACGGCGGTGCCGTAGATGCGCGTCACCGGACCCACGTGGGAGGGACCGCCGGCGGTCCAATGCCCGGTGCCGGTCGGGTCCAGCCAGCGGGAGGTCCTCGCCCATCCCGCGTAGAAGACGCGGCCGTCGGGCGCGACGAACATCCACGGATAGTAGGGGATCACCAGCGAGGCGGTGCTGAGCTCGCGCCAGGTCCCGTTCAGCTGCCACACCTCGGGAATGGGATTGATCGCGCCGGTCTCGTCCTCTCCGGAGGAGACCAGCATCTCGCCGTTGGGCAGCGCGGTGTTGGTCGGGTACCAGCGGCCGCGCGCCATCTGCGGACCCTGCGTCCACTGTCCGGTGCGGTAGTCGAAGAGGTTCGCGGTGGGCAGGCCCTGATCGCTGGCGATGTTCCCGCCGGTGACCAGGAGCCGGCCGTCGGCCAGCAGCGAGTGTCCGCCGCAGAAGATGTCGATGCTGTTCGGCGCCGGCGTGAACGCTCCCGTGCGCGGATCCCACACGGTCGGGTCGCCGCTGTGACCCCAGGTCAGCACGCGTCCGTCGGGGAGCACGTGAGAGTGGATCGGGACCACCGGCCAGTCCAGCACCCTGGACCAGGTGCCCAGGCGCGGCTTGGGCGCGGTGGGAGGAGTCACCGGTGGAGGCGGCTGGACGGGTCCTGCGTCGGGGTCGGTGCTTCCGATCGGCGGAGTGCCTGCGTCGGCGTCGTGCCCGCCGCCCGATCCGTCGTCGTGCTGCGCCTGCGGCGCCGTGATGGGCCGGTTGCACCCGACCGTCGACATGACCGCGAAAACCACCGCCCCCGCCCGGATCCACGTGTGCATGTGCCCGCCCCCCCAGAACCGCGCTAACGTTGGGACGGGATTGCCGCTTGGGAAGCTTCCGAGCGGGCGCAAGCCCCGGAAGATTCGCAACTATTCGATTTTGCTGATGCTTTCGGATCGCAGCCTCGATTGCTGATCTATCGTCCTCTGAACTGAGGGGAGCGCCTCGCGTTGTACGCGAAGATGCCTTCCTTCGCGTCCTCTCCCTCGAAGAGGCGCTGCTGGAGCTCGCGCTCGAGCGCGAGGCCCTGCTCGATGCCGACCTCGAGCCCGGTGGTCACCGCCCGCTTGATGAGCCCCACCGCACGCGCCGCCTTGCCCGGCGGCACGAACCTGCGCGCGTACTCCAGCGCGCGAGAGCGGAACTCGCTTGCCGGCGCATCGACGACGGCGTTCACCAGCCCGAGCGACTTCGCCTCCTCGACGGAAAAGGTGGCCCCCTCCGCCATCAGCTCGATGGCCTTCGACCGCCCGACCGCCCGCGCCAGCCGCTGCGTGCCGCCCGTGCCCGGCAGCACGCCGAGCGAGACCTCCGGCAGCCCCATCTTGCCGGCGTTCGCCCGCGCGATGCGCAGGTCGCAGGCCAGCGCGATCTCCAGGCCGCCGCCCACGCAGTGTCCATTGATCGCGGCGATCACCAGCTTGGGCGTCTGCTCCAGCCTGCAGAGCGTCTCGTTGGCGTGGAGGCAGAAGTTGTACTTGAAGTACGGGTCGGCGGATTCGAGCATCTTGATGTCCGCCCCGGCGCAGAAGAACTTCTCGCCCGCACCGGCGATCAACAGCACATGCACCGACGGATCGAAGCGCGCGTCCAGCACGTGCGCGTCCAGCTCGCGCATCATCTCGTAGCTGTAGGTGTTGGCGGGCGGGTTCGTCAGCTCGAGGACCATCACACCTTCGTTCTTCGAGGCGGTGACCAGGGGCGTCGTCATGCCGCGTCTTCTACCACGGTGGATTTGAGGCGAAGGCGGGCGGCCAACCCGGCAACCGCGGCGCATGCTCGGCCCCCCTTGCGTGCCGGCCGCCCATGCGGTACATACTGAACCATATGGTTCAGTATCAGGGTGCCCGCCTCGATGCCTCGTTCGCCGCGCTCTCGGACGCCACCCGACGCGGCGTACTGGAGCAGCTGGGAAGGTCAGACGCCTCGATCACGGACCTTGCCGGGAAGTTCCACATGACCCTCACGGGCATGAAGAAGCACGTCGGCGTCTTGGAGCAGGCGGGGCTGGTCACCACGGAGAAGGTCGGGCGCGTGCGGACCTGCAGGCTCGGCCCGCGCCGACTGGAGGCCGAGACGGCATGGATCGAGAGGTACCGCCAGCTCTGGGCCGCACGCTTCGACGAGCTGGACACGGTCGTCGAGGAGCTCAAGCGAAAGGAGAGCAACGATGGACGCAGGAAGAGGGAGTGAGCCCACCCCCGTGAAGAGCCGCACGACGGTGGAGCGGAAGTCCGAGCGTGAGGTGGTCGTCAAGCGGACCTTCGACGCCCCGGCGCGTCTCGTCTTCGAGGCGTGGACCAGGCCCGAGTTGCTCAAGCGCTGGTGGGTACCGAAGTCCTTCGGCATGTCGCTGCTTTCCTACGAGGCGGACATCCGGGCTGGGGGCACGTACCGATTCGTGTTTCGCCACGGCACCTCAGAGCCCATGGCGTTCTACGGCAGGTACCTCGAGGTGACTCCGCACGCGCGCCTCGTCTGGACCAACGAGGAAGCGGGTGACGGCGGGTCGGTGACGACGGTGACCTTCGAGGAGAACGGCGGCAAGACGCGGGTCGTCGTGTGCGACCTCTATCCCTCGAAGGAAGCTTTCGACGCCAGCTCCGGAGCGGAGGAGGGGATGCCCGAGCAGTTCGACCAACTGGACGAACTTCTCGCCTCCCTCCGCGCGAGCGTGGGGCGGTCATGAGGTCGCCGCGCGCAGCGACCCGGGCGCCGGGGAGCGCAGGTGCCCCGGCCAGTTGACAGCCGGGAACTCCTCGCCACAGCGCGCCGTCGTTCCTGAAATACGGGTCGGCCTCCTCCAGCATGGCATGCGGCGCCTTCGACCGCGGTCGTGCTATCTCACTCTTCGGGAGGGAGTCGCGGCCGAGGGCGGCACGCGGACGCGCAACGATGATCGCTCTCGCCCTCCTCGCCGCGGCAGCGTCGACGCCTCCCGACGCCGCCATCGTCGCGCACTTCGACGCCGAGATCCCCCGCTTGATGACGCGCTGGAGCGTCCCGGGCGCGGTCGCGGCGGTGGTCCGCAACGGGCAGCCGATCCTGATCCGCGGCTACGGCCTCGCCGACGTGGAGCGGCGCGAGCCCGTCGCCGCCTCCGCCACGCGCTTCCGCATCGCGAGCGTGAGCAAGGTCTTCACCGCCATCGTGGCCCTGCAGCTCGCGGCCGAAGGGAAGCTGCCGGTCGACGCCGATGTCCGCCGCTGGGTGGCCGACCTGCCCATCGCCGGCGGACCCGTCAGCGAGCGCGACCTCTTGACCCACACCGCCGGATTCGAGGATCACCTCCTCGGCTACCTGAACCCGCGCGGCCAGCCGCCGCCCGCCCTGGGCGAGCTGCTCTCGCGCGACATGCCGCCGCGCACGCGCCCGCCCGGCGTCCCGGGGTATTCGAACCATGGCTACGCGCTGGCTGCGCTCGTCGCGGAGCGCGCCGCCGGCAAGCCGTTCGAGCAGCTTGTGCACGACCGGATCCTGGCGCCGCTGCGCATGGCCAGCACGGGTTTTGCGCTGCTGCCCGACGAGGTCCCCGGCCTCGCCACCGAATACCGCTCCTCGGGAGCGGTGACGCCGCGGCGATCGAGCCGGCCCTATCCAGCCGGCAACCTGGCCACCACCGGCGAGGACATGGCCCGCTTTCTCGTGGCGCTGGGAGACTCCTCCAGCGTGCTCGCGCCGGCGGTCGCAGCAGGGCTCGCCGGAAACGTGCTGCGCTATCACCCGGCGCTGCCGCCGATGGGCTACGGGCTCGCCGGCGTCCCGGTCGGCGGGACCGTGGTGTGGATGAAGGGAGGCGCGAGCCCGTCGCACTCGGCGGTCCTCGCGCTCGTTCCGGCGCTGGGACTCTCGCTCTTCCTCGCGGAGAACCGGCAGGAGCCGTCGCTGTGGAACGAGCTCATCGAGGGCTTCGTGGGCAAGTTCGTGCCGGCGCCGCCGGCGGGCCCCGCGCCGCCGCCGGACGCGGTGGACGGAGACTACCTGTGGACGCGCGCACCGCTTCGCGGCGTCGAACGCGTCCTCGGCCTTGCGGCGCAGATTCGCGTCGCGCGCGATCCCGCCGGCCTGACCGTGCGCGGGATGGATGCGATCGCGGGCCGCTATCGCGCCGCGGGCGGCGGCCTCTTCCGCCGCGACGACGGCCGCCCGCTCGCGGCCGGCGGCGAGCGCGTCTTTTCCATCGTCGACGGACAGCCGGTCGCGTTCGAGCGCATTCCGTTCTGGCGCACCTCTCGCGCGCAACTGGCCGCCTTCGCGCTCGCCACCGCGGGCCTGCTCGCGGGCGGCATCGCGGCGGCCGTGCGCCGCGGGAACTTCCTCGCCCTGGCTGCTGCAGCGCTGGAGCTGTGCATGCTGGCCGCCGCGGCCGCGGTGGCGCGCCACCTCGACCGCCTCGCGGAAGGGCCCACCGCGGCATTGGAAGCGGGCCTGCTGCTGGCTACGCTCGCTTCGGCTGTTTGCGTCGTATCGGCCATCGCTGCGGTGCGCCGCCGCACGCTCGCGTGGACGCTCTACGCGGTCGCCGCCTTGCTGCTGCCCGCCGTTCTCCTCGCCAACGGCCTGTACCTGTAGCGCACGAGTCAATCACCCGTCACAGCGCGATCGTCTTCCTACGGTTCGAGCTGGTCCGTACCGTATCCGAGAGTCAGAGCCAGCCCGATCATCGGGAAGGAGCTGCCTGTCGGGCAGAAGCGGACAAAGGCGTTTGGGGCCCCCCCTCCATCGACACAGATCCGGGTTCCCAGATCACCGAGGAGATGCACGCGGTTGAAGACGTCCAGGGTGAGCTCGATCCCGAGTCGGAACGCGCGGGAGGCGAACCGATATCCGGCTGCCCCGTGGACGTAAGGAGCCAGTGCGCCTCGGTAACCCTCGGTATCGCCCTCCGCTGCCTGGAGCGCGATCAGTTGCCCGAATCCTCCGCCCAGGGCCGCGAACAACCGATGCGGTCCCTGGGTGTGAATCCGCAGTTCCGCCGCGAGACCCCATCCCTGGATTCCCCCGCCCTGGCCCCCATGGAGCAGCGGGCCCGGATCGGCCGGCGCCACCATTCCGGCGACGGACGGGGTCAACCAGCGAGTCTCGTAACCTGCTCGAGCTCGCACGACCGGCGCCGATGCGGAGATATCCGTCGACCAGATCCATCCCGGGGCGAGCTCCAGGTCGAGGCCGTCGGCATGGACCGGGAGCGAGCAGAGAATGGCAACGAAGGCCGCGCGCATGGCGGAGCGACCCGCGCCATCTGTGGGTGGCCACCTCCGGCAAGGGCAGGCCTGCTCAGTGCAATGCGTGCGGCATCGATTCGCATCGTCACGTCGCTTCGACGATGACGGACACTCCCTGGCCGACGCCCACGCACAAGGTCGCGAGCCCGTGCCTGCCGCCGCGCGCCCGAAGCGAATGGACCAGGTGCCCGAGCAGGCGCGCGCCGCTCATGCCGAGAGGGTGGCCGATGGCGATGGCGCCTCCGTCCACGTTGACGCGCTCCGGGTCGAGCCCCAACTCCTGGATGACCGCCAGCGACTGCGCGGCGAAGGCCTCGTTCAGCTCCACCAGGTCCAGTTCCCTGGCCGAAAGCCCCGCCTGCTTCAGCGCCTTCTGCGTGGAGGGCACCGGGCCCATGCCCATCTCGCGCGGGTCCACGCCCGCGCTCGCGCACGCGACCACCCGCGCCAGCGGCCGCAGCCCCAGCTCGGCCGCCTTGCGCGACGACGCCAGCAGGAGCGCGGCAGCCCCGTCGTTCAATGAGGACGAGTTGCCCGCCGTCACCGTTCCCCCCTCGCGGAAGGCCGGCTTCAGCTTCGCCAGCTTCTCCAGCGTGGTATCCGGCCGCGGCTGCTCGTCGCGGTCCACCACCACCGGCTGCTTGCCCGGCACCGTGACCGCCACGATCTCGGCTCGGTAGCGTCCCGCCTCCTGCGCGGCGAGCGCGCGCTGGTGCGAGCGGAGCGCGAACTCGTCCTGCTGCTGCCGCGGGATGCGGTACTTGGCCGCCACGTTCTCGGCGGTCTCGCCCATGCTCTCCAGCGGAAAGCGCTTCGCCAGGCGCGGGTTGGGAAAGCGCCAGCCCAGCGAGGTGTCGTAGCTCTGCAGCGATCCGCCGGCGTAGGCCATCTCCGGCTTGGCCACCGTCCAGGGCGCGCGCGTCATGCTCTCCACGCCGCCTGCCACGCACAGCTCCATCTCGCCCAGGCGGATGGCGCGCGAGGCCTGCACCGCCGCCTCCAGGCCGCTCGCGCAGAGCCGGTTCAGCGTCACGCCGGGCACGTGGTCGGGCAGCCCGGCGAGGAGCAGGGCCATGCGCGCCACGTTGCGATTGTCTTCGCCCGCCTGGTTGGCGCAGCCGAAGAAGACCTCGTCCACCGCGGTGGGCTGCACCGCCGGGTTGCGCCGGAGCAACTGTTCAATGACATACGCTCCGAGATCGTCCGGCCGCACTGCGGAGAGCGCTCCCCGGAGCTTTCCCACCGGAGTGCGAACGGCGTCGATGATCACCGCGTCCATTTGGATTACCATCCCTTCATGCACCTGCAAGAGGGCGCCGCAGCCCCGGACTTCACGCTGAGCGGCGTGCCGCCCGGCGCGTATCATCTCGCCGCACAACGCGGCAAGGTGGTGGTTCTAGCCTTCTATCCCGGAGATTTCACGCCCGTCTGCCTGCGCCAGCTCCAGCACTACGAGGAGCAGCGCGAGAAGCTGGTGCGGACCGGCGCCGTGCTCTGGGCCATCTCCACCGATACGCTGGAGCTGCACGAGCGCATGGCCAAGAGCTACGCGCTGAGCTTTCCCCTGCTCGCCGACGAGGGCGGCAACGTGGCGGCGGCGTACGGCGTGCGCGGCATGCTCGGATCGGCCCGGCGGTCGGTCTTCATCGTCGACGAGGGCGGCACCATCCGCTACGCGAAGGAGGAGCCTCTCTCGCTCGCCTACCGCAGCGTGGACGACATCCTCCAGGCCCTGCGCGACAGCGGCCTCGTGCCCGCGGCAGCCGCTCAATAGCTCGCCGGCACCAGGTCGTGCAGCTTCGCGTAGTCGAGCTCCAGGCGCCCGTCGGGCTTGGGCGAGAGCATGTCCGCGTAGCGCATGCCCGGCTTCAGCTCCTCGGGCAGGTAGCGGTGGCGCCCGTGCAGCGTCTGCGAAGTGGTGCCGTCGATGCCGGTGATGGCGACCTGGATCTCCAGGTCGGCGTCGCGCAGCGACTCGGGGGTCAACCCGCGCAGCGGGCTGCTCTCGTCGATGCGGTGGAGGATGAGCCAGCTTCGCCCGATGGCGTTGGAGCGGTCGCGGGCCAGCGGAAGGTCGTAGAGCCGGTAGAAGAAGAGCCCTTCGCGGGTGGTCTCCGCCCGGACCAGCGTGACCCGCACGCTCGCCTCGACGATGAAGTTTCCGCGCCGGTTGGCCACGCGGATGCCGAGCGTGCGCACGCCGTCCTGCAGGTAGATGACCGCGTTGCGCGCGAACTCCAGCCGCGCCACCGGGATGGCGAACTTGGTGAAGATGAGCCCGGTGGAGAGGCCGATCGCGACCAGCGAGACGATCGACTCGGCCGTCACCGCGAGGTGCGCCGCCATCGACTGCGGGTACATGGCGCCGTAGCCGATGGTGCCGAGCGTCTGCACGCTGAAGAAGAAGGCGTCCGCGAACGAGCCGTGCCGGGCGTTGGCGATGCCGCCGGTGACCACGAACACCACCGCGAAGAAGACGTTCACCGCCAGCACCGCCGCGGCGATCGAGAGCAGCGTCACCCACCAGGGCGCGCGCAGCAGCTCGTGGTAGAGGTCGCCCCAGACGTCCTGCGGCGCGTGGACGACGTCGATGCCGGTGTCGTCCTGGGAAGGGGGCTGCGCCATCGCGCCCGAGCATCTTCCGCCCGGGCGCGGTGGGCAAAAAATCTACTTCTTCGCGTCGTCGATGCTCTTCTTCGCCTTGTTGCGGGTGTGGCGCGCGGAGCGGTTCACGCTGCGGCCCGCCTTCTTCATGTGGCGCTTGGTCTTGGCGGCGCCGCTGTCGGTGTGGAGGGTGTCCTTGGCGTCGTCGGCCTTGTCCTTGACCGCGTCCTGGGCGTCCTTCGCGGTATCGCCCCGGTTCGCAAATGCAGGCAACGCGAGGCCCAGGGCCAGCGCTGCAATGATGGCTTTCATTTCATCCCCCTCTGCCCTGCCTGCTGGCGGGGCGGTTGGTCCTCCGGAGAAGCTGCGCATGCGCTGTCCGCTGCACAACGCCCCGGAGGACCGCCCGGCTGCCCGAACGGCGGGCTACTTGTCCTTCGGCGGGTTGCTCGACGGGTTGTCGCCGGGCGCGGGAGCCGTGTCCACCGGCTTCTGCGTGTCGGTGGGCTGGCCGGTCACATCGCCGGGCCGCGAGGACATGCCCGGATCGGTGGCGGTTCCCTGGTCGCCGCTGGTGCTGGGCGCCGCGGGACGCGAGATGCTTCCGGAGCTGCCCTGGTCGGTGGTGGCGCTGCCGCTGGTGGTCGAGCCCGAGGTGCCGGAGCCGATGGAGCCGCTGCTGCTCGAGCCGGTGTCGGTGCCGGAGGTGGTGCCCGAGGAGCCCGGAGCCGCAGGCGTGGTCGGGCTGGTCCTGGTCTCGTCGGCAGGCGGCGTGTCGGACGGAGAGGTGCGCGTCCGGTGCATCGAGCTGGTGTCGCTGGAGCTGCGGCCCTGGCCGTGCTTCTTGTGCTTCTTGTGCTTCTTCTGGATGGTGGTGCTGCTGGTGCCCTCGTCGCTGCTGCCCGTGGAGGTGGAGCCGCTCACCGCGGAGCTGTCCTTGTCGGCGCCGTCCGACGCGCTGTCGTTGCCGATGCCGGTGCTCGACGAGCTGCTGCCGGTGGACGGCGTGGCGCTCGAGGAGTTGTCCGTGCTCGAGGCGCTGTTGTCGGAGGGCAGGGTGGACTTCGAGGTCGAGGTGTCCGAGCTGGGCGTCGAGTTGCTCGACGGATTGTTGCTCGGCAGGCTGGAGTTGCTGCTCGCCGTGTTGGACGAGTTGCCCGGCAGCGCGCTGCTGTTCTGGTTCGAAGGCAGCGTCGCCGTGCCCTTGTCCTCGGTGGTCTGGCTGTTCGGGGTCGAGGTGGTGCTGGTGTCGCTGGTACCGCTTCCCGTGGACGTCTGCGCGCGGGCGCCGAATGCCATCAGCGCGAGCGCGAGCGCCATTCCGATGATCTTCATTGAGCCTCCTTGGCTGTGTAGCGACAGATCTGGAGACTCGGGCGCGCGGATCCAACCATCGAGGGCCCGCGCAGCCGAAGCGCGAAGAGGGAGGGGGTCGCTTGCTCATCTACGGGGACACCATCGCCGCCCGAAGGGCGCATGGTGTGCCCATCTGCTTACGCCGAGAACGACGAGCCGCAGCCGCAGGTGTGCTTGGCGTTCGGGTTCTTGAAGCTGAACCCGCTCTGGCCGAACTGGCCCTCGACGTAGTCGATCTCCACGCCGAGCAGGTACATCGACGACATCGGGTCGACGAAGCACTTCACGCCCTTGACCTCGAAGATCATGTCGCCGGGGCGCTCGTCCTTCTCGATGTCGAGGCTGTACTGGAAGCCGGAGCACCCACCTCCAACCACAGCGACGCGCAGGCCGGAGCCGGTCAGGTTCTCGCGCTCGATGGTCTCCTTCACCATGGCGGCGGCCCTGTCGGTCAGGCTGACGGCCGCGGGGGCCTCGTTCGGGGTCTGCGTGGTCGGGGTCTGCGTCTGGGTATCCATGGGCTCCAGTATAGTCAGATGTCTCTGGAAAACTAGGGTTTCAGCGACCGCCCGCCGTCCACCGTCAGGATCTGGCCCGTGATGAACGGCTCCCGGGCCAGGAAGAGGACCGCGCGGGCCACGTCCTCGGCGGTTCCGATGCGCTGGAGGGGGATCCGTTTCACCAGCCGCTCGGCGTCGGCCGGGTCGTCCAGCAGCGCCGCCCCGGGGGCCACCGCGTTGACGCGCACTTCCGGCGCCCACTCCAGGGCGAGCAGCCGCGTCAGGGCGGCGAGGCCCGCCTTGGATGCGGCGTAGTGCGCGTATCCCTTCCAGACCTGCGCCGTGCCGCAGACGTCCACCAGGTTCACGATGCTGCCCCGCGCCGTTCTCAGGAAGGGGAGCGCCGCCTGCATGAGGTAGAACGGCCCGGTCAGGTTGGCCGCGAGCATGGCCTCGAACCGCGCCCGCCGCAGCTCTTCCGAGCTCACCTTCTCGAACTGCGCCGCGCTGCAGACCAGCAGGTCCAGCCCCCCCAGCGCGGCCGCCGCCTCCGCGACGATGCGCTCGGGGTCGCGCGCCTGGTCGCCCTGCACCAGCGGCGCGCCGCCGAGCAGGGCGGCGGTCTCCTCCGCTTCCCGCCGGGACCGGTTGTAGTGCACCGCGACGCGGTATCCTGCGCCGCCCAGGGCGAGCGCGATGGCCCGTCCGATGCGCCGCGCGGCGCCTGTCACCAGCGCTTGCATATTTGCAGGATACTTGGCTCTAGTGCCGCTCGCGATGGGGAAGAAGAACAAGGCCGAAAGGGGCGAGCCCGGGCCCGTGCCGGCCCAGGCCGCGCCGCAGCCGCCGCCCGCCGCGCCGCAGCAGGAGGAGATTCCCCTCTCGGACGCGCCGCTGCCGCTGCTCCGGCTGGAGCCGCAGCCCCTGGGGGAGTTCTTCGAGCTCTGCTTCGCCGACCGGCGGCTGCTCGAGCTGTGCGAGGAGCTGCGCCTCTACAGCCCCGGCTACCGTCTCGACAAGATGCCGCCCAACCAGGTGGCGCGCCTGCTCGCCGACGAGGCCCGCGCCGCCAGGGACGCGGAGCAGGCGTTGCAGGCCGCCGCGCGCGAGGCGCTGCGCGATCCGGTGCTGGAGAAGCAGCCGCTCGGCGACGAGCACTACCAGGCGCTGCTCGAGCTGTTCACGGGCGATGCGCTGCAGCACCTCGCCCGCATCGCCTGGCGCGCGCTGATCGACGAGGACGAGAAGCGGCGCGGCTACGCGCTCTCCGCCATCGACCTGGGCGTGGAGATGCTGGACGCGCCCGCCAAGGCCAAGGTGCCGCAGCGCAAGCCGCAGCTCCCCGCCGACGTGCAGGAGCTTCGCAAGGAGCTGGAAGAGGTGCGCAAGGCGGCCGACCGCGCAGAGAAGGAGCGCGACTCGCTGCGCGACCAGCTGGCGCAGTCGCGGGCCGGCATCGTCGCGCACGAGAAGACGCTGGGAGAGGTGCGCGAGGAGCTGTCGCAGGCGCGCGCCGCGCTCACCCGCGCCTCCGCCGAGGTGGCGCGGCTCACCGCCGCCGGCGAGGGGAGGGCGCTCTCCGATGCGCGCAGGCTCGCCGACGAGAACCGCTCGCTGAGCGAGAAGCTGCGCGCGGCAGCCGAGGAGCGCGACCTCCTGCGCAAGCAGCTCGCCGACGCGCAGCAGAAGCCCGCCGCGCCTGTCCGGGCGGCCGCGCCGGTGGAAGACGAGGTGCTGCCCACCGCGGAAGAGGCGGCCACCTTCCTCATCCCCATCTTCACCCGCGAGTTCTACGACTCCATCCAGCGCTGGGACCGCCGCATGCAGCGGGCCGCGTTCGACAAGGTGTCGCTGCTCGCGCGCGACTGGCGCCACGGGTCGCTCCGGGCCATCGCGCTGGAAGGGCTGCCCGGCTACTACCGCATCCGCATCGCCACCGACGTGCGGCTCATCTACCGGCGCGGCGAGGGCAACACGGTGGAGATCCTCTCCCTGATCGACCGCGAGGACCTCGACCGCTACATCCGGCAAGCGAGGACGCGATGACCGAGATCGATCCCCAGTCGCTGCAGCACAAGCTCGCGGGCGAGAAGCCGCCCTTCCTCCTCGACGTGCGCATGCCGCCGGAGCTCGCGGCGGAGGGGCGCATCGAGGGATCGGTGAACATCCCCATGAACCAGTTGCCGCAGCGGCTGGGCGAGATTCCGCAGGGCGTGCAGGTCGTCGCGGTCTGCAAGAGCGGAATGCGATCGATGAACGCGGCGGGCTGGCTCCGGCAACTGGGCCGCGACGCCGCGAACCTCACCGGCGGAATGGACCGATGGAAGGCGCTCGGCCTGCCGGTCCTCCGCTGACCACAAGGGATCCCGTCCGCGAGGCGGCCTCGGCCTGGGCCCTGGTGATGCTCGGGCTCGTCGCGCTCACCCTGGTGGGCCGCGCGGTCCCGGCCGTGCACGCGCTGCTCGGGGCAGCCGCGGTGGGCGCCTTCCTCTACGTGCCCACCCGATTGCTGGAGGCGCGCGGCCAGGACGTGCGCGACGCGGGCTGGCGCTTCGACCGCCTGGGGGCCGATCTGCGCTGGTCGCTGGGCGCCTGCGCCCTGGTGCTGCCGCTCTTCGCGCTGGCGTTCTACGCCTTCACCGGGCTCTTGCCGCGGCTGCCGCCAGGGGTGCGCGACCTGCTTGCGCCCTACACCGGCGCGCCGCATTTCAGCCTGCGCGTTCCGCTGACGTGGGAGCTCGGCGGCCAGGTGGCGGGAAACGCGGCGGTGGCCTTTTCCGAGGAGTTCTTCTACCGCGGGTACATGACCCTGCGCTTCGAGGAGCGCTGGGGGGCGGTAAAGAGCGCGCTCGCAGCGGCGGCGCTCTTCGCCCTGGGCCATCTGCTCACTCCCGCCCCGTGGCGGCTCGCGGTGTTCTTCCCCGCGCTGCTCTTCGCCTTCCTCCGCAACCGGACCCGCACCATCGTCGGCGCGTCCGTCTGCCACTTCCTCTCCAACGTCTGGCTCCTCTTGCTGGAGCACTCCGCGTACTGAAGCCCTCCGGAGCTTCAGAGCGACTGGATGTCGGTCAGGGTGCGGGGGATGGCGATGACCTCGCGCTCGGCCAGATCGCGGAAGCCGTCCGTGCCGCTGGCGCCGGAGAGCACCATCGCGGCGCGCAGGGTGCGGTGCGACTTCACCCGGGGGTCCAGGTCGCTGGCGCCGGTCCCGATCTCGCAGCGCGCGCAGGGGATGAGCCCGTCCACCACGCCGACCTGGAGGGGGTGGCCGCGGCGCAGCGCCGCCATCACCCGGCCGTTGCTCGCCACCAGCGCCAGTGGGGGCAGCGGCTTGCCCTGCTGCTCGAAAGCGCGCTCGGCGTCGCCCACCGCGCTGGCGAGCGAGCGGGCGGCCGTCTGCGCGTCCACGTCGTGATCGTCCAGGCGGCCGGCGTCGCGCAGGCGGGCGAGGAAGTTGAAGAAGAGCAGCTCCGCAGCCGAATCGCCCTTCACCGAGCGCTTGAGGTGATCGGCCAGGTTGCCGAGAAGCGTGGACCGCACCGGCCCCAGGGCGTCGGGCTGCCCCGCGATGGCGAAGAGCCAGCGCTTGAAGCGGAAGGGCAGCGTGAGCTGCTCGTGGAACGAGCGCCTCGCGCCCACCGCTCCGCTGCAGATCAGCGCAGCGTCGCTCTCGACTCCTTCGGCGAGGCGCTCCGGCAGCGCAGGCTGCCCGCCGAGCGGCCGCTTGCGCAGGAGCACGTCGTCGCTCTGGAAGAACCCCACTCCGCCCGCGGCCGATTCGCCGAGCGACACGCGCCCCGCGAGGCGCCGCAACAGGCACCCGAGCAGGCTTGCATCGGATTGGTGGATGGCGAGGAATTCTGCCAAGTCGGACCTTCCCTCGATTTCAATGTGGGCCTTGTGGGATCGTAGCGCACCCCTCTTCGCGACGCCATGTCCGGCGTTTGACCCTGTGCTTACGCGCCCGTAGACTCGCCCGACCCATGGCTGAACCCGGCGACATCGCGATCGGCATCGACCTCGGCACGAGCTACAGTTGCGTCTCCATCATCGAGAGCGGCCAGCCCGCGGTCATCCCCAACGAATGGGGCGAGCGCACCCACGCCAGCGTGGTCAGCTTCCTGGAAGACGGCACGGTGCTGGTGGGCAACAGCGCCAAGCGCAACATCATCACCAACGCCGACAACACCGTCTACAGCGCAAAGCGCCTCATCGGGCGCTTCTACTTCTCCGACGAGGTGAAGAAGGCCCAGGCGGTGATGCCGTACAAGATCATCGAGGGCGAGAACAACTCGGTCCGCATCCAGATCCGCGAGAACGTCTTCTCGCTGCCCGAGATCTCCGCGCTGGTGCTGAAGGAGATGAAGGCCATCGTCGAGAACTACCTCGGCCACGAGGTGAAGAAGGCGGTGGTCACCGTGCCCGCCTACTTCAACGACAACCAGCGCCAGGCCACCAAGGACGCCGGCCGCATCGCCGGGCTGGACGTGCTGCGCATCCTCAACGAGCCCACCGCCGCCGCGCTCGCCTACGGCTTCGGCAAGGACATCACGCAGAAGATCGCGGTCTACGACCTGGGCGGCGGCACCTTCGACATCTCCATCCTCGAGATCGGCAAGGACGTCTTCGAGGTGCTCTCCACCGCCGGCGACACCTACCTGGGCGGCGACGACTTCGACGACCGCATCATGACCTGGTTGGCCGAGGGCTTCCTCAAGCAGCACGGCATCGACCTGCGCCTGAACAAGTACTGCCTGCAGATGCTCAAGGAGGCCTCCGAGCGCGCCAAGATCGACGTGGGCCGAGACGCGGTGGCGAAGATCCACGTCGAGGGCATCTGCCAGGACCCCACCGGCAAGGTGATGGACCTTGACGCCACGCTCGGCGAGGCAGAGTTCAACAAGATGGTGATGGACCTGGTGCAGCGGACCTTCAAGGTCTGCGACGAGGCGCTGCAGAGCGCGCGCATGACCGCGCAGGATCTGGACGCCGTCATCCTGGTGGGCGGCCCCACCCGGCTGCCCATCATCCGCACCAGCGTGAAGCACTACTTCGGCCGCGACGTGATGGCGGGAATCGACCCCGACGAGGTGGTGGCGATGGGCGCCGCCATCCAGGCCCACAGCCTGCTCGACGCGCGCAGCGAGCACTACCTGCTCGACGTCACGCCGCTCACGCTCCGCGTCGGCACGGTGGGCGGCTACACCGACAAGATCATCGAGAAGAACACGCCCATTCCCATCGAGCGCAGCAAGTCGTACACCACCAACCGCGACGGCCAGGAGAAGGTGAAGATCCGCGTCTACCAGGGCGAGTCGAACAAGGCTTCCGAATGCGAGCTCCTGGGAGAGTTCGAGTTCTCCGGCTTCCGCATCGGCTACCGCGGAGAGGTGCGCATCGAGGTGACCTTCGAGATCGACACCAACGGCATCGTCAACGTCACCGCCGCCGACGTGGAGACCGGGCAGAAGACCTCCTGCACCATTCGCCTGTCCTCGGGCCTCACCGAGGAGATGATCAAGCAGGCGCAGGAGAAGAACGCGCGGACCCAGCTCGCGCGCGGGGAAGCGGCCGCGTGATCGCTCACAGGCTCATGACATCGACGGCGGACCCCATCATGCCTGACCGCACCCGGTAACCTCATGGACGAGGCATTCGAGATCGAGGCGCAGGCGCTCGCGCAGATCCTCGACGAGCTGGATTACTTCCAGATCCTCAAGATCGCCCAGCACGCGAGCCCGGCGGAGATCAAGGCGGCGTACTACCGCGAGTCGAGGGCCTACCACCCGGACCGCTACAGCACGCTGCCGCCCGGCGAGCTGAAGGACAACATCGGGCGCATCTACAAGCGCATCAACGAAGCCTACGTGTGCCTGCGCGACGACACGCGGCGGGTGAAGTACCTGGCCGACGTGGTGGGTCCGGACCGGCAGAAGAAGCTGCGCTTCGTCGAGGCCAGCGAGCAGGAGATGAAGAAGGAGAAGGAGCAGGAGGTCGGCGCCACGCCGCAGGGCCGCAAGTTCTTCATGGCCGGCCTCGCCGACATGGCCGCGCAGCGCTTCGCCTCGGCCGAGCGCAACTTCAAGATGGCGCTCACCTACGAGCCCAACAACCCCAACTTCAAGGCGAAGCGAGACGAGGCCGGCAAGCTGGTCAAGTCGGACATGAGCATCCGGTGAACAGGTTCGACCTGTTCTGCCTGCTGCTGGTGGCCCTCTTCGCGCTCTGGGGATTCCTGCGCGGGCTGCTCCGGCAGGTCTTCGGCATCCTCGGGTTCATCGGCGGCATCGCGCTGGCGCGCCTCTTCGCCGGCAGCTTCGGCAACGCCTTCGCCAGGGACCTGCGCGTCCCGGTGGCGGTGGCCACCGCCGGAATCTCCATCGTCATCTTCCTCGTGGCCGAGCTCACGGCGAAGCTCATCGGCGGCTTCCTCCACCGGCGCATGACCGGCGGCTTCACCGCGGCGGTGGAACGCGGCGGCGGCTTCTGCGCGGGCGCGGCCAAGGGGCTGCTGGTCGCCTGGGCGGTGGCGTCGCTGGTGGTGCTGGTGCGGCCGCACCTGCAGCACCTGGAGAACGACACGGCGCTGGCGAAGCTGGACCTCGAGCACTCGCGCGCCATCTCGCTCTCGCGCGAGGTGAACCTGGTCACCGAGCTGCGCGGCCCGGACAAGTCCTGAGGCGGGAAGCGGCCCTGCCGGGCCGGGGCACGATGCGGCGTCATGCCAGATTGACAAGCAGCTCCAATCCAGCGCGCAATCGCCGCAAAGGCGAGGTGCGCGATGACCACCGGCGACGCGGGAATGGTCGGGCCGGACGTGCTTCTCAGGCATTTCAACCCTTCGCGAGAGCGCCTGTGGGCCAAGATCGCAGGCCTCCACCAGACGCTACGGACGCTCGCGACGCCGCCTTCGCCGCTGGTCGGCCTGTGCGGCGACAACCTGGAGCGCGCCAAGGCGTGCATCCAGCGGCGGTGGGGGCACGCCCACCTTGCCTGGCGGTTTCTCCACCGCGTGGACGAGGATCTCCTCCTCCTCCTGCCCGACGACCAGATCCAGGGGAGGGCGGTCGACGTCAAGGCCGCCTTCGATCTGAACATCGCCGAGCCGGCGATGCGCGCCCATTGGCTGGGGACGGCCACCGACCCGGGACCGCTCGCCACCGCCGTCGAGCAGCTGCAGCGGACTTCGGGCGGCGGGGTCTCGAACCTGCCCCAGAGGCACATCCTTCGCGAGGTGCTGGGCATCGTCGACAACCACGTCGACAAGGGCTTCTGGGTCTTGTCGATGAACGTGTTCACCACCCTGTGGAGCGCGATCCTTCTCGGCGGGCTGATGCTGCTCTTCGGCGTTCTCGCCCAGCGCGGCACCATCCCTGCGCTCGCCAGCCTGGGGACGGCGCCCGGGGCGAGCCTGCTTCCCATCGTGCTCCTGGGCGCGGCGGGCGCGTACCTGAGCAACCTCCTCACCAAGAAGGACTTCGTCTTCGTCGAGGGCGGCCCCTTCACGCGCTTCCTGCTCCATCCCCTGCTGGTGAAGCCCGTCATCAGCGCGTTCGCCGCGGTCTTCGTCTACCTGCTCGCGCAGTCGCGCATCCTCTTCGCGATCGTTTCCCAGGCCGCGAACGGCGGCGCCAGCGCTCCGGAGAGCAGCGCCACCGGAGGCCTGATCCTGACCGCGCCCGCGGAGGCCCTGGGATACCTGTACGCCATCGTCGCCATCGTGTCGGGATTCGCGGCCGACAAGCTGCTGGGCGACATGATCGGAAGCGTCATCCGCCGCCTCGAACAGACGGCGGAGAAGACCAAGAGCGGCGCCGAGCCGGCGTCCGGTGCGGCGGGAGCGCAGGGGTCGGTGACGACCTGAGGGCCGCCGGCGCGCCTCTCCCGCCGCGGGCCTCAGCGCAGGTTGGCGAGCGCGAAGGCGAGTTGATCCGCGCTCTCGGCGATGATCCGGTCCGTCGGGCGGTAGCCGTGGCTCCCCGCCACCTCGACGCGGATGAGCACCGGCTTGTCGCAGGTCTGCGCGGCCTGCATCGCGGCCGTGTACTGGAAGGAATGGCTCGGCACCACGCGGTCGTCCCGATCCGCCGTGGTCACCAGCGTGGCCGGGTGGCAGCCCGGCTTGACGTTGTGCAACGGCGAATAGGCGAGCAGCACCGGCACCATCGCCGCCTCGTCGGACGACCCGTACTCGTCCACCCAGAAGAACCCGCCGGTGAACTTCTGGTAGCGCAGCATGTCCATCACGCCGACCGCGGGCAGGCTGGCGGCGAAGAGATCGGGCCGCTGGTTTTCCACCGCGCCGACCAGCAGCCCGCCGTTCGAGCCGCCGCGGATGGCGAGGTGCTGCGGGCTCGTCCACCTCTCCGCTTCCAGGTACCCGGCCGCCGCGATGAAGTCGTCGAAGACGTTTTGCTTCTTCTCCCGCATGCCGGCGTGGTGCCAGGCCTCGCCGTACTCGCTGCCGCCGCGCAGGTTGGCCTGCGCCCAGACGCCGCCCAGTTCCAGCCACGCGGCGATGGTGGGCGAGAACGAAGGCTGCAGCGCGATGTTGAAGCCGCCGTAGCCGTAGAGCATGGTCGGATGGGTGCCGTCGAGGGCGATGCCCTTCTTCGCGGTGACGAAGAGCGGCACGCGGGTGCCGTCCTTCGAGGGATAGAAGAGGGCGCGCGTCTCGTATTGTGACGCGTCGAAGGGCGCATCCGGCGCCTGGAAGGGCGTGAGCGCACCCGTCTTCAGCTCGTAGCGGTAGACGGTGCGCGGGCGCAGGAAGGAGGTGAACTCGAAGAAGAAGTCGGGGTCGCCGTTCTTCGCGTTCAGATTCGACACCGAGCCCGCCTCGGGAAGCTGCACCTCGGTCACCGGCCTGCCCGCCAGATCGAACAGCGCCAGCCGGCTCTGCACGTCGGCCAGCCGCACCACCACCAGCCGATCGCGCACCAGGAGCGCGCCGCGGATGGGATCCTTAGTCTCGGCGACCACGGTCTTCCAGTGCGCCCGATTGGAGTCGCCGATGGCGGCGGAGACGATGCGCCCGTTCTGCGCTCCGAACGTGGTTCGCAGGTAGAGCCGCCCGCCCGCGACGCCCAGCGGGGTGACGATGGAGTCCTCCTCCGCCGACACGATCGAGGGCATGCGGTCGAAGCGGGGCTTCTTCGCGCTCACCAGATCCTCGATCCAGAGCCGGTTGTTGCTGGTGCCGCTGGCGGAGGAGAGGAAGAGCCAGCGGCCGTCGTCGCTGACGTCGCCGCCGACGCCGTCCTGCGGATGGAGCGTCCGCTCGAAGATGAGCCGGTCCGGCTGCCGGCGCCCGATGGCGTGATACCAGACCTGGTGGAAGCGGTTGGCCGCCGCGAAGGCCGCCGACGTCTCGGTGCCCTTGAAGCGCTCGTAGAGGAAGCCGCGCGAGTCGCGGGTGAAGCTGATGCCGGAGAACTTCACCCGAGGGACCACCTCGCCGGTGTCCTTGCCGGTCCTGAGGTTGCGCAGGTGGAGGTCGCGCACGTCGGACCCGCCCGCCGCGGTGGAGTAGACCAGCCAATGCCCGTCGGGCGAGACCTCCCACTGGTTCATCGCCACCGATCCGTCGGGCGAGAGCGCGTTCGGGTCCAGCACCTCGAGGTTGGGGGCGCGGTAGAGGACCGCCTGCTTCTGCAGGCCCGCGTTGCGCCGGTACCAGAGCTGGCCGGCCTCGCGCACCGGCACCTCGGTGCGCGGATAGTTCCAGAGCGCGGTGAGCCGCTCGCGGATCCGGTTCCGCTCCGGAATCGCCTTCAGATAGGAGAAGGTGAGCGCGTTCTCCGCCTCGATCCATTGCTTGACCGCGGGCGAATCGAGGTCCTCCATCCAGCGGTACGGCGCCGGCACGGAATGGCCCGCGTAGTCGTCGACGACGTTGCCGCGGGGCGCGGGCGGATAGGCGAGGGGAGCGGAGACGAGGAGCGCGAGCAGGAGCGGCATCGCTGCAGGATACCGCACCATTGCCCGTCAACCGTATGATTCGTATTCGAGCTGGTCCTCGCCAAAGCCGATCTCGCGCAGCGCCGAGAGCGTGGTCTCGAGGAAGCGCGGCGCGGGCTCCACGCCCTTCTTGCGGGCCTCGGCCTTGTCGTGCGGCGTGATCCCCGGCCCGCAGGCAAACGCGACGCAGGAGGCGGGATCCTCGATCACCTGGCGCAGCAGGGCCGCGCTGACCCTGCCTGCAGCCGCCTCCCCGTGGGGGCCCTTGAGATTGGCGGGCTTCTCGCGCGTGAGCGTGTGCACGACCCGCAGCCGGCCCGGGTGCGCCTTCTGGAGATCGAGCAGCTCGCGGGCGAAGATCACGTCGTCCCAGGTCTTGTTGCAGTACACGAGCGTGTGCCGCAGCTTCGGGTGCTCCTGCAGGCTCTGCTTGAGGATCGAGTAGTTGGGCACGATGCCGGAGCCGGCGCAGACGTGGAGCAGGTGCTCGGCGCGCTTGTCGACGTCGGGCGGCAGCACGTAGGGCCCGGTGAACCCGGTGATGACCAGGCGCATGCCCCGCGTGGTGCGCTTGACCAGCAGCGGCGAGAGCAGCGGCGGGTACCGGGTGACGCCGCTGGTGTAGCGCTCCTCCTTCACGGTGATGGCGAGGAACCGCTCGTGCGGCGCCGAGGAGAGCGAATACGCGCGCGGCGGCTCCTTCTTGCCCTTCACCTCCTCGAAATAGGAGATGAAGCGCTCCAGCGCCTCGAACTGGTGCGGGTCGATGGTGAGGAAGTGCCCGGCCTGGTACTCGAGGCGATCGTTGCCGGTGAAGAGGAGCAGGGTGCTGGTGTCGGCCGTCTCCTGGACGACGTCGGCCACCATCACTTCCAGTTCCTTGATCCGCTTGCGCGGCGCGTTCATGTCCATCGGGTCTCCCTTCCGGATTCTGCCCCCCCAAGAGGCTGATCGGGTGGCAAGCTCGAAGAGACTGGCCGTCAGGAATGGCGTGCCCCACCGACGCGGTCCGGGGCGGCCATCGAGGACGCTACCGCCGCGCGCGGCGTTTCGCAATGAGGTGCGATGTAGGCCTATCGCGGCCAGAGGCAGGACACGTCCACCCGTCTTGCCGTAACGCTCAGGGCGACGTCGCGCGGCGCGAAGAGCACGAACTCCGGCGACGGCCCCAGGACCATTTGCCGCATCCAGAGCGAGCCGGCGACTCCGGCCAGCTCGCCGAACAGCTCCGCGTAGCGCATGCCCTCGGGCTTGCCGAACCAGTGCGCCACCCTGGCGTCGTGGAAGTCGGCAGGTCCCTGCTGGAGCTCGTAGACTCCGCCCGCCCCGCCCTTGGCCATGTGCGCCACGTCGTCGTGGGCCGCGCGCCGCGAGCCGCTCACCGCGCCCTCGTTGAGCGTGCCCAGGTCGGCGAAGCTGCCCAGGCGGTACCAGTCGAGGAAGGCCGGGCCGGGCAGCCAGGGCGCCGCGCCGTGGCGCAGGGTGAGCCCGCCCAGGTAGCCCAGCGGCTTGTCCTCCTCCATCACCTGGAAGAACTCGGCGAGGTGCCGCTCGTACTCGGAGGCGTCCTCCCGCGGCCAGTGCCAGAACGTGTACGCGAGCATGCGGGCATGGAGCCGCGCCGCGCACGGGTTGTCAATCGGCAGGTCAGCGCAGCGCCTGCAACATCTCCTCGAAGAGCTCCAGGCGACAGGCGAGCGGCACGTGGCCCGGGACCTTCGCCCGGCGCAAGGGGAACTGACACTCCCTGGCGAAATCCCCCTGCCCATCCCCCAGGACCGGGTCGGTGTCGGAAATGAAGATCGCGTACGCCGACGGATCCGGCTGCTTGCAGAGCCATTGCCTCGGAGCGTCGGCGCCAACCTTCGTCAGGGCGCCGGGCTGGGAATCGACCCGGTCCATGATCTCCTGGAACGAGGGCGGGGGGTCCTTCTCGCGATATCGGCCGATGAGGATGCGGCGGAAGTAGGCCTGCATCGAATCCACGGAGACCGAGTGCCAGAAGCTGTCGAGGTTGCTCGTCGCCTGGAGCGGGTCGATGAGCGCATCGAGGACGGCGACTTTCGCGCTTCTCCGGCCCAGGGCTTCGCGCTTGGCCAGGAGCGCCTCCATGCCGCCGAGAGAGACGCCGAGGATGCGCAGTTCGCTGGAGGCCGGCACTCCGCACTCCTGCGCCACGCGGTCCGCCGCCTCGATTCCGCGCCGCGCCTCCTTCAGGGGATCGAAGTAGATGGGCCGGGGCTCCTGGCGGACGAGCGCGAAGACCATCCAGCCGCGCCGGGCGGCCAATTCGGCGAATCGTTCATTGACCCAGCCCGCGGCCGGCATTCCCATCCCCGAAAATACGACCACGATTCCGGTGGGGGCCCTGATCCGGTAGAGGAAGCCGCGGATGCCGTCCGCCCCACCCGTGACGCGGACCAGTTCACCGGGCCGTCCGTGGCCGGGCTCCACGAAGGGTGCGGGTGCCCGGCACGCCCTGGCCAGGTCCACGGCCGAATCGGTCGGTTCCGGCGGAGAGGTCAGCACGGTGGCGTCGGGTCCGACGGTCGCCAGCGAGCAGAGGGCAGAGTCCAGGCGCGCGCCGCCGACCAGGGGGAAGCCGGAGTGAAACAGCGGTTCGTCGGGTGACGTCCGTACGACGGTCGGCCAGAACGCCGAGCAGCCGATGCTTCCGGCGGCGAGCAACCCTGTGATCACGAGCCGCATCCGTTCCCCTTCGAGACTGGCAGGCGGGGGAGCAATACCGCAATCCACAGCGACGGCCCGGCGCTTCACAGCGCTGCTGCATCCAGGTTCTTCAGCCGCGAGAGCGCATAGCGCCGGTCCACTGCCACGCGCTGGTCGCGCTTCTCCGGCGCCTCGAACATCACGTCGGCGAGGACCTCCTCGAGGATGCCGCGGAGCGCGCGCGCCCCGAGCTTCTTCTCCACCGAGTACTCGACCACCGCCCGCAGCGCGCCCTCGCTCAGCTCCAGCGTCACGCCGTCGAGCAGGAGCGCCTCGCGGTACTCGCGCGCCAGCGCGTCGGGGGGCTCGGTGAGGATGCGGTAGAGCTCCTCTGCGCCCAGCTCCTCGAGCTGGACCTGCACCGGCAGCCGCCCGAGCAGCTCGGCGAGCATGCCGTACTCCACCAGCTCCTTCACCCGCAGCCGCGCGCTGCCCATGCGCGCGCCGGCGCTGCCGAAGCCCACCTTCCGGTCCACCTGGATCTGGTGCAGGTCGGTGAAGGTGCCGGCGCAGATGAAGAGGATGTCGCTCGTGTCCACCTGCACGAAGTCGTGCTTGTTCCAGTGCTGGGTCACGTTGAGCGGAACGAAGATCTCCCGCCCCTCGAGGAGCTTGAGCAGCGCCTGCTGCACGCCCTCGCCGCCGATGTCGCGGCTGCCCGCGCCGGTGCGCGACCCGCCGGTGCGGCGCGCGATCTTGTCCACCTCGTCGACGAAGATGATCCCGCGCTCGGTGGCCTCGATGGAGTGGCCGCTCTTGAAGAGCAGCTCCGCCACCATCACCTCGACGTCCTTTCCGTAGTAGCCCGCCTCGGTGTACTCGGTGGCGTCGACCACCGAGAAGGGCACCTCGAGGAACTCGGCCAGCTTGCGCGCGATGTGCGTCTTCCCGCAGCCGGTGGGACCCATCAGGAGCAGATTCGACTTGCGCAGCAGCGTCGATTTGCCCAGTCGGCGCTGCTCGATGCGCTTGAGATGCTGGTGGGCGGCGGTGGCGACGGCGCGCTTGGCGGCGGTCTGGCCGACCACGTAGCGATCGAGGTAGTCGAAGATCTCCCGCGGCGTGAGGACGCGGATCTCCTCGCGCACGGCCGGCAGGCGGCGTGCCCCCGCGGGCGTGGGGCCGGGCCGTGGGCGCTCGTCCTTCGCCATCCAGCCATTGTAACGCGCGGGCGTGCTGCCCTGCATGCCCGCCTGCCTTCCGAGCGCCTCTCGCTTGCAGGGGATGGGCGAGGGCACAAGCTTCGTGGGCGAACCTCAAACCGGGGAACCTCATGAAGCTCAACAAGTGGATCACCTTCGCCTCCGCAGCCGCGATGCTCGCCGGCGTGGGCGCCTGCAACTCCAACAGCGGTCGCGCGGGTGGCTCCGCGGGGACCACCAGCGGGTCCACGGCGCCGGAAGGGCGGCGCGGCGAGAACCTTCCACGCTCCCGCGGCATGGACGCCGGCGCCGACGTGAACACCGGCACCAGCTCCGGCGGCAACATCGGCGGGACGACGAGCGGCAGCAGCTCCTCGACGCCCGGCAGCTCGGGCTCCAGCAGCGGCTCTTCGGCCGGGACCAGCGGCACGTCAGGCAGCTCGTCGGGCGGGTCCAGCAGCAATCCGCGCTGACCCCCGGGGTGCCCCTCCCGGCGCGTGAGCCGAGCCTCCTCGCCGGCGCCGGGACGGGGCGCTCGTCGCGACGCTGGATCCGGGACCCCTCGCGGCCCGAAGGGCGCAGGGTGTCCCCAGCTACGCGATGGCCTTGCGCAGCGCCGCCTCGACCCGCGGGAGCGCCTCCTCCACGTCGCGCACCGAGACCGCGCCCACGCTGAGGCGGAACCAGCCGTTCTCGCCGGAAAGGCCGAAAGCCTGGAAGGGCACCGCGGCGAACCCCGCCTCGTCGAGCAGGTACTTCCGGATCTGGTCGTTGGTCTGGAAGCCGCGGCGCCCGATCAGGTCGAACTGCACCGAGAGGTAGATGGCGCCCTGCGGGGGGATGTCGCGAACCGGCAGCCCGGCTTTGGCCATGCGCGCGAAGCCGTCGTGCAGCTTGTCGAGGCGCGCCTGCAGCCGCCCCTTGTGCGCCCGGAGGTACTCCTCCATCGCGCGGGTGTCGCGCAGGAGCTCCGCGGTCGCCACCTGCTCGGCGCGCGGCGCCCAGGCGCCCACGTGGCCCAGGATGTCGCGGACCGCGGCGATCACCGCCCGCGGGCCCACGCACCAGCCCACCCGCAGCCCGGTGGCGGCGAACGCCTTGGAGATGCCGTCGACGAACACGGTGTACCGGGCCAGCTCCGGCACCGCGTGCACCGGCGTCTCGTGGCGCGCGTTTCCGAAAGTCAGCATCCAGTAGACCTGGTCGTAGAGCAGGTAGAGAGGCTTCTCCTTCGCCTGCGCGCGCCGCGCGTTCTCCGCCGCCACCGCCTCCGAGATGCGGCGCACCTCGTCGGGCGAGAGCACGGTTCCCGCGGGGTTGAGCGGAGTGTTGAGCGCGATCATCCGCGCGGCGCGCAGGTGGGGCTGCAGCGAGGCCGCGGTGGGCAAGAAGCCGTGCTCGGGCTCCGTCTCGATCGCCACCCCGCGCGCGCCCACCAGGTGGCAGTAGTGGTTGTTGTTCCAGCTCGGCACCGGGTACACCACCGTGTCGCCCGGCTCCACCAGGGCGCGGTAGGCGGCGTAGATGACCGGCCGCGACCCCCCGGCGATGACCACGCTCTCCAGCGGCACGTCGAGATCGAGGTGGCCGCGCCAGAAGTCCCGCACCGCCTCGCGGAGCCGGAGGACGCCGTCGCTGGGCGGATAGTTGGTCTCGCCCGCCGCCAGCGCCTTGAGGATGCCATCGCGCAGCCGGTCGGGAACCGGGAACTCCTTCGAGGAGAAATCGCCCACGGTGAAGTTGGCGATGCGGCGGCCGGCGGTGACGGCGGCGCGGATCTCGGCGGCGATCCTGAGGATCTCCGAGCCCACCAGGCCGCGCGCCATGGTGCCGAGGCCGCGTCGCGGGTCGGGTCCCTCCAGATCGAGCTGCAACGTCTCCATGTTGCCTCCGGGCCCGGCCGACGGCCGGCGCCGATCTACCACAACTTCTCCGCTACAATCCGGCGCTGCGTGCGGCTCAAGGCTCTGGTGTGGATTGTGCGGCAGGGTCCTTCGGGGCCGGAGGTGCTCCTGCTCGAGCGCCCGCCGCGCCGTGGCGGCGGCGAGCACCCCGTGACGGGCAAGGCCGACCACGGCGAGACGGCCCAGGCGTGCGCCGGGCGCGAGGCGCTGGAGGAGACGGGCCTGCGCGGCGAGCTGGTGGAGTTGAAGTACGTGCACCGCTACCGGGGCAGGAAGGGCAAACTCTTCGAGGAGCACGCCTTCCTCTTGCGCGCGCCCCCGGGAGCCATGCCCGTGCTCTCCGACGAGCACGTGGGCTGGCGCTGGGCGGCCGCCGAGGACGCCCTCGAGGCAGTGGGATGGCCGGCGCACCGCCAGGCCCTGGAGCTCGCGCTCCTCGCCTTCCAGGGGACACCCTGAGGCCCGCAGCGCAAAGGATACCCCCGAGAAACGGCTTGTGACCGCCGCCGCCCGAAGCGGATCCCGAGTCGGCTGCGCTACCGTCGCGCGGGAATGCCCAGCGCGATGGGTTCGAGCTGCGGCTCCGACGCGAGCTCCGCCAGCGAAGTGCGCCGGTAGACCTCGAGCATGCGGTCCTGCCCGATCTTCCAGACCTGGTACATGGTGCAGCCCGAGCTGACGTCGCAGCGGTCCTTGTGGTCGAGGCAGACGTTGAGCTGCACCGGCCCTTCCACCGCCTCGATGACCTCGAGGAACGAGATCTCGCGCGCCGGCCGCGCCACCTGGTATCCGCCGTGGGCCCCGCGGGTGGAGCGGACCAGCCCCTTGTCGGTGAGCACCTTGAGAATCTTGGCGAGGAACTCGCGCGGCAGGTGCAGCGTGGCGGAGATGTCCTGCAGCGATGCCACCTTCCCTGCGGGAAGCCCGGCGAGGTAGATGATGGCCCGCAAGCCATAGTCGATCTTGCGGCTGATCTGCAGGACGTGCTGCATGCTAGGGAGATAACCAGTGCCGCGAAGGAGCGTCAATCGGGCGTGATCGACCTTCACTCACATACCACCCACAGCGACGGCGATCGCTCGCCTGCCCAGCTTCTCCAGGCTGCTGCTGCCGCCGGCGTCTCGGTCCTTGCGGTCACCGACCACGACACCGTCTCGGGCATCGCCGAATGCCGCGCCGCGTCAGAGGCCGTGGGCATCCGGCTGGTGCCCGGCATCGAGCTGTCCTGCGAGCTGCACGGCCGCGAAGTGCACGTCCTCGGGCACTTCATCGACGAGCGCTCGCCTGCGGTCGGGCGCCTCGCCACCGGCATGCTCGCCGAGCGGCGGGAGCGAATGGAGCGGATGGTGCGGCGTGCGCAGGAGCAGGGCCTTTCCGGCGTGACCCTGGAGCGCGTCGTGGCCGCGAGCGGGGGAGACAACCTCGGCCGCCCGCATCTCGCGCGCGTGCTCGTGGATTGCGGGCACGCGCAGAGCGTCAAGGATGCCTTCGAGCGATACCTCAAGACGCGGGGGCCGCTCTGGGTGGATCGCCGGCGGCTGGAGATTCCCGAGGCGCTGCAGATCGTCCACGATGCAGGCGGCACCGCCAGCGTGGCCCATCCCGGCGCGAACGGAGTGACGCGCCAGGAGCTGAAGGGGCTGGCTGCACAGGGTCTGGATGCGGTGGAGGCGTGGCATCCGGAACATCCGCCCAACCAGGCCGAGGCTTTCGTGCGCTGGGCCGACGAGCTGGGCATGCTGGTCACCGCCGGCAGCGATTACCACGGGCCCGGCGTCCAGCCCGACCGCAGGCTCGCCGACCGCACCCTGCCTGCGGCGCGCTTCGCCGCCCTGGAAGAGCGGGCCGCCAAATGGGGACACCCTACTTAATTCGAGACCGTGGGCTGGTCGGCACCGTGAATTAAGTAGGGTGTCCCCATTTTCTAGAGGATGCTGCCGCCGCCGAAGGCGGAGGAGGCCCAGCGCACCAGCGGGGCCCAGTAGACGCCGAGGGCGATGATGGGAACGGCGAGCGCGACCAGCACGCCGGTGTAGATGGCAGGCAGCGGAAGCGGGCGCTCGTCGAGCGCGTCCTCCAGGTACATCGCCTTGATGATGCGCGCGTAATAGAAGAGGCTCACCGCGCTGTTCAGCACGCCGATGACCGCGAGCAGGACGTTCCAGAATCCGCCCTTCTGCACCACCGCGGCGAAGATGAGGTACTTGCCGGCGAAGCCCGCGAACGGCGGAATTCCCGTCAGGCTGAAGAGGAAGATCACCAGCGCCATGGCGGCGATGGGGGCGCGCGCGCCGAGGCCGCGGAAGTCCTTGATGTCCTCGCCGCCGGTCACGCGGCTGACGGCGATGACGACGAGGAACGCGCCCACGTTCATCAGCACGTAGATGATCAGGTAGATGAGGATCGACTGCACGCCCGCGGTGCTGGCGGCGGCGAGGCCCATCAAGAGATAGCCGGCGTGCGCGATGGAGCTGTACGCGAGCAGGCGCTTCAGGTTCGACTGCACGATGGCGGTGAGGTTGCCGAGCGTCATCGTGATCGCGCTGATGATGCCGATGATGGCGGGCCAGGGCAGGTCGCTCACCGGCGCGAACCCGCCGCCCGGCGTTTGCCGCTCGAAGGCGGCGAAGAAGAAGCGGATG
>DASSQZ010000002.1:0-2375 GCA_035702105.1 Myxococcales bacterium | reverse complement strand
CCGCGCGCGGGCGTGGACTCGTCGTCGTAGTAGACCACCTTGAGCTTGTGCGCCTTGCCCCCGATCTTCACGCCGCCCATCTCGTTGATGCGCTTGACCGCGAGGTCGTAGCCGTCCTTGGTGTTCTTGCCGTTGACCGAGTACTTGCCGGTCAGCGAGACCGCCGCGCCCAGCACCACCGTGTCGCCCTCCGCCTCGGCGGCGCGCGCCGCGCCCCAGGCGAAGAGCAAGAGCGCCGCGGCTGCCGGCGCGACAAGGGGTGCCCAGGTCAGTCGATTCCTCATGTGTGCCCTCCGCTTCGGGGTCCTGCTGCGTAGAGGTGTTGGGGAGCCCATGGGAGCATTTCGCGAGCGCCGAGGCAAGGCGGGGCGCCACGGCCGTGGTTTTGCGCTACCGTGCGCCGCCATGGATCTCTACTACGGCCGGATGTCCGGCAACTCGGCGCGGGCGCTGTTCGGGCTGAACGAGGCGGGGGCCCGGTTCCGGCCCGTCCTGGTGGACACGCGCGCCGGCGAGAACCGGGGAGCGGCGTACCTGGCGCTGAACCCGATGGGAAAGATCCCGGCGTTCGCGGATGGCGGCTTCAAGCTGTGGGAGTCGAACGCCATCAACTGGTACGCGGCGGAGAAGCTGGGGCGGCTCCTGCCCGCGACGCCGGAGGGCCGCGCCAGCGTGCAGCGCTGGCTCTTCTTCCAGTCCGCGCACGTGTCGCCGGCGTGCATCCCGCTCTTCCGCTTCACCAACGCGCGCGTGCAGGAATTCTGGAAGACGAAGGGAGATGCGGGGTCGGCCGAGGGGGCGCGCAAGGAGTTGGGCCGGTACTTGCCGGTGCTGGAGGCGCAGCTCTCGGGGCGCGAGTGGCTGGAGAACGAGTTCTCGCTCGCGGACGTCGCCTACGCGCCGCATCTGCAGATGATCGCGGAGGGCGGCTTCGACTTCTCGGTGTATCCGCAGGTGAAGAAGTGGCTCGACCGCCTGCTGTCGCGCCCGGCATGGCGGAAGACCGCAGAGCTGGTGTTCGCGGAGTAGCGCGCCGCCCGGTGACCACGGGACCCGCACGCTGACGCGCACCCGCCCCCGATCCCGCGAGCGCCCCGGCCCAGAAGGCGATTCGCCAAGCCTGGACCTGGCCGTGAACTTGAACCTCGACGCCGCGAGACCCGCGGAGCCCTGCGCCCAAGCCTCTCCACCGTACGGGCACGAAGCCCGGCATGTGAGGAAAAATCGCCGGAGGGTGCGATCTTCCTTGCTCTCCGGCAAATATCTGCTATTCTATTTGGCATGAAGGCTGCGAGACGGCAGACTGCATTCCGCTTTCCGAAGCGCGGAGGGAAACGGAAGGGCGCAGGGCGGCCCCGGAAGCGGCCGCATCCGGGACTCGTCGGGCCCGGTGTTCCGCATCTGAGACGCCCGGACTTCGCCGCGCGGCATCCGGTGCACGTGACGATGCGGCTGCAGCAGGGAATCGGCTACTTGCGCTCGTACCGACGCGCGAAGGTCGTCGAGGACGCCCTTCGCGATGCCCGCGAGCGGTTCGGCGTGCGCATCATCCACTACTCGATCCAGGGCAACCACCTGCACCTCATCGTCGAGGCGCAAGAGCCACGCGCGCTCTCGCGCGCGATGCAGGGCCTGTGCATCCGCCTCGCGAAGCGTCTCAACAAGCTCACTGCCCGCCACGGCGGCGTCTTCGCGGACCGATACCACGCGCATCCGCTGAAGACGCCGCGCGAAACGAAGCGCGCCGTCCGCTACGTGCTGACCAACTACCGCCACCACGCCCTGGAGTACCTGCCAGAGGGCTGGACCGACCCGCTCGCCTCGGCGCGCTTCACGCGGGTGCATCCGTCGGAGGACGCGCCTGTGGTGCCCCCGTCGGTCTGGCTCCTCCGCGTCGGTTGGCGATTGTAAGGTGCGGTCGGGAACATTGAGCCCGTCATTGCGCCATTTGCGAACGAGCGGCGCGGTGTCGACTTTGGAACGTCGAAGTCGAGTCACCGCCTCTCTCGTTCGCAGGCGAGAGGGACCATTTGACGAATCCGTCGATACGCCATTGACCGACGACGCGAGGCTCGGACGATCGCGTCATGCGTTCGGCGCGGACCATCGCGGTACCGATCCTGATCGCAGCCTCGTGCGCATGGCGCGGTGACTCCCGTCGGGGAAGCTTCGACGACGTCCGCTCCCGCGAGGAGGCCGAGGCGGCGCTCAGCGGCGGACCGGCCGCGCCAGATTACTCAACGGAGAAGCGCAAGCTCCTCTACGCATTGCAGCGGCAAACGCGGACGCGATCTGCCGCAAACGTAGCCCCGCCGGCGTGGCGGAGCATCGGCCCGTTCGTCACGCAGCGGAGCTTCGTTTCGGCAGCGGGGCGC
>DASSQZ010000001.1:0-8856 GCA_035702105.1 Myxococcales bacterium | reverse complement strand
GATGGAGATCTCCTTGGTCTTCTCCAGCACCAGCATGATCAGCGTGCTGAGGATGTTGAAGCAGGCCACCAGCACGATGAAGGTGAGGATGATGGCCATGGCCAGCTTCTCCAGCTTGAGCGCGGAGAAGAGGTTGCGGTTGAGCTCGGCCCAGTCCTTGAAGCGGTAGGGAAAGCCGCCCAACGCCGCCACCACCCGCCGCCCGAGCGCGCGCGAGGCGTCCACGTCGTTGAACTTCAGCTCCAGCCCGACGACGTTGTCGCCCATGCGGAAGAACTTCTGCGCCTCGGGAATGCCGATGTAGACGAACTTCGAGTCGTACTCGTACATCCCCGAATAGAGGATGCAGGCGACGCGGAAGGGGCGGCTGCGCGGCACCGGCCCGGTGGGCGTCATCTCGCCGAGCGGCGTGAGCACGTTGACCACGTCGCCCACCCAGGCGCGAAGCTGGTGCGACATCTCCTTGCCGATGCAGATGCCGCCCAGGTTCTTGAGCGCCTGCGGATCGAGCTGCTTCGTCTCCTCCGGGTGGAGCTGGCGGCGCTTGAGGGTATCCTCGAGGTACTGGTCGTACTCCGGGCCCTCCAGCTTCTTCGACGCCTCGCTGCGCGGCTCCACCACCTCGTCGCCGGTGGGGATGGCCTCGGGGTGGGAGATCCAGGAGAGATCGCCCGCGATCACCTGCCGCGGCAGCTCGCTCACCGATCCCGCCGTGGCCGGATCGATTCCCTTGAGCTCCGCGCCGGTCACCGTCTGCCCGTGCGAGAGGATCACCTCGTTGAGGATGAAGGGCGAGACGCCGGCCACGCCCGGCACCGCCGCGACCTTGGGCATCACCGACTTCCACTCGGAGAAGTCGTTGGCGTACTTCATCAACAGCGCGTGCGAGTTGGTGCCGAGGATCTTGTGCTTGAGGTCGGCCTCGAACCCGCTCATCACCGAGAGCACCACCGTGAGCGCCCACACCCCCACCGACACCCCGGCGATGGAGATCCCGGTCATCACCACCGTGGCGGGCCGCTTGCGGCGCTGCCCCGGGTGCAGCCTCGCCAGGTCGGCGCGGACCTTGACGAAGCGGAGCACCAGCGCGAGCGCCACCAGCACCGCCGCCGCCACCAGCAGGATCTCCCGCGGCGTCACGTGCAGCGCCGGGGGCGCGTCGCCGGCGCCGGCGCGGCGCACCTGGTCGTAGGACCACGCCATCTCTCCCGCCCACCAGAGCGCGAGCGGCGGCAGGAGCCCCGCCCCGAGGAGGATGCGCGCGGTCCTGCGGTTCAGGCGCAGGTGCGTCCGGGCGATTCCCCACTCGTAGCGGAGGCGCGCGTCCAGGTGCCCGTTGGCGCCGATGAGCAGGCCGAAGGAGGCGCCCCACATGGCGAGCAGCCAGGAGCCGGCGGCGGCGCAGAGCGACCAGATCACCAGCTCGCCGGTGGAGGCGAAGAAGCGGTCGTACGAGAACGACGGGGGCTTGAGCGCGCGCAGCACCAGGAAGGTGGCCACGCCGAAGAGCGCCGAGGCGAGCAGGTTCTCCAGCGGCCGGTATCCGCGGCCGACGAAACTGAGGATGAACCCGGCGAGGAGGAACGCCAGCGCCTCGGCGCCGAAAGACAGGCTGGTGACCGCGTCGCGCGAGAGCGTGGTCGCCGCGCCCAGCCAGGTGGCCAGCGCGTACTGCATCGCGCCGGCGAGCAGGAAGAGCGCGAGCGCAACGACGGGAACGCGGCGGCGAAACTTCAACGGCCGCCCTCCTCGGGCTTGAGCAGCGGGAAGAGCACCACGTCGCGGATGCTGGGCGAGCCGGTGAAGAGCATGGCCAGCCGGTCCACGCCGATGCCCTCTCCGGCGGTGGGCGGCATGCCGTGCTCGAGCGCGCGGATGTAGTCGCGGTCGTAGGGCATCGCCTCCTCGTCGCCGCGCGCCGCCGCTTCCACCTGGGCGCGGAAGCGCGCCTCCTGGTCGCGCGGGTCGTTCAGCTCGGAGAAGGCGTTCGCGATCTCCATGCCGCCGGCGAAGGCCTCGAAGCGGTCCACCAGCCGCGGTTCGCGATCCCGCTTGCGCGCGAGCGGCGAGACCTCCAGCGGGAAGTCCACCACGAAACAGGGCGTGTCCTTCGGCAGCATGGGCTCCACCAACGCCTCGAAGGCCCAGGCGATCTTTTCCCCCGCCGACCGCTGCCGGGTGAACTTGTGCCGCGCCTCGCCGTCCTCCACCCTGGCGAGCCACGCCTCGGCGGAGAGCCTCTCCAGCGCGTCGAGCTGCTGCGACTCGCCTCCGGAGATTCCGTAGCGGCTTGCCACCTCGCCGAGCATGGAGATGCGCGGCCAGGGCGCGGCCAGCTTGAGGGTCCGGCCCTGCCAGGGCACCTCGTCGTTGCCGGTGACCTCCTGCGCCAGCCGGGGCACCATCGTCTCGGTGAGCGACATGAGATCTTCGTAGGTGGCGTAGGCCTGGTAGAACTCCAGCATGGTGAATTCGGGATTGTGGGTGCGGTCGATGCCCTCGTTGCGGAAGATGCGGCCGATCTCGTAGACGCGCTCCAGCCCGCCCACGATCAGCCGCTTGAGGTGCAGCTCCAGCGCGATGCGCAGCTTGAGATCCAGGTCGAGCGCGTTGTGGTGCGTCTCGAAGGGCCGCGCCGCCGCCCCGCCCGCCTCCTCCGGCTTGTGCAGGACCGGCGTCTCCACCTCGATGAAATCGCGCTCTTCCAGGAAGGTGCGGATGCCCCGGATCAGCTTCGACCTGCGCCGGAAGATCTCCCGCACCTCCGGATTCGCGGCCAGGTCCACGTAGCGCTGCCGGTAGCGCGTCTCGTGATCGGTGAGGCCGTGCCACTTCTCCGGCAGCGGCCGCAGCGCCTTGGTGAGGAGCTGGAACTCGGCAGCCTCGATCGACAGCTCGCCGGTGCGGGTGCGCATGGCGCGGCCGCGGGCGAAGACGATGTCACCCAGGTCGGTGAGCTTGAGACGGTCGTACGCCTCCTCGCCCACCTTGTCCTTCCTGACGAAGACCTGGAGATCCCCGTCGCGGTCGCGCAGGCTGAGGAAGCTGGCCTTGCCCATGCTGCGCAGCGCCACCACGCGGCCTGCCACGCCGTACGGCTCGCTCTGGTCCTGCTCCAGCCTGGCCGCGTCGTCGTCGGCGTGGCGCATGCGGACGAAGCCGGTGGTGTGCGGCACCACGACGCCGTTGCCGTAGGGGTGGCCGCCCTTCTCGCGAAGCTCCCGCGCCTTTCCTTCGCGCAGGCGGATCTGATCCTCGATCGAGCTGGTCGCTCCGGGCTGGGGAGTGTCGGCCATGGGGAGCGTCTCTTTACTCCCCGGAACGGTGCGCTGTCACCTCGAACGCGCTCTGGGCGGACGCCCAGTACGCGAGCGGCACCAGGGCCACGAGGCCGCACGCCGCCATCAGCGCGCGGGGCGGAACGCCGCGGTCGAGCAGAAGGCCGGTGGCGAGCGTGCTCGCGGCGAGCGTCAGCATGAACCCGCCCATCTCGGCCGCGGCGACGCGCCCGCGCACGGCGTCGGGCACCAGGCGCTGCAACAGGGTGGAACCGCTGGTCCAGAGGATGCTGCCGCCGGCGTTGGCGGCGGCCAATGCGAAGGCGGCGTAGCCGAGAGCGGGGCTGAGGGCGAAGCCCACGTAGCAGACGACCAGCAGCGCGAACGCAAGCCCGATGCCGCGGCGCAGCCCGCGATCGTCAGTCCCGGCGACGCGAAAGGCGGCGAACGGTCCGGCGAAGCTGCCCACGCCGCGCGCGCTGTAGAGCACGGCGATGCCGGCGCCGTTGCCGTAGTCGAAGACCTTCTCGCCGAAGTAGGCCAGCAGCACCAGCACGCCGCCCAGGGTGAGCCCGAAGCTGGCCTTGACCGCGAGCAGCGCGCGCACGCGCCGGTGCGAGACCATGTAGCGGACGCCTTCCGCCAGGTCGCGCAGCCCGAGCAGGTTCTCGACCCGCGAGCCCGGGTCGCGCGCCTCTTCCCTGGCCTCGATGGCCTGCCGGTCCGCGCGCCTGGCGTGACCGGCGGGCAGGCGGGCGATCAGCGCGGCGGAGGCGAGGAAGCTCGCCGCGTCGCAGAGGAAGGCGGCGTCGCGCCCGAGCAGCGCGAGGGCGAAGCCGCCCAGCGCCGAACCCACCGCCAGGGTCGCCGCCCAGAGTGAGTTCTCCAGCGTGGCGGCGAAGGGATAGTCCTCCTCCGCGACCAGGTTGGGCAGCATGGCCTGCTGCGCCGGGTCGAAGAAGGCGCTCACCAGCGAATGGGCGGTGATCACCGCGTACGCGATCCACGCCTGGTCCGGGCGGCGCACGAAGAGCAGGCAGAGCACCAGCGCGGCACGGAGGAGGTCGCTGACCGCCATGATCGCCCGCCGCGAGACGCGGTCGGCGAGGACTCCTGCGGCAGGGCCGGCGAGGAAGGCGGGCACGAACCGCGTCAGCAGGGCGAAGGCCACCGCGCCGCCCTTGCCGGTGAGCTCCAGCAGCAAGGAGAAGAGGGCCACGATGTTGAACCAGTCGCCCATCTGGGAGACGGCGTTGGCGGCATAGAGCCGGCGGAAGCCGCGGTTGTCGCGGAGGACGCCGAAGAGCCTGCGCGCCGTGAAGGACCGATCCAAGAGGCCGGCAGGTCTAGCAGCTTCGGGGCCCGGACTTGCGTTTGCGTTTGGGTTTCTGCCCCCGGTTCGGGCTACAACTGTGGCGTGGCTTCGAGGGGGCGGACACGCCGGCGGGTGGTGGTTGGTGCGTGCCTGTGCGCCGTCGCGGCCGTCGCGCTGTTCTGGCTCACCTTGCCGTCGGCCGAGCCGCTGCGGAGGCAGAACCCGGCCAGCACCGCGCTCATCGATGCCCGCATGCGCGATGCGCGCGAGCGCGGCAGGGCGCCGCGGCGCAACCAGCACTGGGTGCCGCTCGGGCGCATCTCCATCTGGCTCCAGCGCGCGGTGATCAACAGCGAGGACGCGCGCTTCTGGGAGCACGAGGGCATCGACGTGGAGCAGACGCGCATCGCCATCACTTCGGCGGTGGAGGAAGGGCACCTCGGCCGCGGCGCGTCCACCATCACGCAGCAGCTCGCCAAGAACCTCTGGCTCGGCGAGGAGCGATCGCTGCTCCGCAAGACCCGCGAATACTTCCTCGCCCGCAGGCTGGAGTCGCTGGGCAAGCGGCGGATCCTCGAGCTCTACCTCAACGTCGTCGAGTGGGGCCCCGGCATCTACGGCGCCGACGCCGCGGCGCGCTTCTGGTTCCACAAGCCCGCGGCGGACATCCTTCCCGAGGAAGCCGCCATCCTCACCGCCATGCTGCCCGCGCCGCGCAAGCGCAACCCGCAGCGCCCCTCGCGCCACCTGCGCAAGCGCGCGAGGGAAGTGCTCGCGCTATATTCATTGTATCACGAGCTGTCGCCGGAAGAGACCGCCGACGCGCAGTGGCGGCTGCAGTTCCTGCTCGGCCACTAAATGCTAAATGGGGACACCCTACTTAATTCGCAGACACGTAGCCGCTCGAGCGGACGAATTAAGTAGGGTGTCCCCATTTAGTCAGCGCCAGCCCACCTGCCTCTCGGCGGGCGTCAGCTCGCTCCACTTGCGCCCCACGAACGGGTGCAGCTTGGCGTCGAAGCTCCCGCCCAGATCGACCAGCGCCGCGAGCGCGATCTCGCGGAAGTAGGGATGCGTCGACGAGGGCACACAGGTGATGCGCACGCCTTCGGACCCCACCGTGATCTCCAGATCGGAGTCCTCGCACTCGTCGCACTCCACCGTTCCCGACTCGCGCACGTCGCCGATGTGCGGCCAGTGGTGGCCCGGCTCGATGGCGTCCTTGATCAGGTGGGTGCGCAATCCCAGGCGCACGTCGATCTTCTCCTTGATCTGCGTGAGCGAGGGAACGTTCCTCTCGAAGACCACGTCGTAGTGGATGATGGCCATTTACGCCTCCGCGGGTTCGCCGCCCGGTCTGTCCTTGCGCCGCACCCCGAGCAGGAATGCGGTGATGAATGGATCCAGCTCGCCGTCGAGCACCGCGTCGGTGTTGCCGCTCTCCACGCCGGTGCGCACGTCCTTCACCATCCGATAGGGGGCGAGCACGTAGTTGCGGATCTGCGATCCGAAGGAGATGTCCGCCTTGCCCGCCTCGATCTTGTCCCGCTGCGCCTGCTGCTTGCGCAGCTCCAGCTCGTACAGCCGCGAGCGCAGCACCTTCCAGGCCATGTCGCGGTTCTTGTGCTGGCTGCGCTCGTTCTGCATCGAGACCACGATGCCGGTGGGAAGGTGGGTCATGCGGATGGCCGAGTCGGTCTTGTTGACTTTCTGTCCGCCCGCCCCCGAGCTGCGGAAGGTGTCGATGCGCACGTCCGCCGGGTTGATGTCGATCTCGATGTCCTCGTCCACCTCGGGATAGACGAAGACCGAGGCGAACGAGGTGTGCCGGCGCGCATTGGAGTCGAAGGGCGAGATGCGCACCAGCCGGTGCACGCCCACCTCGGCCTTGAGCCAGCCGAAGGCGTGGTCGCCGCGGACGATGAAGCTGGCGCTCTTGATGCCCGCCTCCTCCCCCGGCTGGAAGTCGCCCTGCTCCACCTGCCAGCCCTTCCGCTCCGAGTAGCGCGTATACATGCGGTAGAGCATCTGCGCCCAGTCCTGCGACTCCGTGCCGCCGGCGCCGGCGTTGATCTCGACGATGGCGTTGAGCCGGTCCTGGGGCCCCGCGAGCATGCGCGCGAGCTCCAGCCGCGCCGCTCCCTCGTGGGCCTCGGCCACCGCTGCCTTCGCCTCGGTGCGGGCGGCCTCGTCGTCGGCCTCCTCGGCCAGCTCGTGGAGCGCCACCGCATCGTCGAGCTTCTGCCGCTCGCGCTCGAACTGCGCGAGCTGCAGCTCCAGGTCGCTCTTCTCCTTGCTCAGCGCCTGGGCGCGCTTCTGGTCGTCCCAGAAGCCCGGCTGCACGCTCTCGCGCTCGATCAGCTCGACGCGGGCGCGCTTCTTTTCGATGTCAAAGCGCCCCCCGGAGCGCTTCGAAGCGCC
Source organism: Myxococcales bacterium (assembly GCA_035702105.1). Taxonomy (GTDB): domain Bacteria; phylum Myxococcota; class Myxococcia; order Myxococcales; family 40CM-4-68-19; genus 40CM-4-68-19. The sequence goes on along the minus strand of DASSQZ010000001.1, from coordinate 1,842 downwards.
CGGAGAGCTCGTCCAGTTCCGGCGGCAGGGTCGCCATGGCGCACGCTCTACCGCGAATCGCGCGCGGTGGGAACCCGCTTCTGGGAAAGGGAGTCGCCCACCATGCCGCGCGCGCCCAGGAGCCTCTGCTCGGCGCGGGCCATCCTCTTCGCCTCCTTCGCGGTCTGGTGATCGTATCCGCGGCAGTGGAGCAGCCCGTGCGCCAGGAGCCGTCGCAGCTCCACCGAGAGAGGCCACCCTCCCTCGCGCGCCTGCCGGCGGGCCGCGGGCAGCGAGATGACCACGTCTCCCAGCGCCCCTCGCTCCTGAAGCGGGAACGAGAGCACGTCCGTGGTCGAGTCCTTGCCGCGCCAGCGCAGGTTGAGGGCGCGCATCTCGCGGTCGGAAACCAGCGCCAGGGAGAGGTGCTCGCCGCGCAGCCACTCGCGGCATGCCTTGCGCAGCACCGCCGCCGCGTGGCGAGAAACTTGCGTCTTCGCCAGGACATCTGCGGACTTCAACCCCCGCCCTCTCTCCTCTGCAATGTCCCGCCTGCAGCGCTCCGGCCGCGGGCGAGGCCCGCTCCTGCAGCGGGATGTACGTGGAGGTAGCAGGGCAGCGGAGGGCGGTCAAATGCCCTGTTTCCGCCGGGTCCGGCGTCGGCCAGGCAGCAGGCGGGCAGCCGCCCCCTTCCGTTTGCCCGACGCAGTCGCTAGATCTACGCACCGAGCCCCCCGATGCGACGCTGGCCCTACATCCTGATCGTGGACGACGACGCCGACTTCCGGACCGGCCTGCGCCTTGCGCTGGAGATGAAAGGGTACCAGGTCGAAGAAGCTGCGCACGGCGAGGAGGCGCTGGCGAAGCTCTCCGAGCGCCCGCCGCTCCTGGTGCTGCTCGACCTCCAGATGCCGGTGATGAACGGCCGCGAGATGCTGCAGCGCATGCGCGCCACGCCCGACCTCAAGGACGTGCCGGTGGTGATCATCTCCGGCTTCGGCTTCGAGTGGGAGGCCGAGCTGATGGGCGCCCAGGGCTACATCGGCAAGCCGTTCGAGCCGCAGGAGCTGGAGGCGACCATCGCCAACCTGCTCCGGCCGCGGCTGGTCACGTCGCGCTCGACCCCGGAGAAGGGGGTTGAGAAGATCCGTTCCTGAGCGCGTCGCCGCGCAGCGCCCGTACCTGCTCTCCCAGCGCCAGGATCCGCTCGCGGATCAGATCGGCGCACCGCTTGTGGTGCGACAGGCGCGTCTCCGGCGGCGCCTCCGGCAGCTCCACCGGCGCGCCGAAGACCGCGGTGACCGGACGCTCTCCCCGCAGGTTCGCCTTCAGCTCGGTCCAGACGCTGTTGGTCATGCCGAGGATGAACGCCGGCACCACCACGGGGCGCGCCTTGAGCGCCAGCTCGCCGGCGCCCGGCTGCGCCGGCAGCATCATGTAGGGATCGGAGGTCTTGTTGCGCGTGCCTTCGGGGTGGAAGCCGATCATCTGCCCGCGGGTGCGCAGCTTGGAGAGCAGGATCTCCAGGGAGACGCGGTTCATCGGCTTCTTCTCCGCGGAGCGGAAGAAGGGCGGGAACATCGAGCCGCCGGTGCCCACCACGCCGAGGAAGAGCCCCGCCGGGTTCTCGTAGAAGAAGTTCGAGCGCACGGGGAAGCTGACCCTGCGCCGCAGCTTCTCCTCGCGCATGAAGATCCAGCCGAGGATGAACAGGTCGAAGAAGGTGCGGTGGTTCGCGACCAGCAGCACGGGGACGTCGCGCGGCAGCGCGTCCAGGTGCTCGCGGCCGTGGAGGCGCAGGCGCCGGCTCACCAGTTGCCCGACCAGCGGCGTGATCACGAAGCGCTGCCAGAGCCAGGCGAT